>NZ_JBHJRX010000103.1:0-16227 GCF_042268605.1 Streptomyces sp. NPDC056296 | reverse complement strand
GATCACCGATCGCCTTCGAGAACGCCTTCCACCTCACACCAACTACGCTTGCACCAGCCGCATAACCCGTGTTCAGGATTCGGGGTCAAGGCCCCTGTTCCTGACAACAGAGACTCTCGATAGGGGCGGCTGGGTCCAGAAGGGAACGGTCTTCGTCCGTGAGGAGGAGCGCGCTCTGCCGCTGTATGAGGGCAAGTTCGCGCATCACTTCGACGGTCGCTTCGCAACATACGAGAACGCGACGCAGGCCCAGGTCAACAAGGGCACGCTGCCTCGGTTCGATGTTGAGGCGCATCAAAATCCGGCTAAGGTGCCGGTGCCTCGCTACTGGATTCTGGAAGAACAGGTTGACGATCGGCTGGCGGGGGAGCCGATGCAGCCGGAGACGGAGTGGCGGCACGACTGGCTGATGGGGTGGCGGGATGTGTGTCGGGCTTCGGACGAGCGTACGGTGATCGCTTCTGTTCTGCCGCGTACAGCGGTAGGCCACACCACGCCGCTATTGCTGCCGCTCAGGCAAGACCTCCCTCTGGTCGGACTTCTGGCCAATCTCTCCGCATTCGTCCTGGATTTCGCCGCACGGCAGAAGATCTCGGGCGCACATCTCACCTACACCTACCTGGAACAGCTTCCGATCCTGTCCCCCGACGTCTATACCCGTCAGGCCCCCTGGCTCAGCGGCAGGACCTTGGGCTCCTGGGTCCGCGAGAGAGTCCTCGAAATCACCTATACGTCTTACGAGATGTCCCCCTTCGCCCGCCACCTCGGCGACGAGAACCCCCCGTTCGTCTGGAACGAGGACCGCCGCTTCGAGATCCGAGCCGAGTTGGATGCCGCGTATTTCCACCTCTACGGGCTCCCAGAAGCCGACATCGACCTGGTTCTGGACAGCTTCCGTGCGTTCCGGAACAGGTCTCCGGACCTCTTCAAGCGGACCAGGGACAGAATCATCACGATCTACAGGGAGATGGAGGAGGCGGCCGAATCCGGCGACGCGTACGTCAACCCGGCCATGACGCCACCCCCTGGCCGGGGCCCCCGCCACGCGCCTGGCCGCAGCCCGCTCACCCGGCCGGAGCGGACCACCCCCAAACCCCCGCCGGCCCCTGAGCCGGCCGGGGCGAGAGCACCGAGCGACGAACCGGACGCCGGGGGCGGGCTGTTCAGCGTTGCCGAGGTGGGGGTCGACGAACAGCTCGGTTTCTGGTCCTGAACAAGCCGATGGCCGCCTCAACACTTCTCGGAGTGCGGCCATCGGGGTATGCGCTGTCGGGTCAGAATTCCCCGGACATCACGCCCTTGCGGAACGCGGCCCACTCGGACGCGGTGTACCGCAAGGGCACGGCCTCTGGCCGCTTCGAGTCACGAACGGCCTTACCGCCGTCGGGGAGGTCGGTGACTTCGACGCAGTCGTGCTCCGCTCCGCTGGCTGAGGACTTGCGCCATATCGCAGTAGAGAGGTCGTAGGCATACAGCTCAGCCTTCGCGTCGTTCACTTCCTGTGGCCTTCTTCCATGTGAGCAAACCGTGCGAGCGAGTCCTCCACCGAGAGGGCCGTGGCACGGATGCGGTCGAAGGCTTTGGTGAAGGGTGCCGCGTCGTCGCCCTCAACGTAAGCCGCGCCACTGAGATTTTCCAAGAGCACGACGGCGGGCATGGGCGGGGGGAAGCAGGCCAGACTGAACCCGCCCAGCATGCCGGGGTGCGTGGTGCAGTCCAGCGGCATCAGTTGAACCGTGACATTCGGCATGTCGGCCGTGTCTAGCAGGCGTCGCAGCTGGTCTCGCATGGTCGTCGGCCGCACGGCGAAGCGCTGGAGGAGTGCGGCTTCGTGAATGATCGCCCAGAGTTCAAGGGGTGAGCCGGGGCGGGTGAGTACGGACTGGCGTGCGAGCCGTACTTCAGCCAGCGCGGCGACCTCCTCCGACGTCCGGGAGGTTGTGACGCCAGCGATGGTCTCGCGAGCGTATGCGGCAGTCTGAAGGAGCCCGGGAATGACCAGTGGAGACCATGCACAGATCGCCTCTGCATCGGACTCCAGAGAGATGTAGTCCGCGTAGGACGGCGAGACGATCCCGCTGTAGGTCTGCCACCATCCCTTCTTGCCCGCGTCCTTGGCCAAGTTCTCCAGCGCTTGGCACACATTCGGATCGCTTATGCCGTAGGCCTTCAGCAGTGCTGTGACATCGCCCGCCCTGACGGCTTGGTTGGCGCTCTCGATCTTGGACAGCTTCGGGCCCTTCCACCCCATAGTGGCCGCCGCCTCGTCGAGCGTCATCCCAGCGTCGTTGCGCAGCCGCCGCAGCGTCGCGCCGAGACGCCTGCGACGGACCGTTGGGACCAGCGGAGAGTTGGGCATATCGGCAGTCTTGCACGACCAGCTCACGCGCAGGAACCGAGTCTTGTCGTCCATTCACTAGATTGGGTAGAAAACTTGCGACCTTAGGGGGGAATCATCAGTATCGGGAGAGCGCTGTGGAGCTGAACGCGAAGCTATGCAGAACGACTTGGCTCACGAATCCGCGTACATCCCGGACCGGAGGACCTATGCCCAGCCCTGACCCTGCCCCGTCCCCGCCCGCCACCAGCTTGTCGACGAAGACACGGGCCCCCAAGCCCTCCACCCCTTCCCGCCACCGGCCCCGGGCCTCTACCTCCGCCACCGCAGCCAGGGATTCGCCGCCCACATCAGCGCGTCCGCTGACGCGTTCCGCCTCCTGCGCGGACTGACCGTCAAGGTGCTGGCGGACTACGGCGCCGACTCGGAGGCCGCCGAAGCCGCGCAGCTGGTCGTGTCCGAGCTCGTCGGCAATTCGGTGCGGGCCTGCGGGGACCACGTACCGCTGGTGGTGGAGGTGTACGTGGCTGTGTTCGGCATCGCGGTCAATGTCCATGATCCGGACCCGCGTTTGCTACCGAGGTCTCGTGGCGTTGCGTTGCACGACCCGGAGGCGGAGTCCGGGCGCGGACTGCGGCTGTTGGACCTGCTCGCGCCGGGGTGGCAGGTGTGCCGGTCGCCGATCGGGAAGCAGATCCGGTGCAGGGTGCCGATGGAGTGTGCCCTCTGACCGGCCGAGGGCCCGCCATAAGTACCTCGGACCGTCCGACTGCTGACCTGCGGCGCCGTCCCCTCGGCAGATGATTGTCAGTGGCCGCCGTTATCTTGTACGGCATTGGCAGGCGATCTCGCGTGACCAATCCGGGGATGAGAAGTACTGGCTGAGGCGAGGGCGAGGGGGAGTCCATGACCACCGCATTCGAGCTGACCGCGCGGGTGGTGCGGGTGGCCGCACGGATTCTGGCGCGGCAGCCGGAAGGGCACGGCCTCGCGTTCCGGCAGGTCTGGGAGCTGGTCCAGGCGGAGGACCCGGACCTGGAGGGCGACTGGCATGCGTCCTTTCCCGAAGTGGAGACCGCGGTCGAGAAGCGGCTCCGCTACGAGAGCATCAACCTCGGCAAGGCCGGCTGGCTGCGCAAGACCGGACGGCAGTGGCGGCTCACGGGGCCTGGCCGCGAGGCACTCAAAACGTTCGACGCGGCGGACTTCCTCGCGCATGCCCGGAATTCCTATGGTTACTGGGACAGCGAGCGCGCGGCCTTCGAGGCCGCCACGGAGACACTCGCGGCGCTGCCGGACACCGGCAAGTGGATCAGGGTGGCCGACCTGGCGGAGCACCACGGACTGGACGCGGATTTCCTGCTTCCCTGGCTTCAAGGGCCCCGTCCCGAGGGCTGGCACCTCGCTCTCGGAGATGACGGAGAGGTCCCCGAGGAGCTGGGACTCTCTCCCGTGGAACTCGATGAATGGCGCAATCTGCTCGTCCGGGACGGTGTTTACGACGAGCCCGCATCCAGCGCGAGCGCCGTCCGGGCGCTGCTCGATCGGGCTCTCGACGCGGCGGAGATCAACGACTTGGTTCCCGCCCGTGGAGACACCGTCACTGAGACGGAGCCGCCACGCAGGGCCTGGCTTGTCCGTGGCGACGACAGTCGGGGCAAGAGCCTGATCAACGGGCTCTGGCAGGAGAAGGGGATCTGCTCCGTACCCGCAGACCGGTTGCCGGTTCTCGACGACGGCTTCACCCAGGAGCAAGTGCGGCAGGCTGTCGACGAGGCGTACTCAAGCCTGAGCCAGAGCCTCCGTGTGCAGACCGCCGAGGAGTTCCACACCTTCCTGTCCCGCATGCGGGAAGGGGACATCGTGGTGACCACCGACGGCGGCAACACCTACCTCGGCACGGTCACCGGCCCCGCCCGCCAGGTTGCCGGAGGCGGCGGCGTCAGCCTCCAGCGCACCGTGAACTGGAGCAACCTGGACGCCCCCTTGGACCTGTACCGGCACCTGCCGAGGGAGATGGAGGGCCCTCTCGGCAACCCTGAACTGCGGCTGGTCGAGCTGACGGAATTCACGGGGGACCTGGAGGTCCTGCTCGACGAGGAGCCCGACCAGGCGCCCACCGAGGGGTCCGAGGCGGCGGTGCTGCCCGACGCGACTCAGGAGCTGGCCGACGAGCTGACCATGGAGGACACCTCCTGGCTCCAGGAGTGCGTGGAGCTGCTCCGGGACCGGCCCCAGCTGATCTTCCACGGGCCTCCGGGCACCGGCAAGACGTACACGGCTCTCGCCCTGGCCCGTCATCTCACCGGAGGACGTGAGGCCAACTTCCGGCTGGTCCAGTTCCACCCGGCCTACTCCTACGAGGACTTTTTCGAAGGTTTCAGGCCAAGGGCGGTACGTGCCACGCCTGCCGACAGCGCGGGGAAGGGAGACGGCCGCGGAACCGACACGGGATCCGGTTCCGGCATCGCCTTCGACCTGGTCGAAGGCCCCCTCAAGAGGTTGGCGAACGCGGCCCGCCGTCGCCCGGCAGAGGTCTTCGTGCTGGTCATCGACGAGATCAACAGGGGCAACCTCGCAAAGGTCTTCGGCGAGCTCTACTTCCTCCTCGAATACCGAAAGGAGTTCGTCCACCTTCTTTACGGCTCGGATGAGGGCCGCCGCTTCCGGCTCCCGCCCAACCTGGTGCTTCTCGGCACCATGAACACCTCCGACCGCTCCATCGCCCTGATGGACGCGGCCATGCGCCGGCGCTTCTCATTCATGGAACTCCACCCGAGCACGGACCCGACCGCCTCCATGCTCCGCCGCTGGCTGGAGAAGAAGCAGTTCTCCCAGGAAACCGCGCTGCTGCTCGATGCCCTGAACGAACGCATCGGTGAGCATCCGTCCGGCGACCGGGACTTCCGTATCGGACCTTCGTACTTCATGCGGTCGGCAGTGCACACCGGCCCGGCGGCGCTCGAACGGCTGTGGCGCACCCAGCTCCTGCCGTTGCTCGCCGACTATCACTGGGGCGACGACATCGACATCAACGCTCAGTACGGCCTGGCCTCGCTGCGGGAAGACCTGCCTCCGATCCCGGCACCGGAGCCTGTCCAGATCCCGCGCCCGGCAGCGGCCGACACCGATACCGAAACCGCCACCCCGGCCACAGGCAATGACGAACCGGCTCAGGCCGACGCATGACCACCACACCATCAGCCCTCACCCGAATCGACCTCACCGAGGGCGAGGGCTGGAGTACCTGGACGCTCAGTCCGGGCCAGGCCCACGTCCTGACGAGCGAACGCGCTGCGAAACTCGTCGACATCAAACCCGCCGGACGCCAGAGGCGAGGCACCAGGGACCGGTACGAGCTTCGCGCCAAAGCCATGGTCGGGGGCGTCAGACTCGGCGGTGACGACTCCGCCGTACAACTGCGCATCACCCCCAAGATCCCCGTGGACCGACTCCTCTACCTGCTGGCCTACGCCACGGGACACGCACAGTGGTCGGACGAGCCCGTGGAGGCCGGGGCCCGTCATGAGCTGCTGCCGGCCGTCGGCCACGCCTTCACCGAAGCAGCCGACCGAGCCCTTCGGCCCGGCGTGCTTCTGGGCTACCGCGAGGTCGAAGACACCCTTCCGATGCTGCGGGGCCGACTTCGTGCCCCGGCCCAGCTGCGCCGCAGGCCGGGCCTTGCCCTGCCCCTGGAAGTCACCTATGACGACCACACACCCGACATCGCTGAGAACCGGCTCCTGCTCGGTGCCGCTCGCCGACTGCTCGGACTCCCCGGCCTCGATCCCACGCTCAGAGCACGGCTGCGCAGAATCGTGGTCCAGCTGGACGGGGTCACCGCCCCACGGCCGGGAGCACCGCTCTCCACCTGGACGGCGAACCGGCTCAACACCCGCTACCACCGGGCTCTCGGACTCGCCGAGCTGATCCTGCGCGGCGCGTCGTACGAACTGGACGACGGCCGCCGGGTCCTGGTCGACGGCCTGCTGCTGGAGATGTGGCGGGTGTTCGAGACATTCCTCGCCGCCGCGCTGGGTGAGGAACTGAGGCGCCGTGCCGGCGGCCGTGCCGAGCCCTGCGACCGGGACCACTACCTGGATCTGGGCAAGAAGGAGCTACTGAAACCCGACCTCATCCACTACCTCCCGCCGTCCGACGGTGGCCGCCGCCTCGTCCCGGCGATCATCGTGGACGCCAAATACAAGGACGGTACGAAACGGGCCGACTTGTATCAGATGTTCGCCTATTGCGTGCGCCTCGGCGTCGGCGAAGGGCACCTCGTATCCGCTGCCGGGAGCGAGAACCGCATGGAGGTGCCCGTGGCCGGCAAGATGGTCCGGCTCTACCGCCACGTGGTCGATCTGTCCCTGCCGTACCGTCAACTGCGGGCCCGTATAGAGGAACTGGCCGGGGTGATGCTTCACATCCGGGCGGAGTCGTCGGCTCAGCTCCACGAGTCTTGACGATTTCACCCGAAAGTGCCCGCTGAGCGACGACGCGTGCGGATCGCCGCTGCCCGCCGCTAAGTTGAGGAGAATGTCCAGCAAGCGCCACCGCAAGAAGACCAACCCGAAGACTCGGGAGCGTCGCACGTACGAGTCTCAGCCCGCCTCCCGTGTCTACCTCTCCGGGACGGAAGCCGCCGCCGCGATGGAGGAGTCGGCCGACCGGTATCCCGAGTACCGGGAGGAGACACTGCGGGAGGCAGCGAGCGAGTGGGCTCTGGCCAAAGAGTTCCATCGTGCGCTCGCCATTTACGACCGGCTGCTGAAGGAGGGCTGCGAGGAGCCGGAGATGGTCCGGGCCTACCGGGCCGAAGCACTCTGGGACACAGGGCGCGCGGAGGAGGCTCGGACAGCGATCGCGGAGTTGCGGGCGCGCCACCCCAAGGACCCCGGACCGTGGCACTACGTGGCTGAATTGCTGGAATCGAAAGACGAACCCCGGGCGGCCGCGGAGTGGTTCACCGCCGGGATCACCCACGCCATCGGTCCGGGCACACCACTCACCGCCGCGTCCGTGGAGGGAGCCGAGCGTGCGATGGAGATCGAGCAACTCGTCACCGGTCGTCACCGCGTCCGCCGACTCCTTGGCGAGCCTCACGACGACTGCGACGACCTCGCCCACAAGTTGCACGAGGCCCGCTCCTCCCTGCTCGGACCCGCACGCCCGCTGGACGAACTGCACGATCCCCGACGGCAACGTGCCACCTGGGAGACCGACCCGGAGATGATGGAGGCCGAGATCAAGGCCGTACATGAGGAGGCCGCGGCCTATCAGGCCTCTCGAGTCCGGCCCCGCGTCACTTGCGTCCTGTTCTGGCCGGCTGCCGATTTCGAGGAACTTCTGGCCCGCTGGCCCACCTCTGCGGACGCCTACGGCGACGACCACGCCGGACACTTGCGGCAGGTCGAACGTACGCTGCTGGAGCTTTCCGACCAGGGCGGGACACGCCTCGCGGTCGGTCGGGCAACGGTGAGCGGCCTGGAGGCGCACGTGCGCGAGGCCGGCGGGACCCCCGACACATCCGCCGCGCGGTCCGGCTATGCGGCGGAACTGGCTCGCAGGGGCGAAGCGGCCGACTGGCCCCCGCCTCGCAATGCACCATGCTGGTGCAGTTCGGGGCTCAAGTACAAGAAGTGCTGCGGGCGCCCCGCGCTCGAGTGAGCGGCGTGGTGGGCCGCTGCCCAGGTGCTGTAGGTACAATTGAAGAGGTGTAGGTACATGCCTGCGGCAGTGAAGGAGTCCCATATGAGCACCATTTCCGTGCGCGAGTTCTCATACAACCCGAGCGCCGTCTTCGCACGTGTCGAGAAGGGCGAGGCCATCCAGGTCACCCGGCACGGCAACGTGATCGCCATACTGTCGCCGGCCGGCGGGCCCATGGAGCGATATGCGCACCTGGTGGCGCAAGGAAAGATCAAGCTGAAGCCTGTCACCACCGCAGACCGGCACAGCATGCCGCACTACGAGGTGGCGGAGGACGTCGATCCGCTGGCGGTGCTCCTGGCCGAGCGCGAGGAAGACGACCGTTGATCTACATGGACACGTCCGCGCTGGTCACCTGGATGACCCGGCGCAGTCACTGGGGCGCGTTGGACGCCTTCCTCCAGGAGCGAGCCACGGAGCCGCTCGCCACCAGCACCCTCGGCTTCGTCGAGACCGTGAGGACGCTGGACCTCATGGGGCACTTTCCCAAGGCGATGGAGGACCTGGACACCCGGATCACCGAGATTCTCCTCACCCGGGAGGTGCGTGACGGAGCGGCGTTGCTGGTCGGGCGCCTGAGGACGCTGGATGCAATTCACGTGGCCAGCGCGCTGTCGCTGCGTGACGACCTGACCGCCGTAGTGACGTACGACCGCAGGATGCTCGATACGGCCCGTGCAGAGGGGTTGCCCGCTCACGCGCCGGGCATGGTCGGCTGATTCAGGGTGTCCACAAGGGCTGTCGACTGTAGGGACCCGACAGCCAGCCCCGTAAGCCACTGTGGGTGCCCGAGTCTTTGCGGACGGGCGGGGACCGATAGGTTTCCGAGGAAGCCGCCTGTCATCGCCGCCCGTCAACCGGGGGTTCGGGCGGGTACCAGAACGCTATCGAAAGGGTGATCCGTTGAGCCGCTCGGTTCTCGTCACCGGAGGCAACCGGGGCATCGGCCTCGCCATCGCCCGCGCTTTCGCCGACGCCGGTGACAAGGTCGCGATCACGTACCGTTCGGGTGAGCCGCCGGAGGCCCTGACCGAATTGGGCTGCCTCGCCGTCAAGTGCGACATCACCGACAGCGAGCAGGTGGAGCAGGCCTACAAGGAGATCGAGGAAGCGCACGGTCCCGTCGAGGTCCTGGTCGCCAACGCCGGCGTCACCAAGGACCAGCTCCTGATGCGCATGTCCGAGGAGGACTTCACCTCCGTCGTCGACACCAACCTCACCGGCACCTTCCGCGTCGTCAAGCGCGCCAACCGCGGCATGCTGCGGGCCAAGAAGGGCCGCGTCGTGCTCATCTCGTCGGTGGTCGGGCTGCTCGGCTCCGCGGGGCAGGCGAACTACGCCGCCTCCAAGGCCGCCCTGGTCGGCTTCGCGCGCTCCCTCGCCCGTGAGCTGGGCTCGCGCAACCTCACCTTCAACGTCGTCGCGCCGGGCTTCGTCGACACGGACATGACCAAGGCGCTCACCGACGAGCAGCGGTCGAACATCGTGTCGCAGGTACCGCTGGGCCGGTACGCGCAGCCCGAGGAGATCGCCGCGGCGGTGCGCTTCCTCGCCTCGGACGACGCCTCGTACATCACTGGAGCCGTCATCCCCGTTGACGGCGGACTGGGAATGGGTCACTGATCACCATGAGCGGAATTCTCGAGGGCAAGCGCGTCCTGATCACCGGTGTGCTGACGGAGGCCTCCATCGCCTTCCACACCGCCAAGCTGGCCCAGGAGCAGGGCGCCGAGGTCATCCTGACCGCGTTCCCGCGGCCCACGCTGACCGAGCGCATCGCCAAGAAGCTGCCCAAGCCCACCAAGGTCATCGAGCTGGACGTCACCAACGACGAGCACCTCGGGCGCCTGGCCGACATCGTCGGCGAGGAGCTGGGCGGCCTCGACGGCGTCGTCCACTCCATCGGCTTCGCCCCGCAGGACGCGCTCGGCGGCAACTTCCTCAACACGCCGTTCGAGTCGGTCGCCACCGCCATGCACGTCTCGGCGTACTCCCTGAAGTCGCTCACGATGGCCTGCCTGCCGCTGATGCAGAACGGCGGCTCGGTCGTCGGCCTGACCTTCGACGCGCAGTTCGCCTGGCCGCAGTACGACTGGATGGGCCCGGCCAAGGCCGCCCTGGAGGCCACCAGCCGCTACATGGCCCGTGACCTGGGCAAGCAGAACATCCGCTGCAACCTGGTCTCGGCCGGCCCGCTCGGCTCCATGGCCGCCAAGTCCATCCCGGGCTTCGGCGAGCTGGCCTCGGTGTGGGACAGCCGCTCCCCGCTGGAGTGGGACCTGAAGGACCCGGAGCCGGCCGGCCGCGGTGTCGTCGCGCTGCTGAGCGACTGGTTCCCGAAGACCACGGGCGAGATCGTCCACGTGGACGGTGGCCTGCACGCCATCGGCGCCTGACCGGTCGCCCTTCCGGGGCCCGCATCCTTCTCGGGTGCGGGCCCTCGGCGTGTCACCCGTTCGGCCCAGTCGGCCGGGCGGCGGCGCGGCCGGCGGCGCACGCTGAAGCACGGGTTCACCACGCGTTTTCCCTCCCCAGTACGGCCGAGGAGGTCCTTGTGCGTCTGCTCCCTCGCCTGGCCTCAGCGACCGTCGCCCTCGCGTGCGTGCTGATCCTGCCGTACGAAGCCGTGTCCCACGCGCGCGTGCCTGCCGCGGACACCGCGTCGGGACAGCTGTTCGGCGCCGAATGCAGGGTTCGCGTCGACGACTCCGACGTGACCGCCTACTGCCACAACCCGTACCCGGAGACCGACCACGTGCGTCTGCACGTCGAGTGCGCCCGCTGATGGGACCTCGACAGCGACGGTTCGGCGGTCCAGGCCGGGCCCGCGCAGACCGTACGTCTGGACGGACGGTGCTGGAAGGAGGTCCGGGCGGCGTGGGTCAGTCACCAGCGGGCGAGCTGAGCCGGCCCGGGCGGCACAGGAACGGATAGCCGGCCGCCTCCTCCGCGGCGGTCCCGGCGTCCCCCGCGCGGACGGCGTCGACCAGCCGCGTGTGGTCCATGTGCGTCTCCGGCGTCAGCTCGCTGCCGACGTCGTCGCGCAGCCAGTCCCGCATCACCTCGCCGAGGTCCGCGTACATGGCGGTCATCACGTCGTTGTGCGAGGCGGCCACGACGGCCAGGTGGAAGGTCGCGTCCGCGGTCACGAACGCCTCCGTGTCGCCCGACTCCCAGGCCTCCTCGCGGCGCACCAGCAGCGCGTCGAGCTGCTTGAGGTCCTTCTCCGTGCGCCGCTCGGCGGCGAGCCGGGCGGCGGCGGACTCCAGGGTCGAACGCAGCTCGGCGATGTGCCGGGGGTCGGCGTCGGCGAAGCGGCGCTGCATCACCCCCGCCAGCTCGCTGGTCGCCACGACGTACGTACCGGAGCCCTGGCGGATGTCCAGCAGGCCGTTGTGGGCCAGCGCGCGGACCGCCTCACGGACCGTGTTCCGGGCGACGCCGAGCTGTTCGACCAGTTCGGGCTCGGTCGGGATGCGGGAGCCGACCGGCCACTCGCCCGAGGCGATCTGCTGGCGCAGTGCCGCGATGACCTGCTCGGACAGCGCCGAACGACGGGGGTGACTCAGGGGCATGGCTCACCTTCGCACGCGAGTGGACAATCAATCATCCCATGATTCTATGATGGGTCTCATGGCTAGTGACGAAACCCGGACGGAAACACGAACGGAGACTCGGACGGAAACGCGAACGGAGACTCGGGCGAAAACCTCTGAGTCCGCGACCCTCGGCGAGTCGGCCGCGCACCAGGCCCAGGTACCCGGCACGACGCCCGAGGCGCCATCCACGCGCGCGTGGACGACGTGGACGACCCGCCTGCTCCTCCTCGGCATCGTCCTGGCCGCGTTCAACCTGCGCCCCGCCATCACGAGCCTGGGCGCGCTCCTGGAAGAGGTCCGCGACGGGCTCGGCATGAGCGGCAGCGTGGCCGGACTGCTCACCTCCGTGCCCCCGCTCTGTTTCGCCGTCTTCGGGGTCACCGCCCCGCGGCTGGCCCGCCGCTTCGGGCCCGGCGCGGTGGTCTGCGCGGGCATGGTCGCCATCACCGCGGGCCTGCTCATACGCCCGTACGCGGGCGGTACGGCAGGCTTCCTGGCGGCTACCGCCCTCGCCCTGATGGGCATCGCGGTCAGCAACGTCCTGATGCCGGTCATCGTCAAGCGCTTCTTCCCGGACCGGGTCGGTTCCATGACCGGCCTGTACTCGATGGCTCTGGCCTTCGGCACCTCGATCGCCGCCGCGGCGACCGTGCCCGTCACGAACGCGCTGGGCGGGCACTGGCAGCCCGGCCTCGCGGTGTGGGCCGTGGTGGGGGCGGCGGCCATCCTGCCGTGGATCCCGTTCGTACGGCCCCGGAAGGCACCGTCCACGACGTCGCCCGCCCGGGACGCTTCCGACGGGGACGGGGCCGACGGGTCCACCGCCGAGCCCGCGACCGTGCGTGCGGACCGGCCGGCGGAGCCGTCCGCCGAACAGCCCCCGCTACGGATCACCCGTAGCCGTACGGCCTGGGCGCTCGCCGTCTTCTTCGGCCTCCAGGCCACCGCCGCCTACATCACGATGGGCTGGATGGCGCAGATCTTCCGGGACGCGGGCGTGTCCGCCGGCACCGCGGGGCTGCTGCTCGCCGTCATCATGGTGATGGGCGTGCCGCTCGCCTTCGTCATCCCGCGCGTGGCCACCCGCCTGCCCCATCAGGGCCCGATCGTGCTGGTACTGGGCGTGTGCGGGCTCGCCGGTTACGCCGGCCTGTACTTCGCTCCGGCCGGCGGCGCCTGGGCCTGGGCCCTGCTGCTCGGCGTCTCCAACTGCGCCTTCCCGCTCGCGCTGACCATGGTCGGAATGCGGGCCAGTACGGGTGCGGGCGTCGCCCAGCTGTCCGCCTTCGCGCAGAGCACCGGCTACTTGATCTCCATCCCGGGCCCGCTGCTGGTGGGCGTGCTCTACCAGCACAGCGGGGGCTGGGGCCTGCCGATCGCGCTGATGAGCGCCCTGATGGTGCCGCAGATCGTGGTGGGCTTCCTGGCGGGGCGCGACCGCACGGTGGAGGAGGAGGCGGCCCGCTGATCCCGGCAGCGGGCCGCCTGCCCTGGCCGACGGCCCGCCTGCCCCGGAGCGGGCGCCGGATGCGAGACTTGCCTCATGCCAGTCCTCGACCCGAACCCTCAGCACGGCCAGAAGAAGATGCTGTACGTCTTCGGTGGCTTCCTCGCGATCTTCGTGATCATCGGCATCCTCGCGACGATCGCCGCCCCGTGACGCCGACCTCGTCCGTCCGATGGTGGGGTTAACCCCCCATCCCCTAGGGGGCGAGGGTCAGGGTCAAGTGGGTGGACCTCCGGATGGGTCGGGGCCCGCGGATTCCGTAGTTTCGAGATGTGCCCGCGACAGGCGGGCCGCGGAGCACGGACCGGGACGCCCGAAGACCAGCGGAGGCACTCATGTCGGCCCCTACCCACACCCGGCCTCCCCAGGCGACCCGGGGCGGCGTCGAGATCCGGCTGCCCTGGTGGGCCCTCGCCCTGCCCGCGCTCGCCTTCGTCACGCTGTTCCTGCTGATACTCGACCCCTCCGAGGCCCACGCCGCCGCCGGTGAGCCCGGGATCGCCCACCTCCTGGAGCGGGTGCGGCAGCTGACCGCGCACTGAGGCCGGATCGCGCCCGGATGCGCCCCAGGCGGTGAATCCGCATGTCAACTCCCTGCGCCCCGTGGCCTGTTTCATGCGAAGCTGGATGCCATGAGCGTCGCAGAACCCCGCAGGATTGTCCTTTTCCGGCATGCGAAAGCCGACTGGCCACAGGTGACCGACCACGAGCGGCCGCTCGCCGATCGGGGCCGCAAGGACGCCGCAGAGGCCGGGCGCCGGCTGGCGGATACCGGCATCGCCTTCGACCAGGCCCTGTGCTCCACCTCGATCCGGACCCGGGAGACCTGGAAGCTCGCCGTCCATGAGTTCCCGCAGCGGCCGAAAACCGTCTACGAGGAGCGGATCTACGAGGCCTCGCCCGGTGAGCTGATCGCCGTGCTCAACGAGACCCCCGACGACCTGCGGAACGTGCTGGTGATCGGCCACAACCCGGGCATGGAGGGACTCGCCGAGATCCTGGCCGGCTCGACCGAGGACGAGGCCCGCGAGCGGATGGGCGGCCGGGGCTTCCCGACCGCCGCCTTCGCCGTCCTGACCTTCACGGGCTCCTGGAAGGACGTGGAGCCGGGCACGGCCTCCCTGGCCGACTACTGGGCGCCGACCGACTGATCCGCCCCACGCCCGGCTGTGGCGGGTGCTCGCTGTGTCGGGCGCCCGTCCGCCGGGTCAGATCCGGTCGAGAGGCAGGCCGAGGTCCTCGCCGAGACCCTCGTCCAGCGTGTCCGCCGCCTCGACCTCCTCGCGGGTGATGCCCAGCAGGTACAGGACCGTGTCGAGGAACGGCACGTTCACCGCGGTGTGCGCCGCCTCGCGCACCACCGGCTTGGCGTTGAAGGCGACGCCGAGTCCGGCCGCGTTCAGCATGTCCAGGTCGTTGGCACCGTCACCGATCGCCACGGTCTGCGACAGCGGCACGCCCGCCTCGGCGGCGAACCTGCGCAGCAGCCGCGCTTTGCCCGCCCGGTCGACGATCTCCCCGGTGACCCGCCCGGTCAGCTTTCCGTCGACGATCTCCAGCGTGTTGGCCTGGGCGAAGTCCAGCCCCAGCCGCTCCTTCAGATCATCGGTGACCTGGGTGAAGCCGCCGGAGACGACCCCCACCTGGTAGCCGAGCCGCTTCAGCGTACGGATCAGGGTGCGGGCACCCGGTGTCAGCCGCACCTCGCCGCGCACCTTCTCCACCACCGAGGCGTCCAGCCCCGCCAGCAGCGCCACACGCGCGTGCAGCGACTGCTCGAAATCCAGCTCTCCGCGCATCGCGGACGCCGTCACCTCGGCGACCTGGTCCTCGCAGCCGGCGTGCGCGGCGAACAGTTCGATGACCTCGTCCTGGATCAGCGTGGAGTCCACGTCCATCACGACCAGGCGCTGCGCCCGCCGGTGCAGCCCCGCCGAGACGACCGCGACGTCCACACCGAGCGCCGCGGCCTCGGTGGCCAGCGCGGTGCGCAGCGGCTCGGTCTCCACGCCGGACACCGCGAACTCCACGGCGGTGACCGGGTACTTGGCCAGCCGGAAGATACGGTCGATGTTGCTGCCGGACTCGGTTATCCGGGCCGCTATGGCGGCGGTCGCCTCCGCGGTGAGCGGGTGGCCGAGCACCGTGACCAGGGAGCGGCCGAGACCGCGCGGCCGGTTGTCGCCGATGCCGGAGATGATCTCCGCCTGCAGCTTCAGCGACTCGGCCCAGCCGTGGACGGTCGCCCGCAGGTCGCCCTCCAGCCCTTGGGGCGGCTCGGTCACGAGCGCGCACAGCACGATCCGGCCACGGGTGACGACCTGCTCGATGTCGACCACGTCGACGGAGTAGGCGGCGAGGGTGTCGAACAGGCCGGCCGTGATGCCCGGTCGGTCCTTGCCGAAGATCTTGACGAGAAGCGTGGGAACGTCAGAGGTCTGCGAAGCGCTCATGGTGCTCCAACCGTATCCGGCACCCGGTGCCTCCCGCCCCCGAGGTCCGCCTGACGGACACGACACCCGGGACGGACCCGACTCGCCCCGTCCCCTCCGCTGTCGCCTCCTGGAACGCGGCGGCGGCGCTGGAGCCGGGGGAGCCGGTTGTCCCTCGCCCCGGCGAGGACGGCGGCCGGGCACGCTTGCTTCCACCCCGCCCGGGTGCCACGACTTCGGTGCGCGGCTTTGGGCCGTCCTGCGGGCCGCGGGGGCCGCCGTACCGCTCAGGGCGGGGCCGCCACGGCCCGGTGGCCTCGGCGCCGGCCCGACTTCGGTGCGTGAACTTTGGGCCGTCCTGCGGGCCGCGGGGGCCGCCGTACCGCTCAGGGCGGGGCCGCCACGGCCCGGTGGCCTCGGCGCCGGCCCGACTTCGGTGCGTGAACTTCGGGTCGTCCTGCGGGCCGCGGGGGCCGCCGTACCGCTCAGGGCGGGGCCGCCACGGCCCGGTGGCCTCGGCGCCGGCCCGACTTCGGTGCGTGAACTTTGGGCCGTCCTGCGGGCCGCGGGGGCCGCCGTACCGCTCAGGGCGGGGCCGCCACGGCCCGGTGGCCTCGGCGCCGGCCCGACTTCGGTGCG
>NZ_JBHJRX010000102.1:0-17850 GCF_042268605.1 Streptomyces sp. NPDC056296 | reverse complement strand
CCTGCGGGCCGCGGGGGCCGCCGTACCGCTCAGGGCGGGGCCGCCACGGCCCGGTGGCCTCGGCGCCGGCCCGACTTCGGTGCGTGAACTTCGGGTCGTCCTGCGGGCCGCGGGGGCCGCCGTACCGCTCAGGGCGGGGCCGCCACGGCCCGGTGGCCTCGGCGCCGGCCCGACTTCGGTGCGTGAACTTCGGGCCGTCCTGCGGGCCGCGGAGGCCGCCGTACCGCTCAGGGCGGTGGCTGCCGCGTCCCGGAGACTCGGGGGTCGGCCATCGACTCGCCCCGGCCCGGGGCCGAGCGCTTCACCGGTCGTCCCTGGGATGCCGCGGCGGCGCCGGAGGCGGGGGAGGCGGGGGAGGGGGGCCTTCGCCCCACCGGGACCGTGGCCGGCTCCCGGGCCGCGGAGGCCGTCGCGGCGTTCCCGGCGGCGGCCCCAGCGGCCCGGCCACCGTAGGGGCGCCGTACACATCGTCGCCGCTGTGCCGCCCGTCGCCGTCGGGCTGCAAGTCGCCTCCGTGCCGCCCGTCGCCTCCGTGCCGCCCGTCACCGCCGTGCTGCTCGTGGCCGTCCTGCCGTCCGTCACCGCCGCGTCGTCCGTCACCGCCGCGTCGTCCGTCACCGCCGCGTCGTCCGTCACCGCCGTGCCGTCCGTCACCGCCGCGTCGTCCGTCACCCCCGTGCCGCCCGTCGCCCCCGTGCCGTCCGTCACCGCCGTGCCGTCCGTCACCGCCGTGCTGCTCGTGGCCGTCCTGCCGCCCGCCGCGGTCGGGCTGCTGCCCCGCGTTTTCGGGTCCCCGGCCCACGCCCCCGGGCCCCTGCCCAGCGCCGCCGTGCGGCTGGGCTCCGGGGGCGGGCCGTCCGCTCCCCGGTGTCTGCCCCGCAGCGGGCGGTGGCGGGGTACGCGGCCCCGCTGACCGCGCGTCCTCGGGCTCTCCCGCCCCCTCCCGCAGCCGCAGATACGGATTGGCCCCGCGGTAGGGCGGCCGCTGCGGCGAGCCCGGCGAGCCCGGCGAGCCCGGCGAGCCCGGCGAGCCCGGCCAGTACGGCCCCGACGGCGACCCCGACAGCGGCCCAGTCATGTCGCCCGCGATCCCGCCACCCCCGACCGCGGCCTCCGCCCCAGCCGTCCCGGCACTCCGTGCCAACGGCGTCGCTCGCGCCCCGGCCGCCCCGCTCGCCCGTGCCAGCAGCGCCCCGGCGGCTCCGGCCCCCGCGCCCCACACGGCACCCAGCAGCAGCGCCGTGCCGAGGTGTCCCCGCAGGTCGATGCCCGCCCCGAACGCGTCGACGCCGAGCACCGACAGGGAGGCGTTCACGGACACCTCCGTCAGCCAGGCCAGCAGCGGCAGCGCGAGCGCGGTCGCGACGCCCAGCCGCAGAGCGCACCGCCCGGCGAAGGCGAGGGAGCGCGTGTCGCCCCGCGTCACCGGTGTCCGTACCGCCGTCAGCACCCCGGCCAGCAGCATCATCAGCGCCGCCGCCACCCCCAGCAGCCACACCCGCCCGTCCAGCTCCGCCAGTCGCCCGAGCGTGACGGGCTCCTCGGCGCCGGCGCTCAGCAGCTCGTCCAGCGGAGCGGGGAGTACTCCGACCAGCTCGCCCGTGGCCCGCCCGTCCCACGGCACGAACAGGCCGATCGGAACACCGAGCCAGACCCCGTTCGGCGCGCCCAGCAGCGCGGCCCCGGCGATCCGCCGGGGGTGGTCGTCGCCGATCGCCGCGTAGGCCGCCGCCGCGAAACCGGCCGCCACCGCGGTGAGCGCCACGGTGACGACGGCCGACACCGCCGGCCGCACCACCCGGTGCACGGCCTCGAACCCGCGCGGCAGGGGAGTGCGACGCGAGGCCAGCAGCGCGATCAGCAGGACCCCGGCGGACCAGACCAGCCCGCCCAGCAGCGTCGGCGCGGTGTCGACGGTGAAGCCGACGGCCGCCTCGGCGTCGACGAGGTCACCGATCCGGTCGGGCAGCAGCCCGCCGATGTCGCCCACGTCACCGAGCCCCGGAATCTCGATGCCACCACCCCCACCCCCGCCGGGCAGGTCGTCCAGCCCGAGCGAGCCGCCGCCGATCGTGACGACGTCGTGCCCCGCCCAGGCCAGCCCGCCCGTCATCGCCACGAAAAGGGCGATCACCGCTCCCGCGCGCGCGAGGAGTTCGGCGGGCGCGACCACAACTCCGGCCGCCCGCAGGGACCGTAGGAAGAAGAACGACAGGAGCAGCGCACCGACCAGACCGACACCCAGTGGCGTGATCTCGACGGCCGTGTGTGCCTCGGCCCCTTTCAGCCCGAACGCGGACACATCACCGGCCGGTGTGACCGAACCGCCCGCTCCGAGCGCCACGACCGCCGCGGTCATCGGGCCGAGCGAGCCCGCCGCGTCCGCGTCGAGCAGATGGAGACCGAGTGCCGCCGTTCCCGCCATACCGATCAACGCCCAGCTCACGGCGGCGATCGCGGACAGCAGGACGTCTCCCCAAGGCACCTTGGTGTCGTACCCGTCGGTTCCGACCCTTGTGGACGCGCTCATGGCAGACCCCCCGATCCGCTGCGCGGCGGAGTTGCCGCGCATGTCCCCCTCGCGTGGAATACCACTCTCCGGGCAGGTTTCAACCCCGTCAACGGGAACGGCCGGAGGGTGCCTACGCAGTTTTCACAAGGCCCGACTTTCGGTCAGGGGGCCGAGCCTGAAATAGTTCCCCCCGATGTTCGACATCCCTAGACTCCCCGCGACGGGAGCAAATCGGGGGACAACTCAGTGGGGCATGGAGTGCCGGAACTCGTACTGGAATCCAATGGACAGACCTGGACGCTCGACCCGTCCCGGTCATATGCGCTCGGACGCGATCCGCAGGGGGAGCTTGTCTTCGACGACGCCAGGGTTTCCTGGCGGCATGCCACGATCAGTTTCAACGGCCGCAGTTGGGTCGTCGAGGATCACGGCAGTACCAACGGCACGTTCGTGCACGGGCAGCGGATCCAGCAGGTGGAGCTCGGCGCCGGTACGGTGCTGAACCTGGGCAACGCCACCGACGGACCGCGCGTGAACCTGACCGGCGCGCAGGCCGCCGTCGGCACGCCGCAGGCCCAGCCCCAGCAGCAGCCGTACGCCGCGCAGGGTGCGAACGCCGGCTGGGCCCAGCAGGCACCGGCGCAGGAGCCGCAGAAGCAGCAGGCCCCGCCGCACCAGGCCCAGCAGCACGGGCAGCAGCAGGCCGGCTGGCAGCAGCACGCGCCGCAGCACGCGCAGCCGCAGCACGCGCAGCCGCAGCACGCGCCGCAGCCGCAGCAGGCCGCGCCGCACTTCCCCCAGCAGCAGGGGCCCGGCGGCGCGGCGGGGGCGCCGCCGGTCTACGGCGACCGCAGCCCGACCACGTTCCACCAGTTCTCGCTCGGCCGCGTGATGCGCATCGGTCGTGCCCTGGAGAACGAGCTGGTCGTCTCCGACCTGCAGGTCTCGCGCAACCACGCGGAGTTCCACGCGACGCCCGACGGGCGCATGGAGATCCGCGACCTGGGCTCGCACAACGGCACGTACGTCAACGGTCTGCCGATCGCCAAGGGCGGCTCCCAGCTGCTCGGCCCGACCGACATCGTGGGCGTCGGCCACTCGACGTTCCGCATCGTCGGGGACCGCCTCGAGGAGTTCGTCGACACCGGTGAGGTGTCCTTCTCCGCCCGGCACCTGACCGTCACGGTCGACGGCGGCAAGCAGATCCTCAAGGACGTCTCCTTCGGCGTACCCGAGAAGTCGCTGATCGCGGTCATCGGCCCGTCCGGCTCCGGCAAGTCGACCCTGCTCAAGGCGCTCACCGGCTACCGGCCCGCCGACCAGGGCGAGGTCCTGTACGACAACAGGAACCTGTACAAGCAGTTCGCCGAGCTGCGTCAGCGCATCGGTCTGGTCCCGCAGGACGACATCCTGCACAAGGAGCTGACCGTCAAGAAGGCCCTCAAGTACGCGGCCAAGCTGCGCTTCCCGGCCGACACGACGGCCGCCGAGCGTGACGCCCGTATCGACGAGGTGCTGCGCGAGCTCAAGCTGGACATCCACAAGGACAAGAAGGTCACGTCCCTGTCCGGTGGCCAGCGCAAGCGTGTCTCCGTGGCCCTGGAACTGCTCACCAAGCCGTCGCTGATCTTCCTGGACGAGCCGACCTCCGGCCTCGACCCGGGCATGGACCGCGATGTCATGCAGCTGCTGCGCGGCCTCGCCGACGACGGCCGCACCGTCCTCGTCGTCACCCACTCGGTGGCCGAGCTGGCGATCTGCGACAAGCTGCTGGTGATGGCGCCGGGCGGCTCGGTGGCCTACTTCGGTCCGCCCGAGGAGGCGCTGAACTTCTTCGGCTACGACACCTGGGCCGACGTCTTCTCCGCCTTCGAGAACTACCGCGACTACGACTGGGCGGGCCGCTGGAAGGGCTCGCAGCATTACCAGATGTACGCCGCGGACATCGACGCCGTCGCGCCGCAGTCCGTACAGGTACCGGCGATGCAGGCGATGAAGCCGCCGAAGCCGCAGGGCTGGATGTCCCAGTTCGTCACGCTGGTGCGGCGCTACACCTCGGTGATCGTCTCGGACAAGGGCTTCCTCGCCCTGATGGTGATCCTGCCGGCCGTACTCGGCGCGGTGAGCCTGCTCATCGACGCCGACAAGGGCCTGCTGCCCAATCCGGCCAACCCGGAGACCGGCCGGATCATTCCCAACGGCACGGCCACCACGGTCCTGCTGATCCTCGCGGTCGGCGCCTGCTTCGCCGGTGCCGCGAACTCCGTCCGTGAGCTGATCAAGGAACGGGTCATCTACGAGCGGGAGCGCGCGACCGGCCTGTCGCGCTCCGCGTACCTGATGTCCAAGGTCTTCGTGCTCGGCATGATCACGGTGCTGCAGGGTCTGCTGGTCGGCGTCATCGGCTTCGCCACCCGGGAGATCCCGGAGGAGGGGCTGGTCCTCGGGGGGCTGACGCTCGTCGAGCTGTCCCTGCCGATCATGGCGCTGGGCTTCACCTCGATGATGTTCGGTCTGATCATCTCGTCGCTGGTGAAGACCGCCGAGAAGACCATGCCGCTGCTCGTCATGTTCGCGATCATCCAGGTCGTCTTCACCGGCTGCCTCTTCGCCCTGAACGGCGCGGTCGGCGTCAACCAGTTCTCGTACCTGATGCCGTCGCGCTGGGCGGTCGCCGCCGCCGGATCCACGCTGGACTTCAACAGGATCAGCCCGCCGGAGAAGGGCGCCGAGGCGGATCCGCTGTGGGAGCACACCGTCGGCGCCTGGGGTCTGAACATGGCCGCGCTGATCGTCCTCGGCGTGATCTGCGGCTTCTTCGTGGCACGCTTCCTGCGCCGCCACGAGCCCGAGGTCATGCGCAAATAACCGCAGGGGACCTCGGGTCCCGTAAACGCCCCGAAGGGCGGCACCCCGTCAGGAGGGTGCCGCCCTTCGGCGTTCGGATCGGCGTCGGCGACGTCGCGAAGAGGTCCGCGCCGACCTCAGTACGCGCTGTCGACGTTGTCCATGGTGCCGTACTTGTCCGCGGCGTAGTTGCACGCGGCGACGATGTTGGCGACCGGGTCGTAGATGTTCTTGGAGGTGCCGGGCACGTGGTAGGCCTCGAACGTCGGCGGGATCACCTGGAGCAGGCCCTTGGACGGGATGCCGTTGATGGCGTTGATGTCCCAGTCGTTGATGGCCTTCGGGTTGCCGGAGGACTCCCGCATGATGTTGCGGTGGATGCCCTCGTAGCTACCCGGGATGTCGTGCTTCTTCATGATGTCCCGGGCCTCGCGGATCCAGCCGTCGAGGTTGTCGGAGTAGCTCTTCGTCGAGGCCTTCTTGACCTCGGCGCGCTCGGCGGACCGGCTGACGGTCTCCTTGGCCTCGCGCTTCTCCGCGGCCTTCTCGGCAGCGGCCTTCTTCTTGGCGGCGGCCTTGGCGGTCGCCTCCTTCTTCGCCTCGATGGAGGCGACCTTCTGGCTGGCACCGGCGAGCTGACCGGTGACGCCGGCGTGCACGTCCTGGATCTGCTCGGTGCTGTACGCCACCTTGGCCTTCGGAGCGGCAGCCTCGCTCGTGGTCGTCTGGCCGCTGGCCGGCACCGCGGTGAGCGCGACGGCGGCGGCGCCGAGCGTGCCGACACCGGCTATCGCGAGCTTGTGGGTGCGGTTCAGGGGGCGACTATGACCACGGGTGAAGATGTTCTTGGGCATGGCGGGATAGACCTCTTCGAATAGCGCGGAGGTCGCTCTCGTCCGGTGGGGGACAGGGATGCTTCCGGCACAAACGCCGCGGGGCGACAACCCACGGCGCTGAGCGACGAGAGCAATTCTTAGCGGCCGCAAAATCCGGAGGCAAAGGTGTGACGTACGATCCGGGGTAGTGGATCAGGGAACGGCAAAGCGGGGCAGATTGGACCATCTGCCCCGCTCAAAACGGACGAGTCGTTCTCCTACTCCCCTTCGTACGTGACGTGCACCCTATGCGCGGGCTCACACCCGCCCCCGCTCTTCTCACCGTTGGTTGCTGAAGCAATGCAGTGCGTGAGGGTCTGCGCACCCTCCTCCTACGGCAGGAGGAGATGGACGTCTCCGAACTCGTGCCACAGGTAGCGACCGAGCACCGCCGCCTCGTACCCGCGGTCGATCGCCGCCCGCCCCGCCACCGCCTCCAGCATCAGCAGATGCGAGGCCTCGGGCTCGTGCAGCCCCGTCAGCAGCCCGTCGACCACCCGCACCCCGCGCTCCGGAGTCACGACCAGATCGGTCCACCCCGCCCGGGCCCGTACGACCCCGTCGGCACCGGCCGCCGACTCCACCGCCCGCACGGCCGTCGTCCCCACCGCCAGCACCCGCCCGTCACCGGCCCGGGCGGCGTTGATCAGCCGCGCCGACGCCTCCGGCACGGAGAACCGCTCCGGGTACGGCGGCTCGTGCGACTCCGCCGAAGCCACCCCCGTGTGCAGCGTCACCGGCGCGAACTGCACCCCCCGGCTCACCAGCTCCGCCACCAGCCGCGCCGTGAAGGGCCGTGCCGCGCTCGGCATCTCCGCGCTGCCCGCCCCGTCCGCGGACGCGAGCGCGAACACCGTCTGGTACGCGGACAACGGCTGATCCCGCTCCGTATAGGAGTAACGAATGGCCCGTCCGTGCTCCCGGAGCACCACGGGCACCTCCGCCCCCGACACCCGAGCCCACCACAACCGCTCCCCGCGCGCACTCAACGGCTCCTCCAGCACGAGCCGCGCACCGCCGGGGAGCCGCACCTCCGTCCCCTTCGGCCCGCCCGCACGCGCGCGCGTGGTGCCCCTACCGTCGGGATCCCGCAGCTCCACCGCCCACCGGCCGTCGTCCCCGCGCGTGGAGACGTGCACCACCACGGGCGCGTCCCCGACACGCCCGTCGACGGCTGCGGCCAGCGTCGCCGACGTGTTGACGACGAGCAGATCCCCGGCCCGCAGCAGCCCCGGCAGCTCCCGGAACCCGTGATGCGACACCTCGGTCCCACGCGACACCAGCAGCCGTACGCCGTCCCGGTCCAGGCCGGGCCCCCGCTGCTCGGCGGGTACCCGCGCCGACAGTTCCTCCGGAACGCGCAACGCCAGCGTCATCGCGGTCCCTCCAGCAGCGCCGGAGCACCGTAGCGACCGCCGGCCGGCCGCTCGTCCAGCAGCCTGAGCAGCGCCGGGACGACAGCCACCGGATCGGGCCGCGGATCGTCGTCGTCCGGTACGGCCGCCGCGT
Source organism: Streptomyces sp. NPDC056296 (assembly GCF_042268605.1). NCBI lineage: Bacteria > Bacillati > Actinomycetota > Actinomycetes > Kitasatosporales > Streptomycetaceae > Streptomyces > Streptomyces sp. NPDC056296. Next base: position 10,107 of record NZ_JBHJRX010000102.1, on the reverse strand, counting down.
ACAGGTCGGTGGCCATGTCCCCGGGATCGACCGCCCAGACCCGCAGCCCCGGCTCCTCGGCGCCCAGCACCGCCGCCAACTGGTCCAGGGCCGCTTTGGAGGCCCCGTAGCCGCCCCACGTCTCGTACGCCTCCGCCGCGGCGTCCGAGCTGACCGTCAGCACCGCGCCCGCCGGGGCCGCACGCAGCAACGGCAGCGCCTCCTGGACCAGGCCCAGCGCGGCCACGACGTTCACCTCCAGGGCCCGCCGCAGCCCGTCCAGCGACAGCTCCTCCAGGCGCACCAGCGGCTCCGCGCCCAGCGCGCTCGCGTTGCTGACCAGCAGATCCACCCCGCCCAGCCGCCAGGCCGCCGCGACCAGCCCGGCCCGGTGCCCGGCGTCGGTGACGTCCCCGGGCAGCGCCGTCACGCGCGTTCCGTACGCCTCCAGCGCCGCCGCGGTCTCCTTGAGCACCTCCGGTGTCCTGGCGTCCAGCACCAGGTCCCAGCCCCGCGCCGCCAGAGCCTCGGCGAGCGCCCGGCCCAGTCCCTTCGAAGCTCCCGTGATGATCGCAACCGGCATGACACACGTCCCCTCGTCGTCCACGCCTCCTGAGCGGTCGGCGTGATCCTCAACGTAGGAACCGGTCCGCACCGGCCGCCTCGGGCACGGGCCGCAACCGTGCGGGGCCCTTCGCCCTAGGACCGGCGGGCGGGACCTCGGGCCTAGGTCCACCGGCCTAGGCGACGGCGTCCACAGGCCCGATCCCGGTGTCGCACCCCGCCGGTACCGTGAGGACATGAGCCACGTCCCCCGGTCCGGCCTCGCCGCGGTCAGTTCCGCGCTGCTGGCCATGAGCAGGCACCTCGAGGTGCGCGACGTCCTCAAGACGATCGTCGCCTCGGCCCGCGAGCTGCTCGACGCGCAGTACGCCGCCCTCGGCGTCCCCGACGACCACGGCGGCTTCGCCCAGTTCGTCGTCGACGGCGTCAGCGAGGAGCAGTGGAAGGCCATCGGCCCCCTGCCGCGCCAGCACGGCATCCTCGCCGCGATGCTGCACGAGGCCACGCCCCAGCGCCTCGGCGACGTCCGCGAGGACCCCCGCTTCGAGGGCTGGCCGTCCGCCCACCCCGACCTGGTCGACTTCCTGGGCCTGCCGATCCGCGACGGCGACGAGGTCATCGGCGCGTTGTTCCTGGCCAACAAGCTGCGCCCGGTGGGGGGAGACCCCCCGCACCCCCCGTGTCCGAAGCCGACCGGCGGCTGCGGCTTCACCGCGGACGACGAGGAACTGCTGGGCATCCTCGCCCAGCACGCCGCGATCGCCCTCACCAACGCCCGCCTGTACGAACGCAGCCGCGAGCTGACCATCGCCGAGGAGCGCTCCCGCCTCGCCCACGAACTGCACGACGCGGTCAGCCAGAAACTGTTCTCGCTGCGCCTGACCGCCCAGGCCGCCGCCACCCTGGTCGACCGCGACCCCGTGCGCGCCAAGGGCGAGCTGCAGCAGGTCGCCGTGCTCGCCGCCGAGGCCGCCGACGAACTGCGTGCCGCCGTCGTCGAGCTGCGCCCCGCCGCCCTGGACGAGGACGGCCTCGTCGCCACCCTCCGCACCCAGATCCAGGTCCTCGACCGCGCCCACACCGCGCGCGTGACCTTCACCGGCCACGGGGTCAAGGCCCTGCCCGCCGCCCAGGAGGAGGCGCTGCTGCGCGTCGCCCAGGAGGCGCTGCACAACGCCCTGCGCCACTCCGCGGCGGAACACGTCGACGTGACGCTGCACCGGCGCGGCCCCGGAGCCGTGCTGCGGGTCACCGACGACGGCAGCGGCTTCGACACGCGTACGGTGCGCCGCGCGGGACGCCACCTGGGCTTGGTCTCGATGCGGGACCGGGCGAGCGGCGCCGGCGGCAGGCTGACCGTGCAATCGGCGCCCGGCAAGGGCACCACGATCGAGATGGAGGTCCCCGGTGGCTGACGCAATCAAGGTGCTGCTCGTCGACGATCACCAAGTGGTCCGCCGGGGCCTGCGCACCTTCTTGGAGGTGCAGGACGACATCGAGGTGGTGGGCGAGGCCGCGGACGGCGCCGAGGGCGTCGACCGGGCCGAGGAGCTGAAACCCGACGTGATCCTCATGGACGTCAAGATGCCGGGCATGGACGGCGTCGACGCGCTGCGCAGACTCCGCGAGCTGGACAACCGCGCGCGCGTGCTGGTCGTCACCAGCTTCACCGAGCAGCGCACCGTCGTCCCGGCCCTGCGGGCGGGCGCGGCCGGCTACGTCTACAAGGACGTCGATCCCGACGCGCTGGCGGGCGCCATCCGCTCCGTCCACGCCGGCCACATCCTGCTCCAGCCCGAGGTCGCGGGCGCCCTCCTCTCCCAGGAGGAGAGCAACTCGGGCCAGGGCAGAGCGGGTGCCCTCACGGAGCGGGAGCGCGAGGTGCTGGGCCTGATCGCGGACGGCCGCTCCAACCGGGAGATCGCGCGCGCCCTCGTCCTCTCCGAGAAGACCGTGAAGACCCACGTGTCGAACATCCTGATGAAACTCGATCTAGCGGACCGCACCCAGGCCGCGCTGTGGGCCGTACGCCATGGAGTGACCGGCTGACCACCGGCTGACCCCGTACGCGGCGACACCCCGGAGGGTTCCCCTCCAGTCCGAGATTCATACCGTCGTGGGAATGTCCCCCATATGGCGCATCCTCTCCGCCGCCCGGCCGTTCTCCAGTGCGTGCTGCGGCGACTGCCGCGGCAATCGCAAGGAGGGCTTGTAAGTGAAGAACCTGAAGAAGGCAGCGGCCGTGACGATGATGGCCGGCGGGCTGATCGCCGCCGGCGCGGGCATGGCCTCCGCCACCGACGGCTCGGTCGCCCACGGCGAGGCCATCGGCTCCCCGGGCGTCGCCTCCGGCAACGTCGTCCAGGCGCCGATCCACATCCCGGTGAACGCCGTCGGCAACAGCGTCAACGTCATCGGCGTCCTGAACCCGGCCTTCGGCAACCTCGGCGTCAACCACTGACCCAGGCCACCAAGCCACCACGGCCTCCCGGGCCCCCACCCGGGAGGCCGATCGCATGCCCGGCTTCCCCTCCAGCACCGGCACCCGCCCCCAGCTGAGGGCACCCGGACCGGCCCCCCAGCTGCGGACAGTCGCCCGCTCCTCCTCCCAGCTGCGGGCAGCCGCCCGCTACCCCCCAGCTGCGGTCAGCCGCCCGCTACCCGCCCAGCTGCGGGCAGTCGTGCCGCTGGGGCGGCACGGGTGGGCGCAGCGGCACCCCGCCAGCGCCGGGCCGCGCGACCCACCCCCGCCCCACCACGACGCCGGTCACCCTGACCGAGAGACGTCACCGCCCCCGACCGACGTCATCACCGCACACCGAGGGCACGCCCACGCACACCCAGGCACGCCCCCGCACACCGAAGGCGCGCCCCCGCACAACCAAGGGACGTCACCGCACCCCCCACCCCCCCTCCTCCACAACGGAGTTGTACGCCGCGACCTGCGCCCGCCGAGCCGTCCGCTCCACCGGCCGCAACGCCTCCCCCCGCGCCGCCATCTCGGACGCGCTCGCCGCGCCCCCGTGCCCGTTCTCACCCGCCAGCGACACCAACGCCCCCACCCGCTGCGCCAACTCCAGCACCCGCACCGCCCGCGGCGGATACCCCGGCGCCAGCACCTCCCGCCCCCGCTCGGCCCGCGCCCGGTACGCCGCGACCGCCGCCTCCGCCACCGGCCCCGACCCGGCCACATCCAGCCGCGTCAGCACCTCCGTCGCGTCGCGCAGCGCCTCCGCCAACTCCCGCTCGGCCTCCCCGAGCGAGGGCACATCGGCGGGCGGTGCCTCCCGCACGGGCAGGCAGTGCCAGACGACCTCGACATGCACATCACCCTCGGGCCCGGCCTCGTACACCTCCGGCACCAGCCCGAGCGCCGCACCGTGACAAATCACCGCTTCCTCGGCCTCCAGCGCCCGCGCGTTGAACTCCGGCGGTCCGCTCAGCCCCAGCGGATGCCCCGGCGCGGGCAGCGCGACCCGCAACCCGGTCGCGCCGAGCGCCCGCAGCCGCCCGAGCGCCAACGTGAGACCGACGGGCCCCGCCTCACCCGGCACCGCCTCAACCCGATGCACCGCGTCGTCGCCGACGATCGCGACCGCGGCGTCGTCCGGCGAGACCATTCCGGCAATAAGGGCATTTCCCCAGGCGGCAAGGCGCCCTGCGCGTGGTTCCGAGAGCATGCCCCCACCCTAAGGACCGGACCGATGGAACGGTGAAGCCGACCGGTGGCGTAGATTTCCTGGAGGGCCTGCGCCCACCGGCGCGGCGGCCCGAGCCAGAGGCGTACGCGACAGCCGAGACCGGCCACAATGCAAGGGGAGACAACGCGCTCATGAGCGATGTTCTGGAGCTTCAGGACGTATCCGTGGTCCGCGAGGGCCGGGCTCTGGTGGACCAGGTCTCCTGGTCGGTGAAGGAGGGTGAGCGCTGGGTCATCCTGGGCCCCAACGGCGCCGGCAAGACCACCCTCCTCAATGTCGCGTCCAGCTACCTCTACCCCAGCAACGGCACCGCCACCATCCTCGGCGAGACCCTCGGCAAGCCCGGCACGGACGTCTTCGAACTGCGCCCGCGCATCGGCATGGCCGGCATCGCCATGGCCGACAAGCTGCCCAAGCGCCAGACCGTCCTGCAGACCGTGCTGACCGCCGCCTACGGCATGACCGCCGGCTGGCAGGAGGAGTACGAGGACATCGACGAGCAGCGCGCCCGTGCCTTCCTCGACCGCCTCGGCATGACCGAGTACCTCGACCGCAGGTTCGGCACCCTCTCCGAGGGCGAGCGCAAGCGCACGCTGATCGCCCGCGCCCTGATGACCGACCCCGAGCTGCTGCTCCTGGACGAGCCCGCCGCCGGCCTCGACCTGGGCGGCCGCGAGGACCTCGTCCGCCGCCTCGGCCGCCTCGCCCGTGACCCGATCGCCCCCTCGATGATCATGGTCACCCACCACGTCGAGGAAATCGCCCCGGGCTTCACCCACGTCCTGATGATCCGTCAGGGCAAGATCATGGCCGCGGGCCCGCTGGAGCTCGAACTGACCTCCCGCAACCTCTCCCTCTGCTTCGGACTCCCGCTCGTCGTCGAGCAGGTCGGCGACCGCTGGACCGCGCAGGGGCTCCCCCTGTCCTGACCCGCCCCCCGTGCGCCCTGTCCCTGGCACGTCACCCGGACCTACCATGACCATGTGAACGACATCGACGCATGGGTGTGGTGGCTCGTCGCCGCGGCAGCGCTCGGAATCCCGCTCGTCGTGACCGCGATGCCGGAGTTCGGGATGCTCGCCGTCGGGGCGGTCGCCGCTGCCGTCGCATCCGGATTCGGCGCGGACGTCGTCGTCCAGGTACTCGTCTTCGTCATCGTCTCGGTCGCCCTCATCGCCGTCGTACGGCCCATCGCCGCCCGGCACCGCTCCCAACGGCCCCAACTGGCCACGGGCGTGGACGCCCTGAAGGGCAGACAGGCCGTCGTACTGGAGCGGGTCGACGCCTCCGGCGGCCGGATCAAGCTCGCCGGAGAGGTCTGGTCGGCACGCGCACTCGACACCGGACGTACCTACGAGACGGGCGAGGAAGTGGACGTCGTGGACATCGAGGGGGCCACGGCGATCATCATGTGACCTCCCCGGACACAAGTGGACCGAACACCCTCCGAGGTACGCGACGGTCTGACAGACTCGACCAGCAAGATCCGCAACAGCCGTAAGATCAGCAGCAGTCAGGGTCAGTAGTCAGGGTCAAAGGCTCAGTAGTCAGGGTCAATAGGATCTGCCAGAGCGCGCGCCGCGGCGGAGAAGGGGACGGACAACCACGATGGAACCGGTCATCATCGTCTTGATCATCCTGGTGGTGTTGGTCTTCATCGCCCTGATCAAGACCATCCAGGTCATCCCACAGGCCAGCGCCGCCATCGTCGAGCGCTTCGGCCGCTACACGCGGACACTGAACGCGGGCCTCAACATCGTCGTCCCGTTCATCGACACCATCCGCAACCGCATCGACCTGCGCGAACAGGTCGTCCCCTTCCCGCCGCAGCCGGTCATCACCCAGGACAACCTGGTCGTCAACATCGACACCGTCATCTACTACCAGGTGACCGACGCCCGCGCCGCGACGTACGAGGTCGCCAGCTACATCCAGGCCATCGAGCAGCTGACCGTCACCACGCTCCGCAACATCATCGGCGGCATGGACCTGGAGCGGACCCTCACCTCCCGCGAGGAGATCAACGCGGCCCTGCGCGGCGTCCTCGACGAGGCCACCGGCAAGTGGGGCATCCGCGTCAACCGCGTGGAACTCAAGGCCATCGAACCGCCCACCTCCATCCAGGACTCGATGGAGAAGCAGATGCGCGCCGACCGCGACAAGCGCGCCGCGATCCTCCAGGCCGAGGGTGTCCGGCAGTCCGAGATCCTGCGCGCCGAGGGCGAGAAGCAGTCCCAGATCCTGCGCGCCGAAGGTGAGGCCAAGGCCGCCGCCCTGCGCGCCGAGGGCGAGGCCCAGGCCGTCCGCACGGTCTTCGAGGCCATCCACGCCGGCGACCCGGACCAGAAGCTGCTCTCCTACCAGTACCTCCAGATGCTCCCGAAGATCGCCGAGGGCGACGCCAACAAGCTCTGGATCGTCCCCAGCGAGATCGGCGACGCCCTCAAGGGCCTGTCCGGCGCCATGGGCAACTTCGGCGGTATGGGCGGCGGTTCGGGCAACGGCGGTGGCGGCGGCGCGAGCGTCCCGGCCCAGGAGCGGCGCGAGAAGCCGTCCATCGACTGACGGCAGTACCCACTACGCCGATGGGGGCGTACCTCTCACCGGAGGTACGCCCCCATCGGCGTAGTGGGCTACGCGGCCGGCTGGGCGAGCCACTCCGGCAGCGCGTCGAAGTCGTCCTGACCCAGGGCGAGAAGCATCGCGTCGGCAGGCGTCGGCTCGAACGGCTGCCGCAGCAGCGGCATACCCGCCTGCTCGGGCGTCCGGTTCGCCTTCCGGTGATTGTCCTCCGCACACGAGGCCACCGTGTTCAGCCAGGTGTCCTGCCCGCCGTGCGACCGCGGCACCACGTGGTCGACGGTCGTCCCCCGCCGCCCGCAGTACGCGCACCGGTGCCGGTCCCGGACCAGCACGCCCCGCCTCGACCACGGAGCGCGTCTTCGGAAGGGCACCCGTACGTATTGGCACAGCCTGATCACCCGGGGCGCCGGTATGTCGAGCGCGGCTCCGCGCATACGCAGTTCGGGGTGGGCCTGCTCGACGACGGCCTTGTCCTGGAGCACCAGAACGACGGCTCGATTAAGCGTCACCGTCGACAACGGCTCGAAGCTCGCGTTCAGTACCAGCGTGTCCCGCATACCAGCCCACCTCCCGTGCGCACCGGCCCACCCCGTGGCGGGCTGGGATCAACTCTGGCCGGGCACGCCGAGATGGACAACGCAATATCTGCTGCTCCTGCGAGGGGAAAGCTCCCCCACGCCACCCCCCGGCAACAAAAATGCCCGCCCCTGATCCATTCCAAGACCAGAGGCGGGCAAACGTTCCATGAACGCTCGGAACACTAGCTCTCGGCGGGCACCTCGTATTCACCGACGAGCTGGGCACGCGCGATCGTGTGGAACCGCAGATTGAAGCCGACGAACGCCGGGGTGCCTTCCGCGTCCGGCCCCAGCTTCTCCTGGTCCACGGCGTACACCGTGAACACATACCGGTGCGGTCCGTCCCCGGCCGGCGGCGCGGCACCGCCGAAGTCCTGGCTGCCGAAGTCGTTGCGCGCCTGTACGGCCCCCTCCGGCAGCCCTTCGAACTTGCCGCTGCCCGCGCCCACCGGCAGCTCGGTCACCGAGGCCGGGATGTCGAACACCACCCAGTGCCAGAACCCGCTGCCCGTCGGGGCGTCCGGGTCGTAGCACGTCACGGCGAAGCTCTTGGTCTCGGCGGGGAAACCCTCCCACCGCAGATGCGGCGAGGTGTTGCCGGCCGCGTGAACCTGAGCGTCCTTGAGCGTCGCCCCCTCCTGGACGTCCTCGCTCGTGACCGTGAACGCCGGCACGGGCGGGTGGAAGTCATGGGGGAGCGGCCGCCGCTTGAGCTCGGTCACCTCGGTACCTCCTGATCGTTCGGTGCAGTGGTGTCCGAGCCTAGAACCCCTAGAACCAGTTCCGCTTGCTGCCGACCTCGGACAGCCACTGGTTGAGGTACGCCGTCCAGTCGGTCCCCTGGTAGTCGTTCAGCCCCACCTTGAAGGAACGGAACGTGTCGCTGCCCTCGCTGAACAGCCCGGGCTTCTTGTCCATCTCCAGCACGACGTCCATCGCCTGAGCGTCGGCGACGAAGCTCAGCTCGACCTGGTTCAGCCCCCGGTACTGCTGCGGCGGAAGGAACTCGATCTCCTGGTAGAACGGCAGCTTCTGCCGCGTACCGCGGATGTTGCCCCGCTCCATGTCCGCGCTCTTGAAGCGGAAGCCCAGCCCGATGAACGCGTCCAGGATCGCCTTCTGCGCCGGCAGCGGGTGCACGTTGATCGGGTCCAGGTCACCGGAGTCCACGGCGCGCGCGATCTCCAGCTCCGTGGTCACGCCGATGTTCATCCCGCGCAGCGTCTGCCCGTCGATTGTCGTGATCGGCGTCTCCCACGGAATCTCGAGCCCGAACTGCACGGCGTGCACGGCGTTCGCCTTCAGCTCGAAGGCACCGCCGAGCCGGCTCTTCGTGAACTCGATGTCCTGCTTGTACTCCTGGTCGCCGTTCTCCACCTCGACCTTGGCCTGCAGTCCGACCGACAGCGCCTCGATCTGCTGGTCGACGGACCCGCCCTGGATCCGTACCTCGCCCTGGACGACACCGCCCGGAACGACGTTGACCTCGCTCAGCACGGTCTCGACCGAAGCCCCGCCGGCCCCCAGGCTCGCGAGCAGCCTCTTGAACGCCATGTCTCTCCCTCTCCAGGCATCGTGTAACCCTTGATCCCTACAAACGCGATTCGGCCGTGGCCGGTTCCGCGTCCCACACCCTGGCAAGACGGACGCCCCCTGGCCACCCCGCGCACGGACCCGGCTGCGTTACGCTCGGACGGCATGATCGCGAGCCCCGACCGTACGCCTCTGCCCAGAGATTTCTTCGACCGCCCCATCCTCGAGGTGGCCCCGGACCTCCTGGGCCGCATCCTGGTGCGCGACACCCCGGACGGTCCGATCGCCCTCCGCCTGACAGAGGTCGAGGCCTACGACGGTCAGAACGACCCCGGCTCCCACGCCTACCGCGGTCGCACACCCCGCAACGACGTGATGTTCGGTCCCCCCGGACACGTGTACGTCTACTTCACCTATGGCATGTGGTTCTGCATGAACCTGGTGTGCGGTCCCGAGGGCAGGGCGAGCGCCGTGCTGCTCCGCGCCGGCGAGATCATCGAGGGCGCGGAGCTGGCGCGCACCCGTCGACTCTCCGCCCGCAATGACAAGGAACTGGCCAAAGGCCCGGCCCGTCTCGCCACCGCCCTGGGCGTGGACCGAGCCCTGAACGGCACGGACGCGTGCACCGCCGAAGCCACCCCCTTGCGCATCCTGACCGGCGTACCTGTGCCCCGCGACCAGGTACGCAACGGCCCACGCACCGGCGTCGCCGGCGAGGGCGGCGTCCACCCCTGGCGCTACTGGGTCTCCGACGACCCGACGGTCAGCCCTTATCGGGCCCATGTGCCCCGGCGCCGCCGAAGTTGACTCTCCCTTGGCAGGCGCGTAACGTAGCCCGAGCCGCTTGACCCGGGTACGGCAATCGCCTGCAGCCGGAAGCGGCCAACCCACTACCTACGATTTCCCCTCAGCGGGGGCGAATTCGGCGTGTCCGCATGCCTGAATTCAAACTCGCGAGACTCGATTATGAGTCCACGGAGAAATCGGCTAACGTAGTGAATGTCGAAAGGCCGACGGGCGAAAGTCAGAAGGCCACGACACAAATCCCGCCGACAGGGAATCAGGGCCCGAAAGGATCTGATAGAGTCGGAAACGCAAGACCGAAGGGAAGCGCCCGGAGGAAAGCCCGAGAGTATCGGGTGAGTACAAAGGAAGCGTCCGTTCCTTGA
>NZ_JBHJRX010000101.1:0-18031 GCF_042268605.1 Streptomyces sp. NPDC056296 | reverse complement strand
GCCCGGGCCCCCGGCCGGGACGCCCGCGCCCCGGAGTCGCCTTCGGCCCGCAGGCACCCCGGCCGACGGTACGGCTTGGGGCGGTCTCCGGCCGGGGCGCGGCGGGCAGGGGGCCGGCCCCGCCCCGGAGTCGCCTTCGGCCCGCAGGCACCCCGGCCGGCGGTACGGCTTGGGGCGGTCTCCGGCCGGGGCGCGGCGGGCAGGGGGCCGGCCGTCTCCTGCCCTCCACCCGGGGACGTGGCCTCCCGGGCCTGCAGCTGCGGCCGTCCCCCGGTCCCGGGGCACTGACGCGGAGCACGCCACCGCCCCCGCTCGGCCCGCGGCCGGAAACGAGCCGTGCGCGCGGTGGGTGCGCGGGGCTCGGACGGGGGACAATCGCGGTAAGGCACCACCTCGTGAAGGAGGTCCCATGGCACTGCGATCCGCGCGTGCCCGCGGGGTGCCGCGGGACGCCGTGCACCATCCGCTGTTCGCCCGCTGCTACGCCCGGTTCAGTGTGGGCGCCGAGACCCGGATGGGAATGGGGAGCGTGCGCGAGCGGCTGCTCGCCGGGCTGTCCGGGCGCGTGATCGAGGTCGGTGCGGGCAACGGGCTGAACTTCTCGCACTACCCGGGCACCGTCTCGGAGGTCGTCGCCATCGAACCGGAGCGAGTGCTGCGGCGGTTGGCCGTGGAGGCGGCGCTGCGCGCCCAGGTGCCGGTCGACGTGGCTCCGGGCGCGGCGGAGGCCCTCCCGGTCAAGAGCGAGGCCTTCGACGCCGCCGTGGTCTCGCTCGTGCTGTGCAGCGTCCGCGACGTACCACGGGCGCTCGGGGAGCTGCGGCGGGTGCTGCGGCCCGGCGGGCAGGTGCGGTTCTTCGAACACGGCCGGGGCGGTGGGCGGGTGATGACCTTCACCCAGCGCGCGCTGGACCGGACGCTGTGGCCTCCGCTGTCCGGCGGCTGCCACCTGTCCCGCGAACCGGTCGCCGCGCCGCGGGACGCGGGGTTCGCCCTCGGGCCCTACCGGCGGGTGATGATGCCGGAGAACGGGCCGGCGCTGCCGAGTTCGTACTGCGTGCTCGGCACGGCCTGGCGACCGCCCGGAACCGAGGCGTAGTCACACGCTCCACCGGCGCAGCTCGTCCGCGATGTCGTCGACCGAGGCCTCACCGCTCTTGACCAGCAGGGCGAGGTCCCGCACCTGCTCGGGCGTGGTGGCGACCTTGACTCCGCTGGCGACCAGGTAGGCGTACGCGACCGCGGAGGCGAACAGGGCGTTGGAGCGCTCCAGCGCCGGGATATGGATCAGCAGCTGGAGCAGGGCGGCGGCGCGGGCGTGCGGACCGTCGTAGACGAGGGTGTCGAATATCTCGGCCCGGTGGCGGGCGACGGCCGCGACGAGCGCTCCCCAGTCGGTGACCTGGGGGTCTCCCGGGGTGCGCTGTTCGGCGAGCATCAGCAGCCAGGCGAGGTCGATGCTGAGGTCTTTCATCCGGGGTCTTTCATCCGGGACGCCTCCGGCGATTCAGCGGCGGCCGTCGCCGACCTCCTCGGCGAACACCTTCTCGTACTGCCGCATGAAGTCGGCGGCGGCCTCCAGGAAGGTGTGGCCGGCCTCGCCGGTGTCCTGCCTGACCAGTTCCTCGATGTAGCGGTTGACGCTCATCCCCCGGGCCAGGGCCTTCTCGCGGGCCGCCCGGGCGGTGCCCTCGTCCACCCGCACGTTCAGCTGAGCCTTCCGGGTCTTCGCCATACCTCGAAGCTAGCGCCGGAACGCTAGCAACGGCAAGGGCGTGGCGGCCACCGCGCACGAGTGCTTGACTCCCGGTGGCCCGAAGTTCCCTGCTCGCGAGGAGAGTTCATGTCGCGTCCGTTCCGTTTCGGCGTCAACCTCATGACATCCGCCCCGGCCGACGAGTGGAGCGCCAAGTGCCGGCTGGCCGAGGAGCTGGGGTACGACGTGATCCTGGTCCCGGACCATCTCGGCATGCCGGCGCCGTTTCCGGCGCTGGTCGCGGCGGCCCGGGCCACCGAGCGGCCCCGGCTGGGTACCTTCGTGCTCAACGCGGGCTTCTGGAACCCGGCCCTGCTGGCCCGGGAGGTGGCGACCACGGACGCACTGACGGGCGGGCGCCTGGAACTCGGGCTCGGCACCGGCTACGTACGGGCGGAGCACGACGCGGCGGGGCTGCCCTTCGGCTCGCCGGGCGAGCGGGTGGACCATCTGCGGCGCACCGTCGAGGAGCTGGAGCGGTTGCTGGCCGACGAGGAATACCAGCCGCGGCCGGTGCAACGGCCCGGGGTGCCGCTGCTGATCGGCGCCAACGGCGACCGGATGCTGGAGCTGACCGCCCGGCACGCCGCGATCGCCGCGTTCACGGGCGCGCGTACGGTGCGAAGCAGCACGACGGGGCAGCTGGCCCCCGTCACCGCCGAGGAGCTCGACGAGCGCGTGGCCCGCTACCAGGAGCTGGCGGCGGACCGCGAGGAACCGGCGGAGCTGAACCTGCTCGTCCAGATGGTCGTCGTGACCGAGGACCGCGAGGCCGCCGTCCGTCCGCTCCTGGAGCACGTGCCGCACCTGACCACCGACCAGGTGCTGGAGCTGCCCATCTTCCTGGCCGGGACCCTGGAGCAGATCACCGCGCAGGTACGGGCGCAGCGCGAGCGGTACGGGTTCACCTATCTGACGGTGCTGGAGCCGTACATGGAGGCCTTCGCTCCGGTGATGCGGGCGCTGCGCGAGGACTGACGGGCGGTCGGCGCGCGGGCGTGGTGGTCCGCATGCCGGAATGTCGAGTAGCGGCCGGGCGCGCGTGGTGGGATCGCCGCATGAGCGAACCGCGCATACGGGCCGCCGGGCCCGAGGACCTGGACGCCGTGCTGGCCTTCTGGAAGGTGGCCGCCGAGGCGACGAGTATCAGCGACGACGGGGAGGGCGTGGAACGGCTGGTCGCCCGCGACCCCGAGGCGCTGCTCCTGGCCGAGCGGGGCGGGGACCTGGTGGGCACGGTGATCGCGGGCTTCGACGGCTGGCGCTGCCATCTGTACCGGCTGGCGGTGCACCCGGACCACCGGCGCCAGGGCATCGGCTCGGCGCTGCTCACGGCCGCGGAGGAGCGGTTCGTACGGCTGGGCGGGCGGCGCGGGGACGCGATGGTGCTGCGGCGCAACGAGCGGGCCCAGCATGCCTGGCGGGCGGCCGGGTACGCGCCCGAGGAACAGTGGCGACGCTGGGTGAAGCCCCTCACCGACTGAAAGGTGTGAACACCGGCGCATGAGCGAGTCCGCATCGGCGATCCTCCCGGCGCCTGTCCTGGCGCCTCATCCGGGCCCTCCCAAGACGCTCGCCTCCCCCGGCGCACGACGTCGCGCGATCCTCCGTGTCCTGGCCGATCATGGATCCGAGGTGACCCGATGACCGAAGTGCTCCTGCTGCTGGTGGCGATCCTGCTCTCGCTCGTGTGCGGCGCCTTCGTCGCGGCCGAGTTCTCGCTGACCACCGTCGAGCGCGGCGAACTGGAGCGGGCGGCGGCGAGCGGCGAGCGGGGTGCGGCGAGCGCCCTGAAGGCCGTACGGAACCTGACCTTCCAGCTCTCCGGGGCGCAGCTCGGCATCACGGTCACCAACCTGGTGGTCGGCATGCTCGCCCAGCCCTCGGTCGCGGCGCTCATCTCGGGCCCGCTGGAGAGTGTGGGGGTGTCGCGCTCGGCGGCCTCCTCGCTGGCGCTGGTGCTGGGCACGGCCCTGTCGACGGTCTTCCTCATGATCGTCGGCGAGCTGGTGCCGAAGAACTGGGCGATCTCCTCACCGCTGGCCGTCGCCAAACGGGTGGGCGGTCCGCAGCGCTGGTTCAGCGCCGCCTTCCGGCCCTTCATCACCCACCTGAACAACACCGCCAACCGCATCGTGCGCGTCTTCGGTGTGGAGCCCGCCGAGGAGCTGGCCTCCGCGCGTGGGCCGCAGGAGCTGGCGGCGCTCGCCCGGCACTCGGCCAAGAAGGGCGCGCTGGAGGCGGACACCGCCGAGTTGTTCGTCCGGACCCTGAACCTGGCCGACCTGACGGCACAGAACGTGATGACCCCGCGCGTCCAGGTCGTCGCCCTCGACGCCCGGGCAACGTGCGAGGACGTGGCGAACGCGACGCGGGCGACCGGGCTGTCCCGGTTCCCCGTCTACCAGGACACGCTCGACGCCGTGGTGGGCACCGCGCACGTCAAGGACGTCCTGGCGGTGCCCGCCGAGCGGCGCCCCGGCATCCCGGTCGCCGAGCTGATGCGCGAGCCGCTGCTCGTCCCGGAGTCACTGACCGTCGACCGGCTGCTGGACCGGCTCTCCGGGCGGCGCACGATGGCCGTCGTGATCGACGAGTACGGCGGGACGGCGGGCGTGGCCACGCTGGAGGACATCGTCGAGGAGGTCGTCGGCGAGGTACGGGACGAGCACGATCCGCACGAGACGCCCGAGCTGGACACGGCCGGCACCGACGAGCAGGGCCACGCTCTGTACTGGGCCGACGGCGCGGCCCGCGTGGACCGGCTGTCGCGCCTGGGTCTCAGGGTGCCCGACGGGCCGTACGAGACGGTCGCCGGGCTGGTCGCGGCCGGTCTTGGGCACATCCCCGCCGTCGGCGACACTCTGGAGGTCGCCGGCTGGCGGCTGGACGTCGTGGACGCCACGGGTCGCAGGGCGGCCCGGGTACTGCTGCACGCGCCGCTCGACGACGCGCGCGCCACCGAGGGCGAAGGGGAGGCCGGCCGGTGACCGCCGTACAGCTGCTGATCGGTCTGGCGACGCTCGTCGTCAACGCGTTCTTCGTGGGCGCCGAGTTCGCGCTGATCTCCGTGCGCCGCAGCCAGGTGGAGCAGCACGTCGAAGCAGCAGCGGGGGCGGAGGGGACGGCAGGGGCGGAGGGCGACCGGCGTGCGAAGAGCGTGCTGTGGGGTCTGGAGCACGTGTCGGCGCTGATGGCGGCGGCCCAGCTGGGCATCACCTTGTGCACGCTGGTCCTCGGTGTGGTCGCGGAGCCGGCGATCGAGCACCTGCTGGAGCCGGTGTTCCACGCGGTGGGCATGCCGTCCGGCGCCGGGCACGCCTTGTCCTTCGTGATCGCCCTCGCGCTGGCGACGTATCTGCACATGCTGCTCGGCGAGATGGTGCCGAAGAACATCGCGCTGGCCGAGCCGGTGCGCAGTGCGCTGCTGCTCGGACCACCGCTGGTGGCGCTGTCCCGGGCGCTGCGCCCGGTGATCTTCACGATCAACGCCTTCGCGAACGCGCTGCTCAAGCTGCTCAGGGTCGAGACGAAGGACGAGGTCTCGGCGACCTTCACGGACGCGGAGCTGGCCGAGATCGTCAAGGACGCCAGTGAGGCCGGCTTGATCGACGACCGGGCCCAGGAGCGGCTGCACGACGCCCTGGAGCTGGGCCGGCGGCCGGTGCGGGACGTGGTGCTGCCGCTGGAACGCGTCGTCCACGCGCGCGTGGGCATCACCGCGGAGCAGTTGGAGCGGCTGTCGGCGGAGTCCGGGTTCTCACGTTTCCCGGTGGTGGACGACGGGCGGCGGATCGTCGGCTATCTGCATGTGAAGGACGCTTTGGACGCCTCGCCGCGGGACCTGCCGTTCCGGCTGCGGGACATGCGGCCCATCGCGCGGGTTCGGGAGCGGACCCCGCTGGACGACGTGCTCACCGCGATGCGCCGCAGCCGTACGCATCTGGCGGCCGTGATCGGCTCCGACGGGCGGCTGGCGGGACTGGTGACCATGGAGGACGTGCTGCGGGAGCTGTTCGGGCAGCGGGCCTGACCCTCTCCGGCCCGGCAGAGGGCGACCGACCGACGGGTATGTGCAGGCGCTACCATTTCTGTCGCCATGCAGACGAATCCCACTCACGCCAGCCTTGTCACTGTCGGCGACTCCTTCACCGAGGGCATGTCGGACCTGCTGCCCGACGGCTCCTACCGGGGCTGGGCCGACCTCCTCGCCGCTCGGATGGCCGCCCGGTCCCCAGGTTTCCGGTACGCGAACCTCGCGGTGCGCGGGAAGCTGATCGGGCAGATCGTCGACGAGCAGGTCGACGTGGCGGCGGCCATGGGAGCCGACGTGATCACGCTGGTCGGCGGGCTCAACGACACGCTGCGGCCCAAGTGCGACATGGCCCGGGTACGGGATCTGCTGACGCAGGCCGTGGAGCGGCTCGCCCCGAACTGCGAGCAGCTGGTGCTGATGCGCAGTCCAGGCCGCCAGGGTCCGGTGCTGGAGCGGTTCCGGCCGCGCATGGAGGCGCTGTTCGCGATCATCGACGACCTGTCCAAGCAGCACGGCGCCGTGGTCGTCGACCTGTACGGGGCGGACTCGCTGGCCGACCCGCGCCTGTGGGACGTGGACCGGCTGCATCTGACCGCCGAGGGGCACCGCCGGGTCGCGGAGGCCGTGTGGCAGTCGCTCGGCTACGAACCCGAGGATCCCGAGTGGCACGCGCCGATCCCGGCGACGCCCCCGCCGGGTTGGCTCATGCGCCGGACCGCGGACGTCCGGTTCGCCCGGCAGTACCTGCTGCCCTGGGTGGGCCGCAGGCTGACGGGCCGGTCGTCCGGGGACGGCCTGCCGCCCAAGCGTCCGGAGCTGCTGCCGTACGAGGACCTGGCGTGACCCCGTTCCGGGCCGCGCCGCAGCCGCCAGGGGGACCTTCGTAGCTTCCGACGAACAACCCCGCGGCGCTGGCCTGCACGAATCGCCAGTAGAATCCGTACACGTGACTTCCGCTCCCGCCAAGCCCCGCATCCCGAACGTCCTCGCCGGACGCTACGCCTCCGCCGAGCTCGCCACGCTCTGGTCGCCCGAGCAGAAGGTGAAGCTCGAGCGGCAGCTCTGGCTCGCCGTGCTGCGGGCCCAGAAGGACCTCGGCATCGAGGTGCCCGACGCCGCGATCGCCGACTACGAGCGCGTCCTCGACCAGGTCGACCTGGCCTCGATCGCCGAGCGCGAGAAGGTCACGCGGCACGACGTGAAGGCGCGGATCGAGGAGTTCAACGACCTCGCCGGGCACGAGCACGTGCACAAGGGCATGACCTCCCGCGACCTGACGGAGAACGTCGAGCAGCTCCAGGTCCGGCTCTCGCTGGAGCTGATCCGCGACCGCTCGGTGGCCGTCCTCGCCCGGCTGGGCAAGCTGTCCGGCGAGTACGCCGAGCTGGTCATGGCCGGCCGCTCCCACAACGTCGCCGCGCAGGCCACGACGCTGGGCAAGCGCTTCGCCACCGCCGCCGACGAGCTGCTCGTCGCCTACGGCCGGGTGGAGGAGCTGCTCGGCCGCTACCCGCTGCGCGGCATCAAGGGTCCGGTCGGCACCGCCCAGGACATGCTGGACCTGCTCGGCGGGGACGCGGGCAAGCTCGCGGAGCTGGAGCAGCGGATCGCGGAGCACCTGGGCTTCTCGCAGGCGTTCACCTCGGTCGGCCAGGTCTACCCGCGCTCGCTGGACTACGAGGTCGTCACCGCGCTGGTGCAGCTGGCGGCGGCGCCGTCGTCGCTGGCGAAGACGATCCGGCTGATGGCCGGGCACGAGCTGGTCACGGAGGGCTTCAAGCCCGGCCAGGTCGGCTCCTCGGCGATGCCGCACAAGATGAACACCCGCTCCTGCGAGCGCGTCAACGGCCTGATGGTGATCCTGCGCGGCTACGCGTCGATGACCGGTGAGCTGGCGGGCGACCAGTGGAACGAGGGCGACGTGTCCTGCTCGGTGGTGCGCCGCGTGGCCCTCCCCGACGCGTTCTTCGCCCTCGACGGGCTGCTGGAGACGTTCCTGACCGTGCTCGACGAGTTCGGTGCCTTCCCGGCCGTCGTGGCCCGGGAGCTGGACCGCTACCTGCCGTTCCTCGCCACCACCAAGGTTCTCATGGGCGCGGTGCGGGCCGGTGTCGGCCGCGAGGTCGCGCACGAGGCGATCAAGGAGAACGCCGTGGCCTCCGCGCTGGCGATGCGCGAGCAGGGCGCCGAGCGCAACGAGCTGCTCGACAAGCTGGCCGCCGACGAGCGCATCCCGCTGGACCGGGCCGGGCTGGACGCGCTGATGGCCGACAAGCTGTCCTTCACGGGCGCCGCGGCCGACCAGGTCGGTGTCCTCGTCGGCCGGATCGAGGAAATCGTCAAGCAGCACCCGGCGGCCGCGGGCTACACCCCCGGAGCCATCCTCTGACGCGCTTCACCAGGGCCGAGTTGGAGGCCGCCCGCGACCGTCTCGTACCGGACGTCGTCGCGGACGGTCTCCACGTGCTGTTCTGCGGGATCAACCCCGGCCTGATGACGGCGGTGACGGGCCACCACTTCGCCCGTCCCGGCAACCGCTTCTGGCCGGTGCTGCATCTGTCCGGCTTCACGCCGAGGCTGCTGAAGCCGTCGGAGCAGGGTGAGCTGCCGTCGTTCGGGCTCGGCATCACGAACGTCGTCGCACGGGCCAGCGCGCGGGCGGACGAGCTGACCGCCGAGGAGTACCGGGAGGGCGGCCGGCTGCTGGCGCTGAAGGTGGCGCGGCTGCGGCCCCGTTGGCTGGCCGTGGTCGGTGTCACCGCGTACCGCGCGGCGTTCGACGACCGGAAGGCGCAGGTGGGCCCGCAGGAGCGGACGATCGGGGACACGCGCGTGTGGGTGCTGCCCAACCCCAGCGGGCTCAACGCGCACTGGACGGCGCAGACGATGGCGGAGGAGTTCGCGCGGCTGCGGGTCGCGGCGGAGGCGGGGTCAGAGGCGTAAGTGTGCGCGTGGGGAGCGGTCACGGTGGCGCCTGCTCTGTGACGACGGCCAGCAGCTGCACCTCGTCCGTCTCGTCCCGGTCGGCGACGGCCACCGCGACCCAGCGGCCGGTGCCCTCCGCCTCCCACAGGTACGCCACGCCCGCGCGGGCGCTGAGACCGGCCCACGGCTCGGGTATGTCCTCGACCTCGGTCCGCAGCAGGACCGTCTGCAGGTTCCAGGGGTCCGTCTCCCCCCAGCGCGGGGCGAGGCGCTCGTAGAGGGCGTCGCGGTACTTCTCGTACTGCCCCACCGTCACCGCCCGCTCCCCCTGGTCGCCGCCGCGCAGGCCGTGGCTGCTCTCCAGCACCGCCACGAAGTGGCCCGGTCCCCCTGCGCCCCCGGCCGACGGGCCGTGCTCCGCCGGGAAGGGGCGGAAGCACAGCTCGTCGATGAGGGCGATGTGCCGCGCGATGTCCATGCCGTCCAGTAAACCGGCCGCCACTGACAATTGGCGGGGCGTCAGCCGCGGGTGGCGTCAGGCGTCCCGGCCGCGCAGCCGCCAGGCGCCGGCGAGGCAGGCCGCCGTCGCCCACAGCGCGGTCACCGCGAGTCCGGCCCAGGGCCCCAGAGTTCCCTCGTGCGTCTGGTACAGGACAACTTGCCCCGCTTTGTCCGGCAGGAAGTCGGTGGCGCCGCCCGCCACGTCCCCGATCACGAAGGAGACGATGAGGATGAACGGGATCAGGGTGGACAGCGTGGCCACGCCGCTGCGGAACAGGGCGGTGAGTCCGGCCGCGAGCAGCGCCATCAGCATGAAGTAGATTCCGCAGCCCACGACGCCCCGCACCTGCTCTCCGGTGGTGAGTCCGCTCGCCGCCGAGCCGAGGCCCGCCCGGGCCGCGACGAGGGCGGCGAACGCGGTGAGCAGACCCACGGCGAGGGCCGGTACGGCGACGACGACGAGCTTCGCCGCGAACCACCGCCCGCGCCGTGGAACGGCTGCCAGGGAGAGCCGGATCCCGTTGCCGTGGTACTCGGACGAGACGACCATGGCCCCGAAGGCGACGGCGGCGATCTGGCCGGGCATGACGCCGGAGAGGGACATGAACAGCGGGTCGAACTCCGGGTCGGAGGTGTCGGAGACCCCGGCCAGCGCGGAGAACGCGGTGGTGACCGCGAACAGGGCCAGCAGGGTGCCGCACAGCGAGCGCAGGGTGCGGACCTTGAGCGCCTCCGAGCGGAGTACGGGCGTGAAGTACATGGTCAGGCCTCCTGGGGCTGTGCGGTGAACTCGGCCTCGGCGGCCGTCAGGTCGAGATAGGCCTGTTCCAACGTGCCTTCGTCCGATGCCAGTTCGAGGACGGGTACGCCCGCGCCGGACACGATCCGGCCGATGTCGTCCACGCGCGCGTGGTGCACGGTCCAGTACCCGTCGTCGTGTTCCACGGCGTCGTGGCCGTGCCGGGCGAGGGCGCTCTTCAGCGCGGTGGCGTCCGGCGTACGGATGCGGACACGCGGCCGCACGCGCGCGTCGATGAACTCCCGCATCGGCGTGTCGGCGAGCAGCCGGCCCCGGCCGAGGACCACCAGGTGGTCGGCGAAGGACGCGGTCTCGTTCATCAGGTGGCTGGAGACCAGGACCGTGCGCCCCTCGGCCGCGAGCCGGCGCAGCAGTCCGCGGATCCAGATGATGCCCTCGGGGTCCAGCCCGTTGGAGGGCTCGTCCAGCATCACCACTTCGGGGTCGCCCAGCAGCGCGGCGGCGATGCCCAGCCGCTGTCGCATGCCCAGGGAGTACGTCTTCACCCGGTGGCGTGCCACCGACGCGATGCCCGTCTCCTCCATCACCTCGTCGACCCGCCGCGACGCTACGCGGTTGCTCGCCGCCAGGACGCGCAGGTGGTCCCGCGCGGTGCGCGAGCCGTGGGCGGCGTGCGCGTCGAGCAGCGCGCCGACGTGCCGCAACGGCTCGTGGAGGGTGGCGTAGGGGCGGCCGCCGACGGTCGCGGTCCCGGAGGTGGGCCGGTCGAGGCCCAGGACGAGCCGCATGGTGGTGGACTTTCCGGCGCCGTTGGGGCCGAGGAAGCCGGTGACCCGGCCGGGGTGCACGGTGAAGGTGAGGTCGTCGACGGCTCGTCGGGTGCCGTACTCCTTGGTGAGGTTCTGGACGTCGATGCTGGTCATGACTGCAGCGTGCCGGTTCGTGCGGGGGCGGGTCCTCCCCCGTACGCGGAGATCGTCTCCCCCGTGCGGGGGAGGTGTGCTGTCAGTGGCGGCTGGCAGGATGACGGAATGGTCCGCTTTCTGCGCCCGCTGCTTCGGGGGACGACGTACACACGGCTGCTGCACCTGTGGGTGCCCATGCTCGTGGTGAGCGTGTGGGCGCTCATCGACGACACCAAAATGTGGGTGCCCGCGGCGGTGCTGGTCCCGATCGGCTTCATCCCGGCGGTGCGGACCGGCGAGGGCGTGCAGGCCCGGCTGCTTCTCACGCCCGGCCCCGAGGACTCCGCCTTCTCGGTCGCACCCTCGGCGACCTGGCGGGACCGGCTGCGCACAGTGGTCTGGCTGGAACTGCGCATGCTGCTGGGTGCCTTGACCACGGGCGTCTGCGTCTGGCTGCCCATTCTCGGCGTCGAGTTGGTCCGGCTCGCCCTGGGGGCCCGGATCGACGACATACCGGTCCTGCGCGATGCCGCGCCGCACTGGGCGTACGCGCTCCTCGCGCCGCTCCCACTCCTCGCACTGTACGGCGCCGTGGTCGGCCTCGGTGCCCTGGCGACAGCGGGCGCCCGCACGCTTCTCGGACCGTCCGCCGCCGAACGGCTCAGCGCCCTGGAGGAACGCACCGAACAACTCCTGGAACGCAACCGCATCGCCCGCGAGTTGCACGACTCCATCGGCCACGCGCTGACCGTCGCCGTCGTGCAGGCGGGGGCCGCCCGCACGGCGAACAGCCCCGAGTTCACCGACCGGGCCCTGTCCGCGATCGAGGAGACCGGCAGGGCGGCCCTGGAGGACCTGGAGCGGGTGCTCGGCGTCCTGCGGGAGGCGGAGCGGCCCCTGAGCAGCAGACCGACGCTCACGGACGCCGACCGCCTGCTGGAGTCCGCCCGCGCATCCGGGGCGAAGGTCGACGCCGAGATCACGGGCCCGGTGGAGGCCCTGCCGGGCCCGGCCTCCCGCGAGGGCTACCGCATCCTCCAGGAGGCGCTGACCAATGTGCTGCGGCACGCGGGGGCGGTGCCCGCTCGGGTCCGCGTCGAGGTGGCGGACGGCGCGCTCACCCTGGAGGTGCGCAATCCGTTGCCGGACGGAAGGATCACCCCCGGACGCGGCAGCGGACTGCGCGGCATACGGGAGCGTGCCGCGCTGCTGGGCGGGCGGGCGCACACGGGGCCCGACGACGCCGGTGACTGGCAGGTGCGCGTCGAGCTGCCGCCCGGCTGATCTACGCTGGTCGGATGCCGGTCAGAGTGCTCCTCGTCGACGACGAACCCCTCGTACGCGCGGGCCTGCGGGCGGTGCTGGAGGCGCAGCCGGACATTGAGGTGGTCGGCGAGGCGGCAGACGGGGCGGCGGTCATTCCGCTGGTGCGGCAGGTACGGCCGGACGTGGTCGCCATGGACGTCCGGATGCCGCTGCTGGACGGCATCGAGGCCACGCGCGCGCTGCTGCGGACGGTGACCGATCTGCCGAAGATCCTCGTCGTGACGACCTTCGAGAACGACGAGTACGTGTACGAGGCGCTGCGTGCGGGCGCCGACGGGTTCCTGCTGAAGCGGGCCCGGCCGGCCGAGATCGTGCACGCGGTGCGGCTGATCGCCGAGGGCGAGTCCCTGCTGTTCCCGGCCTCGGTGCGACAGCTCGCCGCCGAGTACGGCGACGGCGGCGGGAACCGCGCGGCGCGCGCCGTGTTGGAGCGGGCGCAGCTGACCGAGCGGGAGGGCGAGGTGCTGCGGCTGATGGCGCGCGGGTTGTCGAACGCGGAGATCGCCGCCCGGCTGGTCGTCGGCACGGAGACGGTGAAGTCGCACGTGAGCTCGGTACTGGCGAAGTTGGGGGCACGGGACCGCACGCAGGCGGTGATCACGGCGTACGAGTCGGGCTTCGTGGCGCCGGGGTGAGGCACTCCGGCGGGCCGGGAACGGGCGGACCGGCACTCGCCGGGGCGGAGCGGGCCGAGTACGATCCGGCCAACACGCGCACGAGCTGGGAGGACGGACGTTGGGCGGGCTGACCGGCGGGGATCCGTCGCTGCTGCGGAGGATCAACTCCGCTGTGGTGCTGCACGCGTTGCGTGCCACGGACTGCGCGACGCTGACCGAGATCACTCGGGTGACGGGGCTGTCCCGGCCGACCGTCGAGGGCGTCGTCGAGGGGCTCATCGAGGCCGGTCTCGTCGTCGAGGCGGCGGCCGACGAGGGGACGGCGCGGCGGCAGGGGCGGCCCGCGCGGCGGTTCAGGTTCCGGGCGGAGGCCGGGCATCTGCTGGGTCTCGAGATCGGGCCGCACCGCGTCGCCGCGCTCCTGTCCGACCTGGACGGCCGGGTCATCGGCGCCCAGGCCAAGGACGTCGACGAGACCGCCACGGCCGACGAGCGGTTGGAGCGGCTGCGCACCGCGGTCGCCGAACTGCTGCGCCGGGCCGGTGTCGCGCGGGGCTCGCTGCGGGCCGTGGGGGCGGCGACGCCCGGGATCGTCGAGGCGGACGGCACGGTGCGGCTGAGCACCGCGCTGCCCGAGTGGACGGGGCTGCGCCTGGGCGAACGGCTGAGCCGTTCCTTCAAGTGCCCGGTGCTGGTCGAGAACGACGCGAACGCGGCGGCGGTCGCCGAGCACTGGAAGGGCGCCGCCACCGAGTCCGACGACATCGTGTTCGTGCTGGCCGGGCTGAGCCCGGGGGCCGGAGCGCTGATCGGCGGACGGCTGCACCGGGGGTACGGCGGTGCGGCCGGCGAGATCGGCGCACTGCATCTGCTGGGTCGGGACGTGACGCCGGAGACGCTGCTGTCCACCACGGGCCAGCCGCTGCACCCGCTGGACGAGCAGGCGGTCGCCAGGGTCTTCGCCGAGGCCCGTGAGGGCGACCAGCGGGCCCGCGCGGCCGTCGAGCGGTTCATCCAGCGGCTGGTGCACGACGTGGCGGCACTGGTGCTGGCCCTCGACCCGGAACTCGTCGTCGTCGGCGGCTGGGCGGCCGGTCTGGACGGCGTACTGGAGCCGCTGCGCCGGGAGCTGGCCCGCTACTGCCTGCGCCCGCCGAAGGTGGCCCTGTCACTCCTCGGCGAGGCCGCCGTGGCGACGGGCTCGCTGCGGCTGGCCCTCGACCATGTGGAGGAGCAGTTGTTCGCGGTGGAGGGGGCGACGGCCCGGCGCTGAGCCGCGCCGGACCACAGCGGAGGCGGGGTCCGGACTCCAGGAGGTGTCCGGGGCCGTCCGGGACTCAGGAGGCGCGGGTCTCGGGGCCGTGGTGGATCTCCACGTCGCCGAAGTTTCCGAACGTCAGCCGACAGGTGTCCGCGCGGTAGGTGGCGACGGAGAGCGCTGCGGTGCGGCCCTCGGCGAGGTAGCGGGTGGTGACCACGAGGACGGGCGCTCCCGGGAGCCGGTCCAGTTCCTTCGCGTCTTCCGCTCCGGCCGAACCCAGCTCCACGGCGCTCTCCCGCCGCTCCAGGTCTCCGCGCTGCAGTTCGCGGAGCACGACCCGCGCGCGTGCGGCGCCGGAGGGCGCGTCGATGGCGGTGAGGTCGGGCACCGAGGACGGCGGGATGTAGAGCAGCTCCGCCGCTACGGGCTGGCCGTGCGACACACGGGAGCGGCGGACGATGTGCACGGGCTCGTCCCGGCCGGTGCCCAGGGCGTCGGCGACGGCCGCGGGCGGAGCGGCCGGCACGCAGTCGGCCGGTTCCCAGGCGTCCTCGGCCGTTCCCGGCCAGGCGTGCCGCTCGGTGCCGACGGCCACGCCCACGCGTGGCGGGGCGACGGTCGTACCGACGCCGCGGCGGCGCTGGAGCCTGCCTTCCAGTTCGAGCTGTTCCAGGGCCTGCCGGAGCGTGGCGCGGGCGACGCCGAAGCGGGCGGCGAGGTCGCGCTCGTTGGGCAGGACCTCGCCCACCGAGAACTCCGAGTCCAGGGCCTCGCTGAGCACCGTCCTGAGATGCCAGTACTTCGGTTCCGGCACCGATTCCAACTGCGTGGTCCCCACCCTGTCCTCCGCAATCGCCGTGGTCCGGCGGCGTTTTGACGCCCTTGTTTATTAAAGGTTGTTGCAGTTCTCTGTGACCATAAAACGGCCCACACCCTTGGTCAAGACCAATCCCGCGACAGGACGGCGAAGCCCCCGTCGCGGGACGGGGGCTTCGCCGGGGCGGATGGACGGGCGGATGGACGGACGGGCGGATGGACGGGCGGTTGGCGCGCGGCTAGGCGAGGGCGTCCAGGGAGCGCAGTTTGTCGGGGTTGCGAATGATGTACACCGACTGAATGCGCCCGTCGGCCACGTCCAGCTGGAAGACGGAGTCGGGCCTGCCGCCGGACAGGGCCAGCAGGGCCGGACCGCCGTTGAGCTCCAGGAAGCGGAAGGAGAAGTCCGGGATCCCCTTCTGTGCGGCGCCGAGCAGGAAGCGGCCCACCTTGTCCGAGCTCTCCAGCACACGCAGGGGCGCCTTGGACTTGCCACCGCTGTCGCCCACCAGCCGGACGTCCGGCGCGAGCAGCGCCATCAGCCCCTCCAGGTCGCCGCCGGCCGCGGCGGCGAGGAAGCGTTCGGTGAGGTCCCGGCGCTGCGCCGGGTCGACGTCGTAGCGGGGCCGCCGCTCGTCGACGTGCTTGCGGGCCCGCCCGGCGAGCTGGCGCACCGCGGCCTCCCCGCGCTCCAGCATGGCGGCGATCTCGGCGTACGGGTAGCCGAACGCCTCCCTCAGGACGAAGACCGCCCGCTCCAGCGGTGACAGCGACTCCAGGACGACAAGCACCGCGAAGGACACCGAGTCGGCGAGCACGGCCCGCTCGGCGGTGTCCGGCACGGCGTCCCCGAAGTCGGTGGCGTAGGGCTCCGGCAGCCAGGGGCCGACGTACGTCTCGCCCCGTGACTTGATCTGACGCAGCCGGTCGATGGCGAGGCGGGTGGTGACGCGCACCAGGTACCCGCGCGCCTCCCGGACGCCGGAGCGGTCGGCCCCGGACCAGCGCAGCCATGCCTCCTGGACCACGTCCTCCGCGTCGGCGAGGCGGCCCAGCATGCGGTAGGCGACCCCCAGGAGGACGGGGCGGTGCTCTTCGAAGACGTCGATCGCGGTTTCGGTGGTCACCACTCCATCCCAGCGGACGCGTCCGGCCGTGTCCAGGCGGAGTCGCCCCCGCCTGAGGCCGACCGGCGACCGGGAGGGGCTCCGGGGGCTACCCGTCGGTAGCTCTTACTGACAAGGTGTCTACGCAACGTCGTCGTTCATCTGTTCCCGACGACATGTGTTCCCACAACACGTGTTCCCGACAAGGAGCAACAAGGAGCCCCATGTCCGCAACGCTCTCCTTCGCCGCCCCCACCGAGCACGGTCCGCAGGACATCACCCTCGCCTACGCGCGCGTGGGTGAGGGCGAGCCGCTGCTACTGCTGCACGGCATTGGCCACCACCGGCAGGCCTGGGACCCGGTGGTCGACATCCTCGCGACCGAGCGCGAGGTGATAGCCGTGGACCTGCCGGGATTCGGGCAGTCGTCCGCGCTGCCGCACGGCCTGCCGCACGACCTGCCGACGACGAACGCGGTACTCGGCGCCTTCTGTGCGGAGCTGGGGCTCGACCGGCCGCACGTGGCGGGCAACTCGCTGGGCGGCCTGCTGGCCCTGGAGCTCGGCCGCGAGAACCTGGTGCGATCGGTGACGGCCCTGTCCCCGGCCGGCTTCTGGACGCAGGCCGAGCGGCGCTACGCCTTCGGCGTCCTGATGGGGATGCGCCGGACCGCCCGGAGCCTGCCCCTCCCCCTGGTCGAGCGGCTGTCCCGCACCGCGGTCGGCCGCACCGCGCTGACGAGTACGATCTACGCCCGTCCCGGCCGCCGCTCCCCCGAGGCGGTCGTCGCCGAGACGCTGGCGCTCGCACACGCGCAGGGGTTCTCCGGGACGCTCCGGGCCGGACGGAGCGTGCTGTTCACCGACGACGTGCCCGGCATCCCCGTCACCGTGGCATGGGGCGACCGGGACCGACTGCTCCTGCCCCGGCAGGGCATACGCGCCAAGCACGCCATTCCGCGGGCCCGCCTGGTGCGGTTGACCGGCTGCGGCCACGTCCCGATGAACGACGACCCGGCGCTGGTCGCCCGCGTCCTCCTGGACGGCAGCAGGGCTCAGTCGGCCAGGGCCTTGAGGACCTCGGTCAGCACGGTCGCGTTGTAGGGCATGCTCACGTGCGGGGTGTGGTCGTCCGGGTCGATGTCCTGCAGGACGATGTTGTTCACGTAGCGGCCCTCGGTCTTCGCGAGGGCGCACGACGTGTACGGAGTGACCACGTCGTCGTACTGGGTGGCGATGACGGTGTGGCGGACGCCCTCCGTCGTTTCGCCGAGATCGGCCAGCTCGCGCTGGAAGGGGTGGTCGTGCTGGAGCTGCGGCCAGGCCGGCACGACCTCCCCGACGGCGCCCTGTTCGAGGATTTCCACCGCGCCGGCAATCTGGCGGGCGAGGTTCATCAGCCCCTGTGCCGTGACTCCGTGGTTGCTGGGCGCGATGCCGACCAAGTTGCGCACCTTGGGTCTTCCGCCCAGGGCGTTCAGGTAGTAGCGCGGCATCATGCCGCCCTGCGAGAAGCCGACCACGTCGACCTCATGGGCGCCGGTCCGCCGCAGCACCTCGTCGACGAAGTCCGCGAGCTGCCGGGCGGAGTGCTTGATGTCCCCCAGGCCGAAGATCACGGGGTTGCCGTGCTGGCCGTAGTCGAGCCGGAAGACCCGGTGACCGTGCTGCCGCAGCAGCGGTGTTGCCGTGTTCCAGGTGTAGCCCCGGTTGCCGAAGGTGCCGTGCACGAGCACCACCGGACGCGGATGCTCCTCGGTGGGCGGGACGTTCCAGTCGTCCTCTCCCGCCTGTACGTCGACGGTCGCGATGACCTGCGCTCCGCCGGCCTGGACGACCGCACCCCAGCGGTGCGGGGCCTCGGTGATGTCCGTGACGACGTTGTCCGAGTTGGCACCGGGGAGGCGAGGGGTGAGGAAGCTCATGGTGTTCCATACCTTTCTTCGTGGGTTGATCGCGGTCATTCGTAAGATCGGGACACCCAGGGATGCCGGGTGTGGCTGTCATGGCGTTGCCGCATTCG
>NZ_JBHJRX010000100.1:0-18352 GCF_042268605.1 Streptomyces sp. NPDC056296 | reverse complement strand
GCCCGAGCACTGCTCGGGCGGGGCCGCTGCCGTGGGCTCAGTGCCAGCTCTCGTCGTCGGAGCCGTTGGCCGAAGCGGCGTGCCGGTGAGTGACGCGGACGTCCATCATTTTCCCCCATGTACCGACAGTGATGTTCGAAATCCTGGAGCACACGCTAACGCACTCGGTTTTCCCCTCATTATCGAACGGATTACCCTCCCTGTTTTCCCGTCGGCCGATTCCCCTCGGGCAGTTCGGCGAGCGCGGCCCGGGCCCTCCGTATCCACGCCTCCACACCGATGCGTTCGAAATTGGCCAATGCTCCGAGGAAATTGCGCCGAGCCTCCTGGAAATCGCCGCATTGCAGACCGGTCGTGCCGAGCGCGAGTTTGATGCGTCCCTCGACGAGCGCGCTGTCCACCAGGGCCGCCGTCTCCAGCGCCTGCCGCAGCGTGACCCGCGCCTGCTCCCACCGTCCGGCGCCCATCCGGGCCTCACCGAGCGCCAGCAGCCCATGGGCCAGCCCCAGCATGTCCAGCCGGTTCCGCACGATGTGGATGACCCGGAGCAGGGCCTCCTCGGCGAAGTCGTACTCCCGGCGGGCCAGGTGCACCCGGGCCAGCCGGTGGGTGCCCAGCGCCAGGCTGCGGGCGCCGCCCTCGCCGATCTCGGCGGAGACCCGTACCGACTCCTCGCTCAGCCGCAGCGCCTCGTCGATGTCGTCCCGGTCCAGGCAGATCTGCGCCATGTTGTTCAGCGCGTGGGCCTCCGAGGAGCGGTCGCCGACCGCGCGGAAGACCTCCAGCGCCGCGGTGCTGTACCGCATCGCGGTGTCCAGTTCGCCGCGCATCTCGTCGATCATCGCCATGTTCCGCAGCACCAGGGCCCCGCCGTGTTCCTCTCCCGCCCGTCCGTGCAGGTCCCGTGCCCGGGTGAACAGGCCGTACGCCGTGGTGAAGTCCCGCTGGCGCATTTCCAGCGCGCCGAGAGCGTGCAGCATCGCCGCCTCGCCGCGGGCGTTGCCCGCGGCACGGGCCGCGGCCAGGGAGCGCTCCGCGCACTCGCGCCAGTCGTCGAGGTAGTTGCGGGTCTCGAAGAGCACCAGGAGGCAGAGGGTGAGGTCCCAGGCGAACTCGTCCATGCCGGCGTCGGCCGCCCGGGCGACGACCGCGCTCAGCGAGAGCCGCTCGGCCTCCAGCCAGTCCAGCGGTCGGGCCAGCAGGAGGTCGGTCAGCTCCGGCGGCAGCCGGTGCGGGACCGCGGTGCCGTGGATGATGCTGAAGTCCCCGCCGAAGGAACGGCGGTGGGCCTCGGCCGCGAGGAAGAGGTACGTGCGGAACACCCTGTCCAGGACGGCCCGTCGCTCCTCGGCGCTCTCCTCCTGCGCACTCTCCCTCGCGAACAGCCGCAGCAGGTTCTGGAACCGGTAGCGCGTGTGCCCGGACAGGTCCTGGCCGATCACGTCGAGGAACTGCGCGTCGACCAGCTCCTCGATGAGCCGTTCCCCGGTGTAGAGGTCGGTGTCGAGCAGGGCGGCGGCCACCCAGGAGGAGAAGTCCGGCACGTCCAGCAGGCCGAGTCTTCGGTAGAGCCGCGCGGTCTGTTCGGCCAGACCCCGGTAGGTCAGCGCGAAGCTGGCCCGTACCTGCGACTCGCCCTGGCTCAGTTCGTCCAGCCGCAGCCGCTCGTCGCTGAGCCGGCGCACCAGATGCTCCACGGTCCAGTGCGGCTTCGAGGCGAGCCGGGCCCCTGCGATGCGCAGTGCCAGCGGCAGCAGGTCGCACAGCTCGGCGAGGGTGGCGGCGGCGACCGGTTCGGCGGTGACGCGTTCCTCGCCGACGATGCCGCTCAGCAGCTCGACCGCCTCGTAGGTGGAGAGCGGCCCGAGCCGCACCCAGGCGCGCGGCGGCCAGGCCACCAGCTCTGACAACTGCTCGCGCCCCGTGACCAGCACACAGCAGCCGTCGCCGCTCGGCAGCAACGGGCGCACCTGGGCGTAACTGCGCACGTTGTCCAGTACGACGAGTACCCGGCGGTCGGCGAGCAGGCTCCGGTAGAGCGCGGCCCGCTCCTCCGGCTCGGCGGGTATCCGTCCCGCGGGCACGGACAGGGACCGCAGGAAGCGGCTGAGTACCTCGTCGGCGGTGGTCGGCTCCAACTGCTCGTCGTAGCCGTGGAGGTCGGCGAAGAGCTGGCCGTCGGGGAAGCGGTCCGCGACGCTGTGCGCCCAGTGGATCGCGAGTCCCGTCTTGCCGACCCCGGCGACGCCGGTGATCAGTCCGGTGGCCGGGCCGCGGGGGGCACCGTGGGTGTCGAGCAGCTCGCCCAGCAGGGCCAGTTCCTCCTTGCGGCCGGCCAGCCTCGGCACGCCGGGCGGGAGCTCCAGCGGGTCGCCGACCGGGCTCGGTCCGGGTACCTGGTCGTCCTCGGGGTCGGGCACCGACAGCGACTGTTCGTCCTGCAGGATGGCGTCGCGCAGTTCGGTCAGGGCGGGGCCGGGCTCGATGCCCAGTTCCTCCAACAGCGCCCGTCGGCCCTCCTGGAAGCTCTCCAGCGCCTCGGCCCGCCGGCCGGAACGGTACTGCGCGGTGATCAGCTGGTGGCGGGCGCGTTCGCGCAGCGGGTGGCGCCGGACCATCGCCGCGAGGTCGGGCAGCACACGCTGGTGGTCGCCCAGTTGCAGGCGTACGGCGGTGGCGTCCTCGAAGGCGTTGAGGCGTAGTTCCTCCAGCCGCTGCGCCTCGTCCTCCACGCGCGGGCCGTCGACGCCGGCCAGCGGGCGCCCGCGCCACAGCCGCAGCGCGTCCGCGTAGGCGCGGGACGCCTCGGGCAGCCGTTCCTCGCGCACCGCCGTCTCGGCCATGGTGATCAGCTCGGTGAACTCGGACGTGTCCAGGGTGTGGTGGCCCAGCCGAAGGAGGTACCCGGGGTGGACCGTGACGATGACCTCCTCGGCACAGCCCGCGTTCTTGAACGCCTTGCGCAGGGCCGCGATGCAGATGGAGACCTGGGTGCGCGCCGTGGCGGGCGGGTGCTCGTTCCACACCGAGTCGATCAGCGCGTCGACCGGGACGACCCGGCCGGGGCTGAGGAGCAGGAGGGTGAGAATCGTGCGGTGCCGTGGTCCGCCCAGCGGCACCTGGACATCTCCGACGCGTACTTCCGGTGGCCCCAGGATTCGGAACTCCAGCCGTTTCTCCATGCTCCCCTTGATCCCCGTAGATCTCGGACAGGTAGGAGCAGTATCCCTGTCACCATCGGAATTCGACGGATTGCCCCCAGGAACACGATACGACGGAGGAGGAAGCTACTGTCCGGTAGAAGAGCGCTAACCGGCAGTAACGGAAACAGAGTTCACGCAAAGACGTCTCTTCCGAACGCTGCGGGAATAAAGCTGAGTACCGCTCAGCTCTTCCGAGGGCGGCCGAGGGCGGCCGGGAGTCCCCCTGCCAATTCCTGGACTCCCGGCTTCGCCAATTGTTCGCCCCGTCAGCCCCGGTGCGCCGCGCCGGGGCCGCCCCGTCGGCCCACGGAGCGCTTCGTGCCGTTCGGCCACAGCCTCGGTTTCCGCTTCGCCGCCAGGTCCTCGACCCAGCCCACCGCGAGGACCATCAGGCCGATGAGCGGCCAGACGAGGGCGAACATCCAGATCGTGTACGCGCTGTCGAGGGCACCGACCGCGCGCTCGCTCTGCATGAAGGGCAGTTGGTAGGCGAGGTCGATGATCGGGACCGTCGCCATGATCAGCAGGTTGTGCCACAGGTAGATGGTGACCGCGCGGTTGTTGGAGAGGGTCACCAGTTTGTCCCACTTGGCCAGCCGGCCCGGGAGTTCCCGCCAGGACGGGGAGTACTGGAGCAGGATCACGACGAACCCGAACGACCAGGTGGCCTGGGCCAGCGGGATGTCGTTGAGGTCCCAGCCGTCGGGGCCCAGGTGGTTCGAGGCCCACCACAGGCCGAAGGCCATGATCAGGGACGCGCAGGAGACGGAGACGTACCGCGGGATCTGCTTCAGCAGGCCCTCGTGGTGGGCGAAGCCCAGGACCCAGCAGCCGCCGTAGACCGCGAAGTCGGTGACCGCGTTGCCCGTCTCCCCGGGAATGGTCACCACGCCCGTGCCGACGATCGCCGTCAGGCCGAGCGGCGCGAGCAGCGTCGGCCAGGGGGCCTTGCGGAACAGCCAGAGCAGCAGCGGGGAGGCGATGACGAACCACAGGTAGGCGCGCAGGTACCACAGCGGCCCCGCGGCCTGCACCGCCCAGGTGTCCTCCAGCAGGCCGGACTTGGAGCCGATGTGCCAGGGGTAGGGCGGTGCGCCGATCGGCACGATGTAGTTGAACAGCTCGACCAGGCCCCACGTGCCCCCGCGGTTCGGGTCGTCCGTCGGGTTCCAGCCGTTCATGAACATCATCGCGAGCACGACCGCGGCGAACGCCCACATCGGCGGCAGGAGGCGGCGCACGCGTCCGCGGATCACGCCCATCGCCGGACGCTTCAGCGAACGCGCCATCAGCGAACCCGCCAGCGCGAACATCACGCCCATCGACGGGAACACCACCGACAGCCAGGCCCAGCCGAACAGGTGGTACACCACGACGCGGACCAGGGCGATGGAGCGCAGCAGGTCCAGGTACCGGTCGCGGCCCGGCTTCTTGGCGGCCGGGGCGGGAGCGTGCTCGGGTGCGGGCTCGGTGACGGGCTCGGGTGCGGGCTCCGTCGTGCGCTGCTGCGGGACGGCGTACGGCATCCCCGCGGTCCCGTACGGGTCCGCCCCGGTCGGGTGGCCCGCGTACGGGTCGGCCCCGTTCGGGTCCCCCGCGTACGACGTTCCGTACGGGCCGGCCGGCTCCGGGTTCGTACCCGTACCGGTCGTGTATCCGTGGGTCATGCCACGGGCCTCCGATCATCGCTGCCCCGCGAAGCCTGGCGCGGCACCGAGCCGCCGGGCGCCCCGACCACGCCGGTGCGCCGGAGCTTCTGCCAGCGCAGGCGGCCGCCGGTGAGCGCGGTGATCCAGGACTGGAGCAGCACTACGTACATGAGCTGGCGGTAGAGGATCTGCTGGAGCGGCAGCGAGATCAGGTGGGTCATGCGTTCGCGGTCGAGACGGAAGGCGTACGCCGCGCAGACCGCCTGGATGGCCAGGACGCCCAGCCACGCCACGATCGTCTTCTGGGTCGGGCCGAAGACGATGCCGTAGAGCAGGAAGACGTCGATCAGCGGGGCCAGCAGCGGGGCCAGGACCATGAACAGGGAGACGAAGGGCAGGCCCACGCGGCCGAAGCGGCCCGAGGGGCCCTTCTCGATCACCGCGCGGCGGTGCTTCCAGATGGCCTGCATGGTGCCGTAGGACCAGCGGTAGCGCTGGGACCACAGCTGCTGGACGGTCTCGGGGGCCTCGGTCCAGGCGCGGGCGTTCTCGGCGTAGACCACGCGCCAGCCGGCGCGGTGCAGCGCCATGGTGACGTCGGTGTCCTCGGCGAGCGTGTCGTCGCTCATGCCGCCGATCGGTGCCAGCGCCGAGCGCCGGAAGGCGCCCACCGCGCCGGGGATGGTCGGCATGCAGCCGAGGATGTCGTACATCCGGCGGTCCAGGTTGAAGCCCATCACGTACTCGATGTGCTGCCAGGCGCCGATGAGGCTGTCCTTGTTGCCGACCTTCGCGTTGCCCGCCACGGCGCCCACCTTCGGGTCGCCGAAGGGCTGGACGAGTTCGCGGACGGTGGACGGCTCGAAGACGGTGTCGCCGTCCATCATGACGACGATGTCGTAACGGGCGTTCGCCAGACCGCGGTTCAGCGCCGCCGGCTTGCCCGCGTTGAGCTGGCGGATCACCCGGACGTTGGGCAGGCCCATCGCCTCGACGATCCGGGCCGTGCCATCGCTGGAGCCGTCGTCGACGACGATGACCTCGACGGGATGGTCACTGGCCATCAGGGAGAGGACGGTGTTCTCGATGCACTTGGCCTCGTTGTACGCCGGCACCAGCACCGTCACCGGTTCGGTCACCGGCGGGCCCCAGCGGAAGCCCTTGCGGCGGACCCGGCGGGCGTGGACGCCGGAGAGGAGCAGCATCAGCACGAAGCGGCTGATGACCAGGGTTCCGATGATCGCCAGGCCCACCACCAGGCCGTCGGTGATCTTCTCCGAGGCCTGGACGAGGAAGACCCAGGCCTTGCCCTTCCACAGTTCGGCGCCGGTCACCGGGCTCATCGCGCTGGGCGCGTCGAGGGCCTCGGTGAGGTTGTCGAACTCGTAGCCCTTCTTCTGCAGGTCGGGCAGGAACCTGTCCAGCGCCGCGACGGTCTGGCTGCGGTCGCCGCCCGAGTCGTGCATCAGGACGATGGCGCCCTCGCCGCCCTTGGGCGTGGCGCGGCGGATGATCTCGTCGACGCCGGGCCGCTTCCAGTCCTCGCTGTCGGTGTTGTTGACGACGGTGATGTAGCCGCGGCTGCCGATGTACTCGGTGACCGGCCAGGACTTGTTGTCCATGGCGTCGGAGAAGGAGGAGTACGGCGGGCGGAAGAGCGAGGTGCGGATGCCCGCCGCGCCGGTGATCGCCAGCTGGTTCTGCGACAGCTCCCAGTCGATGCGCTTCTTGGACTGGAAGGAGAGGTCGGGGTGGTTGAAGGTGTGCAGGCCGACCTCGTGGCCCTCGTCGACCATGCGCTTGACGAGGTCGGGGTAACGGGAGGCCATGGTGCCGGTGACGAAGAAGACGGCGTGCGCGTCGTGCTTCTTCAGCACGTCCAGCACCCGCGGCGTCCAGGTCGGGTCCGGGCCGTCGTCGAACGTGAGGACCAGGTGGTGGTCGGGCACGCTCAGGCTCTCGGTGCGGCCGCCGCGGGCGTCGATGACCGGGCCGCCCTCCAGGATCTTCTCCGGGACCTGGTCGGTGGCGGCGGGCGGCTGGACGCGGTGGTCGGCGAGGATCTCGCTGTGCACGTATCCGCGCAGCATGAGCATGGCCGCCAGGGCGACCAGGACGAGCAGCGGAAGCAGCAGACGCAGGGGCAGGCGGCGGCGCCGGGCGCCTTCACGGGCGCTGCGCGCGGCCCCGTGACGGCGGGTGCGGGATGCCATCAGAGGGTGTTCTCCGGGGACAGGGAAGGGGACGTGAGGGTGGTGTCCGGGCCGGCGACGACGGGCTCGTCGACGGGCCCGGCGGCGGAGAGGGGATCGCTCGCGCCGTTGGCGGCCGTGTCGCCGCCCGGGTCGGTGCCCGTGGTGGGGTCGACGGTGGGCGCGGTCGGATCGACCGTGGGGTCGCCGCCGCCGGCCGGGGTCGACGGGTCCGTGGTGGCGGGCGGCGGAGCCTGCGTCGACTGCGTCGGGTCCGGGTCGGTCGCGCCGCCGCCGCCCGGCTGCGTGCCGGCCCCGGTCTCCGAGGGCTCGGGGTCGGCGCTGGTGCCGGGCTGCCGCGCGGTGTCCGAGGCACCGGGCGCGGGGGCGTCGGCACCCGGCGCCGTGGTCACGCCGGTGCCGACGGAGGGGCTGACCTGCGGAGCGGCGCTGCCGGTGCCGGAGGGCCGCGCCGACTGCGAGGGCAGCGGGGTGGTGTCGACCTGGCCGGCCGGCTTGCCCTCCTGCTGGCCCTCCACGGGCAGCCAGGGTGCGTTGGAGTTGCCGGACAGCAGCGTGGAGACGATGACGACGGCGTAGACCGCGCAGGCGACGCCGACGGCGATACCGAGCCGGCGGTAGAGGCGGCTGCGGCGTCCGGACGCGTCGACGAACACCGGTCCGTCGGACTCGCGTTCCGGGCGGCTCTTACGGTGCCCGCTGTCGGCCCGGCGGATCACGCCGTCACCGAGCTGGACGGCGTCGAGCTGGACCGTCACCTCGTGCGGGTCGTGGGTGTGATCGCCGGTGTTCGCGTCGGCATCGGCGCCCGGGGTGTCCTGCCAGGGGTCGCGAAGGGCGGCGGTGGCGGGGCCGGGCGCGGTCATGGGGAAGACGCGGGTCGGGGTCGCCGCCGGGGCCACGGGGGCCGCGGGGAGGATGTCCGTCCTGTCGGCGTCCGGGCCGGTGCCGGTCTGGGCGGTGCCGGTCTGGGCGGTGCCGGTCGTCGCCGTGCCCTCGGGGCCCTTACCGGCCGGGGTCGGCCTGGTCGGGCTCGTCCTGGTCGGGGCCGGGGTTTCCTCGTTCGGTTTCGCCCCGGCCTGGTTGGTCCCGCCCCAGGTTATCCGCCCCTGGCCGAACGGATCACCGACCCGGCCCCGGTCCGTACGGTCTGCGCCCACCGGGCTCCCACCCACGGGGCTTCCGCCTATTCGGTTCCTCCCTATTCGGGAACCGAGGATCTCCGTCTCGTCGGCATCCGACGACGGCTGTGCGGCGTTGCGCGGCACCTCCGCCCCGGCGGCGGCGCCCGCAGAGCCGGAGCCCCCGAACCACCCCGCGCCGGGCCCGCCGGGCCCGGCGAACCCGCCGAACCCGTCGGCCCGGGCGGACCGG
This sequence comes from Streptomyces sp. NPDC056296, assembly GCF_042268605.1. NCBI lineage: Bacteria > Bacillati > Actinomycetota > Actinomycetes > Kitasatosporales > Streptomycetaceae > Streptomyces > Streptomyces sp. NPDC056296. The sequence goes on along the minus strand of NZ_JBHJRX010000100.1, from coordinate 9,913 downwards.
GTGGGCTGGGCGGACGGCGCTCCGGCCGTCGGGAACTCCCCGGCCGTCGGGGACTCCCCGGTCACCGGGAAGGCCCGGGTCGCCGGGAACACCTCGGTGGCGTCCGCATCCTGTCTCGCCTCCGGGAGATCACGCATCCCGGACGCGGCCTGGGGCCACTCCGGTTGGGCGTCTTTTTGCCATTTCTTCACGCGCACGCACTTCCCCCCGAGGGACAGTTCCGGGTGCGCGTACGACTCCGAGCACCCGTCGGCCGAACCGGCCCCCACCAGGTTCGAGCGCCCCCTGTACCACACCGTGCTCAGGCCACGAATGTAGCGCACGCGGAGGATGTGTGGTTGCCGCGTGTCAGTTGTGGACGGACATCACAGCGGCGTCGGCGGCCGGAATCCAGCCTCCGGCGGGCCTGCGGAGCCAGCCCTCCTCGGCCGCGACCTGGGCAGCCGCCCGGCGCAGCGCGTCGAACGCGGGGTGCGCCAGCCCCTTTCGCCAGACAAGTGACACCGGCGACAGCGGCACGGGATCGACGAGCGGGCGCACCACGGTCGACGCCATGGCCGGAAAGCTCACCACGGCGAGGATCGGATTGCGCGTCTTGTCCATGATCCGCTGGAATTCCTCCTCCCCGACGGCCAGCGGCGCGGGTGCGGCCACTTCGATGCCGCGCCCCTCGAACAGGCGGTGCGCGAGGTCGGTCCACTCCGATGTCCGCGCGTTGCCGGCCCCGGCGTACACGGTCTCGCCGACAAGCGCGGCGAGCGGCACCCGGGGCAGCCCGGCCAGCGGGTGGTCCTCGGGCAGGACCAGGGCCATGGGCTCGTAGCGGACGGGTTGGTGGCCGAGACCGGCCCGCAGCGCCGGGGAGAGGCCCGCGAACCGGCCGAAGGAGACGTCGAGGCGGCCCGCGAGCAGCTCGGCGGCGGCGTAGGTCAGCCCGCTCTCGTAACGCGCCATCAACTCCTCCCCGGGCGCGAGCCCGCGGGCACGCTCCAGGACCAGGCGACCGGTGACCAGTCCCGGGGAGTTGAGGTCGACCAGCAGCGGGCGGGCCTGTCCGAAGGCGGCCAGGAGGTCGTCCTGGGCCTGGAGGACGCGACGGGCGTACGGCAGCAGCCGCTCGCCGTCGGCCGTCAGGGTCACGTGCCGGGTGGTCCGGACGAACAACTCGGCGCCCAGTTCCCGCTCCAGGCGTCGTACGTCCCTGCTGAGCGCCTGCTGGGCGACGTACAGGCGGGCGGCGGCCCGGGTGAAGTGCAGGTCCTCGGCGACGGTGACGAAGGCGCGCAGGAGGCGGGGGTCGAGGTGAACGGGTGCGGGCATCCGGCGAATTTACAACGGGAGTGCGTGAATGGGAACGGAGAAGGTGTTGGACCCCTTGGTCACCCCCGGGCGACGGTAAGTGCATGCCGCAACCGACCTACGAACGCCCGTCCTCCCGGACCCCCTTCCTCGCCGTCACCGCCGACACCCTGGTCGCCGCCGACTTCGGCCCGCGCACCCGGCGTCGGCCGCCCGGCCCGTACCGGCGCCTCCTCGCCATACCCGGCGCCCGAGCGTTCACGATCGGGAATCTCATGGCGCGGCTGCCCATGGGCATGTTCAGCGTGAGCGCGGTCGTGATGATCGCCGGCACCCGTGGTTCGTACGCCCTCGCCGGCGCCGTCACCGCGACGGGGCTGGCAGCGACGGCGCTGGTCGCCCCGTGGACGGCGCGGCTGGTGGACCGGCACGGCCAGGCCCGGGTGGCGCTGCCCGCCACCCTGATCGCGGCCCTGGGCTCGCTCGCGCTGCTGCTGTGCGTCCGGTACGACGCGCCCGCCTGGACGCTGTTCGCCGCGTACGCCGCCACCGCCACGACGCCCAACACCGGCGGCATGGCCCGCGCCCGCTGGGCCCACCTGCTGAAGGGCCACGAAGCCGACAAGGGTGGCACGGGCAGCACGGGCGCCGCCGACGCCCTGCACACCGCGAACTCCTTCGAGCAGGCCGCTGACGAGCTGTGCTTCATGCTCGGGCCGGTCCTCGCGGCCTTCCTGTGCACGGCGTTGTTCCCGGAGGCGGGCACGCTGGTCGGCGTGGTGCTGCTGGTGAGCGGCATGCTGCTGTTCACCGCCCAGCGCTCGACCGAACCGCCGGCCCGGCCGAGCCCGACGGCGAAGGCCCCCTTCCGCGTCCCGGGGATCCCGCCGCTGCTGGTGGTGTGCCTGGCGATGGGCGGGGTGTTCGGGGCCATGGAGGTCGTCACGATCGCGTTCGCGGACGCACAGGGGCATCGTGCGGCGGCCGGGGTGGTCCTCGCGCTGCAGGCGGCCGGTTCCTGCGCGGCGGGTCTGCTGTACGGCGCGATGAAGCCGGCCGGTCCGGCCGAGCACCGTCTGCCGTGGTGTGTCGCGGCGATGACGGCCCTGCTGACGCTGCCGCTGCTCGCGGCGTCCCTCACCGGCTCGCTGCCGCTGCTGGCGCTGACGCTGCTGGTCGCCGGGATGGCCACCGCCCCGACGATGGTCACCACCATGACGCTGGTCCAGCAGCGCACCCCGGAGGGCCGCCTGAACGAGGGCATGACCCTTGCGGTGACCGGCCTGCTCGGCGGCATCGCCTGCGGCAGCGCGGCGGGCGGCTGGACGGTGGAACACGCCTCCCCCACGGCCGCCTACGGCGTACCGGTCACGGCGGCCGCGGTGGCCCTGCTGCTGGCCCTGGCACCGGCTCGGGGCGCGGCGGGGCGGCCGCGGACATGACGGCCGCGGGACATGACGAAGGCCCCGCCGCGCTGGTGCGGCGGGGCCTTCGCCCACATGGGAACTGTGGAGATGGCGGGAATCGAACCCGCGTCCAACGGTGCGGAACCAGGGCTTCTCCGTGTGCAGTCCGCTTCGATTTTCTCAGCCCCGGAGATCACGCGGACAAGTCTCCGACGGGCTCAGTCACTGTTTGGTTTCCCTCTTCACCCCGTGACCGGGATCAAGGTTTAGTCCCCTAGCTGATGCCAGGATCCGGGTCGGGAACAGCCCCGGGCTGACACTCCCTTAGTAGGAGGCTCGCTTCGCTACCTGAGGTCAGGCAGCGAGGGCGAAGGCCTGCTGGGAGGAATCGCGCTTGGTGTTGGCGATTATTTTTTTCGGCCTGTGGTTTACGAGATCATGGCCGCTTCCTCGACACGCTTCCCCTGCTTCGACATCCGCTGTCGAAACCGATCATCCCCATGTTGCTGTGTTTAATTTACAACAGTTCAATCCCTCCGAGGAGGGGCGCGCACCCGCTGTGGGGTGCAGATGCCATCCTACGTGACCAACGCACGCACGTGCCAGCCTATTCCCCGGGGGGTCAGGCCCGCTGCTTGCGCCGGATCGCCGAGATCGTCCGCTCCGCCTCGCGGCGGTCCTGCTTCTCCCGGAGGGTCTGGCGCTTGTCGTACTCCTTCTTGCCGCGCGCCAGCGCGATCTCGACCTTCGCCCGGCCGTCCTTGAAGTACAGCGCCAGCGGAACGATCGTGTGACCGGTCTCCTGAGACTTCGCCTCCAGCTTGTCGATCTCCACGCGGTGCAGCAGCAGCTTCCGCTTGCGGCGGGCACTGTGGTTGGTCCAGGTGCCCTGGCTGTACTCGGGCACGTGCACGTTGTGCAGCCACGCCTCGTGTCCGTCCAGCTGCACGAAGCCGTCGGCCAGCGACGCCCGTCCCTGGCGCAGCGACTTCACCTCGGTCCCGGACAGGACAAGACCGGCCTCGTAGGTGTCGAGGATCTGGTAGTCGTGCCGCGCCTTCTTGTTCTGCGCGATCAGCTTGCGCCCTTTTTCCTTAGCCATAGTGCCGCCCATTTTCGCACTACGGAGGGGGTCCGCGGAAAGCCGATTACGCGGTCGGTCCCAGGCCGCTCAGTACCGTACGGGCCCGTTCCAGGGCGGCCGGGTCCGTCGGGTCGACCTCCAGGTCGGGCGTGATGCCCGTGCCGTCGACGCCGCGGCCCGAGGGAGTGCGGTAGTGCCCGACGGTCAGCTCGGCCACCGAGCCGCCGGGCAGCCGGCTCGGCATCTGCACCGAACCCTTGCCGAAGGTGCGCGAGCCCAGGACGACCGCCCGTCCGCGGTCCTGAAGGGCTCCGGTCAGCAGTTCGGCCGCGCTCATCGTGCCGCCGTCGACGAGCGCGACCAGGGGTCTGGCGGTGTCGCCGCCGGATTCGGCGTGCAGGGCCCGCTGGTCGCCGTCGACGTCGTACGTGGCGACCAGGCCGCCGTCGAGGAAGGCGGAGGCGGCGGTGACGGCCTCGGTGACCAGGCCGCCGGAGTTGCCGCGCAGGTCGAGGACGACCCCGGCGCCGGACGGCAGCCGCTCCACGGCACCGCGCACCTGATCGCCGACGCCCTTGGTGAAGGAGAGGACCTTGACGACCGTGACGCCGCCCGCGAGCGTGCGCACGGTCACCGGGTCCGTGGAGAGCCTGGCCCGGCGTACGGTCTCGGTCCACGCGCGCGTGCCGCGTTCCAGGCCGAGCCGGACGGCGGTACCGGCGGCCTCCTGCTCGGTGTCGCCGCGCAGTATGGAGACGACCTCCGTGACGGGGCGCCCGTCGACCCGCTCGCCGTCGACGCTGCGCAGCCGGTCGCCCTCGCGGATCCCGGCACCGGCGGCGGGCGAGCCGGAGCGCACCTCGGTGACCTCGATGCGGCCGTCGCGCTCGCGGCGCGCGGAGAGCCCGACGCCGGTGTAGCGGCCGTCGAGGGCGTCCTCCAACTCCTCGTACTCGCCCCGGGAGTAGACGGCGCCCCAGCGGTCCCCGCTGCGGCTGACGGCGCGCTCGGCGGCCTCCTCGGGGGACTTGCCGTCGGCCATCGCCTCGGCGGCCGCCCGCGCGACGTCGGCGTGTTGAGCGGGCCGGCCCTGCTGACCGGCCACCGGCGTCGTGTCGGACGCCGGCTTCCGGTCGCCCTCGGGGAACGAGCCGGTGGCCGCTCCGGCGACGAGCACGCTCGCGAACACCAAGGTCAGGGCGGCGCCGTGGCGTACGCGACGGGGCTGACAGAACAGGTCACGACCTGACATGCCGGTGAGTCTAGGACAACGCGAGAGGGCCGCACGGTCGCTTGACCGTTCGGCCCTCTTGGTATGTGTCACACCTTCAGGTACTTGCGCAGCGCGAAGAACGCGGCCAACGCGGGCATCAGCAGGCTGGTGGCCAGGATGAGCGGAAGCTTCGTCAGCAGGGCGTCCCAGCCGATGAAGTCGATCAGGGCCAGCTTGTCGGCCAGGGCGAGCCCGTGGTCGATGATGAAGTACCGCGCGGTCACCAGGAAGCCGCAGGCGACCGCGCCGCCGATGAGCCCGGCGACCGCCGCCTCCATGATGAACGGCGCCTGGATGTAGAAGCCCGAGGCGCCGACCAGTCGCATGATGCCGGTCTCGCGCCGCCGGCTGAACGCCGAGACGCGCACCGTGTTGACGATCAGCATCAGCGCGACGACCAGCATGAGCGCCATCACCGCGCGTGCCGCCCAGTTCATGCCGTTGAGGAGCTCGAAGAGGTTGTCCAGGGTCGCGCGCTGGTCCGCGACGGACTGCACGCCGTCCCGGCCGTCGAAGGCGGTCGCGATGACCTGGTACTTCTCCGGGTCCTTCAGCTTGATCCGGTACGACTCCTGCATCTGGTCCGGCGTGAGCGAGCTGGCCAGCGGCGAGTCGCCGAACTGGTCCTTGTAGTGCTTGTACGCCTCGTCCTGCGACTCGTACGTCACCTTGTCCACGACCGACAGCTCTTCGAGGTCGGCGAGGATCTGCTTCTTCTGGTCGTCGGTCACCGCGCCCTTGGCACAGGCGGGATCGGACTTCGCGTCGCTCTTGTTGCAGAGGTAGACGGTGACGTTGACCTTGTCGTACCAGTAGCCCTTCATGGTGTTGACCTGGTCGCTCATCAGCAGCGAACCGCCGAACAGGGCCAGGGACAGGGCGACGGAGACGATGACGGCGAAGGTCATCGTCAGATTGCGGCGAAGACCGACACCGATCTCCGAGAGCACGAACTGGGCGCGCATGGCGTCTCGTTAAGCCTTTCCGTTCCTCGTCAGTGCTGGTAGCCGTAGACGCCGCGTGCCTGGTCGCGGACGAGGCGGCCCTTCTCCAGCTCGATGACGCGCTTGCGCATCTGGTCCACGATGTTCTGGTCGTGGGTGGCCATGATCACGGTGGTGCCCGTCCGGTTGATGCGGTCGAGCAGCTTCATGATGCCGACGGAGGTCTGCGGGTCGAGGTTGCCGGTGGGTTCGTCGGCGATCAGCAGCTTGGGCCGGTTGACGAACGCGCGCGCGATGGCGACGCGCTGCTGCTCACCGCCGGACAGCTCACCGGGCCTGCGGTCCTCCTTGCCGCCGAGCCCGACGAGGTCGAGCACCTGCGGCACGGACTTGCGGATCTCGCCGCGGGACTTGCCGATGACCTCCTGGGCGAAGGCGACGTTCTCGCCGACCGTCTTGTTCGGCAGCAGGCGGAAGTCCTGGAACACCGTCCCCAGCTGGCGCCGCATCTGCGGCACCTTCCAGTTGGACAGGCGGGCGAGGTCCTTGCCCAGAACGTGCACCTGTCCGTGGCTGCACCGCTCCTCGCGGAGGACCAGCCGCAGGAAGGTGGACTTGCCCGAACCGGAGGACCCCACGAGGAAGACGAACTCGCCCTTCTCGACCTCCAGGGAGACATCCCTGAGGGCTGGGTGGTTCTGTTTGGGGTAGACCTTGGAGACGTTGTCGAATCGGATCACGAATGCACCACGGGTCGCCGGGGGTAGATGTGCGTGACCATACGCGAACCGGGGAGCCGACCGCAGTCACCGGTCGGGGTTGTGTATCAGTTGCGCGTTTTGTCCCTGGAGGGAGGGCGCGCGGGGTCCCCCGGAACCTGGCACAGTGGAAGGGGGAACGTTCGCGTCGGTGCGGGCGTTGTCCTGACGGAGCCGGCGGCAAGGAGGGTGAGCGCATGACGTACGACCGGTTGGTGTGCGCGAACTGCGCGGCGCCCGTGAGTGAGGGCCGGTGCCCGGTGTGCCGGGCGAACCGCGAGCGACTGCAGCAGGGGAACTTCTTCGCGGGGCTGAATCCGATGACGCTGATCGCACTGCTGGCGGTGCTGATCGCGGCGGTGGCCCTGCTGGCCCACCAGACCGCCTGACACCCCGCGGAGGGCCCTGCGGGCCCCCGTACACGGTCACAGAAGGGGCCCGGAGCGCGATGTGCGCTCCGGGCCCCTTCGCGTGCGTGCGGGGCGCGTACGCGGTGCGTACGCGTACGGCTACCGTCAGGCAGCCGCGCCGCGGCCGTTCATCATGCGCGGCAGCAGGCGGAAGCCGATGCCACCGGCGATCATCGTGGCGGCGCCGACCAGCAGGAACGTGGTCTCCGCGGCGCCGGTCTCGGCGAGCTCGTCACCGCTGCCCTGGGCGGCGGTGTCGGAGGCCTGGGCCTCTTCGCCGGTGTCGGTCAGGGCCGAGGAACCCTCGTCCTGGGTGACGTTGTCGTTGCTGCCGCCGTCGGGGGTGGTGTTGTCGCCGCCACCGGTTCCGCCGTCGCCGCCGGTGCTGCCACCGTTACCGCCGGTGTTGCCGCCCGTGGTGTCCGAGCCGCCGTCGCCACCGGTGCCGCCGTTGTTGCCGGTGCCGCCGTTGTTGCCGGTGCCGCCGTCGGTCGTGCCACCGTCAGTGGTGCCGCCGTCGCTCGTACCACCGTCGGTGCCACCGTCCGTCGTACCACCGTCGGTGGTGCCGCCGTCCGTCGTGCCGCCGTCGGTCGTACCACCGTCGGTGCCGCCGTCAGTGGTGCCGCCGTCGGTCGTGCCACCGTCCGTCGTGCCACCGTCGGTGGTCCCGCCGTCCGTCGTGCCACCGTCGGTGGTGCCGCCGTCGGTGGTCCCACCGTTGATCAGGCCGCCGTCGGTGCCACCGTCGGTGGTCCCGCCGTCGGTGCCCGCCGAGGTGCCTTCGGTCGTGCCCTCGATCAGGCCGACGCTGGTGTTGCCATCGGTCGTACCCTCGGTGCCACCCTCGGTACCGCCCGTGGTGTCGTCATCGCCGTTGACGCCGACGCCGACGCCGACGTTGGCGTCGCCGACACCCACGCCCACGCCGATGTCGAGCGCCGAAGCGGCACCCGCGGCGGTCAGGGAGGCGCCGGCCGCGATCACTGCGCCGGCCGCTATGCGCGCGACACGGATGCGCGTCTTCTTCGTCATGTAGTTGCTACCCCCAGTAGCCGAATAGTCGGTGAGGCCGCACTCGGGGCCGTGATCAACGGGAGGTAGCTGCGTACTGAAGTCCCCCGGTTCACATGCGCCCCAGAAATACGCATGCCGCGCCTCACCCTTACGAATGTTCAAAGCAACGTCAAGGCCGTTGCGTACGCGATGTCCAGGTAAGGGACGTATGCCGGACACAAAGGGTGTGAGTGTGATGTAAAACCCAGACATCACCGGCGGAGAAGGGGCCAGAGAAAAGGCAACCGCCGCCGAAAGGGCGGCAGTTGCCTTGTCGACAAAGCGGCGTCACCGCTTAGCGCTACTTCTCCTGCTGCTTGCGCCAGCGAATGCCGGCCTCCAGGAAACCGTCGATCTCGCCGTTGAACACGGCCTCGGGGTTGCCCACTTCGTGCTCGGTGCGCAGGTCCTTGACCATCTGGTACGGGTGCAGCACGTACGAACGCATCTGGTTGCCCCAGGAGTTGCCGCCGTCGCCCTTGAGGGCGTCCATCTTGGCCTGCTCCTCCTGGCGGCGCCGCTCCAGGAGCTTGGCCTGGAGGACGTTCATCGCGGTGGCCTTGTTCTGGATCTGGGAGCGCTCGTTCTGGCAGGAGACCACGATGCCGGTGGGGAGGTGGGTGAGCCGCACCGCGGAGTCGGTGGTGTTGACGCCCTGGCCGCCGGGACCGGACGAGCGGTACACGTCCACCCGCAGCTCGGACTCGTCGATCTCGATGTGGTCGGTCTGCTCGACCACGGGGAGGATCTCGACACCCGCGAAGGAGGTCTGGCGGCGCCCCTGGTTGTCGAAGGGCGAGATGCGCACCAGGCGGTGCGTGCCCTGCTCGACGGAGAGCGTGCCGTAGGCGTACGGCGACTGCACCGCGAAGGTGGTCGACTTGATGCCGGCCTCCTCCGCGTACGACGTCTCGTAGATCTCGGTCTTGTAGCCGCGCTGCTCGGCCCAGCGCAGGTACATGCGCTGAAGCTTCTCGGCGAAGTCGGCGGCGTCCACGCCACCGGCCTCGGCGCGGATGTTGACGAGCGCCTCACGGGAGTCGTACTCACCCGAGAGCAGCGTGCGGACCTCCATCTCGTCCAGCGCCTTCTTGACGGCCGTGAGCTCGGACTCGGCCTCCGCGCGGGTGTCCGGGTCGTCCTCCTCCTCGGCCATCTCGAAGAGCACGCCGAGATCGTCGATCCGGCCGCGCAGGGCCTCGGCCTTCCGCACCTCGGCCTGGAGGTGGGAGAGCTTGCTGGTGATCTTCTGTGCCGCTTCCGGGTCGTCCCAGAGGGACGGCGCGGCCGCCTGCTCCTCGAGCACGGCGATGTCTGCCCTCAGCCTGTCGAGGTCCAGGACGGCCTCGATCGACTCCATGGTCGAGGAGAGGGACTTCAGCTCTTCGGATACATCGACGACTGCCACGCATCCAGCGTAACGGCTCCGTCCACCGGTATTCGCCGGGCCGTCACGGTGGCGACGGCCACGGCGCGACCGGCCCGGCGGAGAGCCTCACGGAGAGGCCGGTGCCGAGTTCCGCGTGTCCTGGGGCCCCGCGCCGCCCTCGTCACCGCCCGTGGCCAGCCACGTACCGACGCCGACCGCCGCCACCAGGGCGACCGCGCCCGCGCCCAGCGCCAGCCGGCGCCGCCGCGCGGTGGCGCGGTTGCGGGCCGAGCCGGGGCGCGGGGCGCCGGACG
>NZ_JBHJRX010000099.1:0-19351 GCF_042268605.1 Streptomyces sp. NPDC056296 | reverse complement strand
CAGCTCCACTCCACAACCGGAGGCCTTCGCCGTCCTACAGATTCAGACCGTGTCGTCGCACAAACTCGACCAACCTGGCTGGGCAGTACAGCTAGCGCTGCGCCGTGAGCCCGGAGTGCGCTGGGCCCGGGTTCACGCGCCCGCCCGCAGCCGCTCCCGTGCCGTCATCAGTGCGAACCCCAGCAGATTCGGGCCCCGCCACCGCTCCGGGTCCGTCGCCGACTCGTCGTCCGCGGCGAGGCCGATGCCCCACACCCGGTCCACGGGACTCGCCTCCACCAGCACTCTCTCGCCCGTGTTCAGGAGGAACGCGCGCAGTGCCGGGTCCGAGGCGAACTTGTGGACGCTGCCCTCGACGACGATCCCGAACCGCTCCCGCTCCCACACCGTCTCGTCGAAGCCGCGCACCAGCCGCCCCGCCTTCTTCGCCTCGGCGGGGTGATCAGCCGCGAGCACCCGCCGCTCGGCCTCCGCGTCGCCGAAGAGCCGGGCCTTGCCCGCCATCATCCAGTGCTCCGCGGTCGCGTACTCCACCCCGGCCACGGTGAACGGCGACGGCCACCACTGGCTCAGACAGCTCGGCCCGATCCGGCCGTCCGGGAGCGGACGGTGCCCCCAGAAGCAGAGGTACTTGATCCGCGCGCCCGCCCGGACCTGCCCGATCAGCGATTCCCTGCTGCCGATGATCTCCACCGCCCCGGAATCCCACGCCCCCGTGATCTTCTCCATGCACGCGAGTCTGGCACGCGCCACTGACACTCCGTCCGACCTTTTCCGTGGCGACTCGACACCTGGTCGACAGATTCCGTCGCGTAACCAAATGGCAACAACGGAATCACTTGTTGGAGGCCTAGTGCTCTGTCAGGATCGGCACTCACATCGAGCCTGAGCCACGCCGGCCCCCGTCACGGGGAGACCGAGGAGAGCCGACATGCACAACCCGGGCAACGCCACCCAGGACCGATTCCCGGCCCAGGACCGCTTCGCGGACGGGGCCCAGTACATCGCGGGCCGTCTGACCAAGGGCGCCTCCGGACACACGCACACGGTCGTCGACCCGGCGACCGGCGAGGACGTCCTCACCTACGAACTCGCCGGAACCGACGACGTCGACGCGGCCGTCGCCGCCGCCCGGGAGGCGTTCCCCGGCTGGGCCGGCGCCACCCCCGGCGAGCGCTCCGACGCCCTGCACCGGTTCGCCGCCGTGCTCGCCGACCGCGCCGAGGACTTCGCCCGCGCCGAGTCCCTGCAGTGCGGGAAGCCGCTGAAGCTGACCCGCGAGTTCGACGTGCCGGGCAGCATCGACAACACGGCCTTCTTCGCCGGCGCCGCCCGGCATCTGCAGGGGCAGTCGGCGGGGGAGTACTCCGGCGACCACACCTCGTACGTGCGCCGCGAGCCGATCGGCGTCGTCGGCTCCATCGCGCCCTGGAACTACCCCCTCCAGATGGCCGCCTGGAAAATCCTCCCGGCGATCGCCGCGGGCAACACCATCGTGCTGAAGCCCGCCGAGATCACCCCGCTGACCTCCCTGATGTTCGCCCAGGCCGCGACCGAGGCCGGTATCCCCGACGGCGTCATCAACATCATCACCGGCACGGGGAGGGAGGCGGGCGAGCGCCTTGTCGGCCACCCGGACGTCGCCATGACCTCCTTCACCGGCTCCACCGCCGTCGGCAAGCGCGTCGCCGAGGTCGCCACGGCCACCGTCAAGTGCCTGCATCTGGAGCTGGGCGGCAAGGCACCCTTCCTCGTCTTCGACGACGCCGACCTCGACGCCGCCGTCCACGGCGCGGTCGCGGGCGCGCTCATCAACACCGGCCAGGACTGCACGGCCGCCACGCGCGCGTACGTGCAGCGGCCCCTCTACGAGGCGTTCGTCGAGAAGACCGCCGCCCTCATGGACACCGTCCGGGTCGGCGACCCCTTCGCCCCGGGCACCGACCTCGGCCCGCTGGTCAGCCACGTCCAGCGGGACCGCGTCGCCGGCTTCGTCGACCGGGCCCGCTCCTACGCGCGCGTGGTGACCGGCGGCGAGGCGCCGCAGGGCGACCTGAAGGACGGCGCCTACTACCGGCCCACCCTCATCGCCGACGCCGCACAGGACAGCGAGGTCGTCCAGGACGAGATCTTCGGGCCGGTCCTGGTCGTGCTGCCCTTCGACACCGACGACGAGGGCATCCGGTTGGCCAACGACACGCCGTACGGGCTCGCCGCCTCCGCCTGGAGCCGGGACGTGTACCGGGCGAACCGCGCCACCCGCGAGATCAAGGCGGGCTGCGTGTGGATCAACGACCACATCCCGATCATCAGCGAGATGCCGCACGGCGGATACAAGGCGTCCGGCTTCGGCAAGGACATGTCCGCCTACTCCTTCGAGGAGTACACGCAGGTCAAGCACGTCATGTTCGACAACACCGCGGTGGCGGCCAAGGACTGGCACCGCACCGTCTTCGGGGACCGATAGTCACAACGAGAGGCCGCCGACCACGGCCGACCCACCCGAAAGGGCAACCACGCGCATGGAGCAGTACGAGCCCGACCGCCTGTCCCCGGCCCAAGTGGCCGCCATGCGGCGCAGTTTCACCAGCGGCAGGGCCGCCCTCACCCGCCGCTCACTCCTGCGCGCCTCCACGGGTGGCGCGCTCGCGGTCGGCGGACTCGGGACACTGAGCGCCTGCGGCATCCCGCCGGCCGGCAAGACCGAGGGCGGCGTGTCGTCAGATGACCGGTCCAAGGAGGAGAAGGAGGTCTCCTTCTCCAACTGGACCGAGTACATGGACGTCGACGACAGCGGCAACCGGCACCCGACGCTGGACGCGTTCACCAAGCGCACCGGCGTCAAGGTCAAGTACACCGAGGACATCAACGACAACAACGAGTTCTTCGGCAAGATCCAGCCGCAGCTCGCCGCCGGCCAGGAGACCGGCCGCGACATCATCGTCCTCACCGACTGGCTGGCCGCGCGGCTGATCCGCCTCGGCTGGGTCCAGAAACTGGACCCGTCCAACCTGCCGCACGCCTACGCCAACCTGTCCCCCCAGTTCCGCAGCCCCGACTGGGACCCGGGCCGCGCCTACTCGTACCCCTGGCAGGGCATCTCGACCGTCATCGCCTACAACAAGAAGGCGCTGGACGGCGTCGAGGTGAGGTCGGTCTCCGACCTGCTCGACAACCCCAAGCTCAAGGGGCGCGTCGGCTTCCTCACCGAGATGCGCGACAGCATCGGCATGGTGCTGCTCGACATGGGCAAGGACCCGGGCAACTTCTCCGACGACGACTACGACGCGGCGATCGACCGGCTCCAGAAGGGCGTCGACCGCGGGCAGATACGCCGCTTCACCGGCAACGACTACACCGCCGACATCAGCAAGGGCGACTTCGCGGCCTGTCTGGCCTGGGCCGGGGACGTCGTCCAGCTCAAGGCGGACAACCCGGACGTCGACTTCCTCATCCCGGACAGCGGATACATCACGTCCAGCGACAACATGCTGGTCCCCAACAAGGCCCGGCACAAGACCAACGCCGAGCGGCTCATGGACTACTACTACGAGCCGGGACCCGCCGCGCAGCTCGCCGCCTACATCAACTACGTCTGTCCCGTGGACGGCGTGAAGGACGAGCTTGCGAAGATCGACGAGGACGCGGCGAACAACCCGCTGATCATTCCCGACAAGGCCATGCAGGCCCGGTCCCGTGCCTTCCGCTCACTGAGCCCGAAGGAAGAGACGGCCTACGAAGAGAAGTTCGCGAAGCTCACTGGGGCGTGACGACGATGAAGACCACCACAGACTCGACGGAGCACAGCGGCGACGTCCGCCTCTCCGGGATCAGCAAGACCTACGGCTCCTTCACCGCCGTGCACCCGCTCGACCTGACCGTGCCCCAGGGCTCCTTCTTCGCCCTGCTCGGCGCCTCCGGCTGCGGCAAGACCACCACCCTGCGCATGATCGCCGGACTGGAGGAGCCCAGCAGCGGCACCGTCCACCTCGGCGACCAGGAGGTGACCGCCCTCCCGCCGTACAAACGGCCGGTCAACACGGTCTTCCAGTCCTACGCCCTCTTCCCGCACCTCGACATCTTCGAGAACGTCGCCTTCGGCCTGCGCCGGCGCGGCATCAAGAGCGTGAAGAAGCAGGTCGGGGAGATGCTCGACCTCGTCCAGCTCGGCGAGCAGGCACGCAAGAAGCCGCATCAGCTCTCCGGCGGCCAGCAGCAGCGCGTCGCGGTCGCCCGCGCCCTGATCAACCACCCCAAGGTACTGCTTCTCGACGAACCGCTCGGCGCCCTCGACCTCAAGCTGCGCCGCCAGATGCAGCTGGAGCTCAAGCGCATCCAGACCGAGGTCGGCATCACCTTCGTACACGTCACGCACGACCAGGAGGAGGCCATGACGATGGCCGACCAGGTCGCCGTGATGAACGCGGGCCGCGTCGAGCAACTGGGCGCCCCCGCCGACCTGTACGAGAACCCGCGGACCACCTTCGTCGCCAACTTCCTCGGCACCTCCAACCTCATCGAGGCCGAGGTCGACACCCGCAGCGGCGACAGTGACGACGTAGTGGTGAAGGCGGCCGGCGACAAGCTGGTCCTGCCCGGCGCCCGCTGTTCCGCGCCGGCCCGGGCGGGCGGCAAGGTACTGGTCGGCGTACGCCCGGAGAAGATCAGCCTCACGCACGCGGACGACGCCGGCTCCATCCCCGAGGGCCGCAACCGCATCACCGGCAAGATCAGCAGCACCAGCTTCATCGGCGTCTCCACGCAGTACGTGGTCGACTGCGCGGCCTGCCCCGAGTTCGAGGTGTACGCCCAGAACATCGACCGCGACGCCCGCCTCGCCCCCGGCGCCGACGTCGTCCTGCACTGGAACCCGGCGCACACCTTCGGCCTCGACGCGGCCCAGGCCATCGACGCGGGCGTGGCCGAGGGCGAGGCCGCCTGATGTCCACCCTCACCGAGGCGCCACCGCCACTGTCCCCGACCGCACCGGAGAAGAAGCCGCCGCGCAAGCGGGGCCGCTGGACGCCGTACTGGCTGCTGCTGCCCGGCATCCTGTGGCTGGTCGTCTTCTTCGCGGCGCCGATGATCTACCAGGCCTCCACGTCCGTGCAGACGGGCTCGCTGGAGGAGGGCTACAAGGTCACCTGGCACTTCGCCACTTACTGGGACGCGCTGTCCGAGTACTGGCCACAGTTCCTGCGCTCGGTCGCCTACGCTGCCTCCGCGACCGTGCTGTGCCTGGTGCTCGGCTATCCGCTCGCCTACCTGATCGCCTTCCGCGCGGGCCGCTGGCGCAACCTGATCATGATCCTGGTGATCGCGCCCTTCTTCACCAGCTTCCTGATCCGCACCCTGGCCTGGAAGACGATCCTCGCGGACGGCGGGCCGGTCGTCGGCGCCCTGAACACGCTGCACGTCCTGGACGTCACCAGCTGGCTCGGCTGGACGGCCGGCGACCGTGTGCTGGCCACACCGCTCGCGGTGGTCTGCGGTCTGACGTACAACTTCCTCCCCTTCATGATCCTGCCGCTCTACACGTCGCTGGAGCGCATCGACGGACGGCTGCACGAGGCGGCGCGGGACCTCTACGCCAAGCCGTCCACGGTCTTCCGGAAGGTCACCTTCCCGCTGTCGATGCCGGGCGTCGTCTCCGGGACGCTGCTGACCTTCATCCCGGCGACCGGCGACTACGTCAACGCGTCCCTGCTGGGCTCGGCCGACACCGGCATGATTGGCAACGTGATCCAGTCCCAGTTCCTACGGGTCCTGGACTATCCGACGGCGGCGGCGCTCTCCTTCATCCTGATGGCCGCGATTCTCGCCATGGTCACCATCTACATTCGCAAGTCCGGGACGGAGGATCTGGTTTAAATGGCCTTCGTCAACTGGTTCAAGCGCAATCTGGTCGTGATCGCCGGACTGCTGACGCTCGCTTATCTCCTGCTGCCCAATGTCATCGTCACGGTGTTCTCGTTCAACAAACCGAACGGGCGCTTCAACTACGAATGGCAGCAGTTCTCGACGGACGCCTGGAAGGATCCGTGCGGTGTCGCCGGACTGTGCGGTTCCCTGTCGCTGAGCCTCCAGATCGCCTTCTGGGCGACGCTCGGCGCCACCGCTCTCGGCACGGCGATCGCCTTCGCGCTGGTCCGCTACCGCTTCCGGGCACGCGGCGCGATCAACTCGCTGATCTTCCTGCCGATGGCGATGCCCGAGGTCGTGATGGCCGCCTCGCTGCTCACCCTGTTCCTCAACATGGGTGCCCAGCTGGGCTTCTGGACGGTTCTGATCGCCCACATCATGTTCTGCCTCAGCTTCGTCGTGACGGCCGTCAAGGCACGCGTGATGTCGATGGACCCGAGGCTGGAGCAGGCGGCGCAGGACCTCTACGCCGGCCCCTTCCAGACCTTCGTACGGGTCACGCTCCCCATCGCCGCCCCCGGAATCGCCGCCGGCGCGCTGCTCGCCTTCGCGCTTTCCTTCGACGATTTCATCATCACCAATTTCAACGCGGGTTCCAGCGTCACCTTCCCCATGTTCGTCTGGGGATCGGCGCAGCGCGGAACGCCCGTTCAGATCAACGTCGTCGGTACGGCCATGTTCGTCATCGCCGTACTGTTCGTTCTGGCCTCCATGGTCATCGGCAACCGCCGAAATCGCCGCAAGGCGTAAAAGCACCACTGCATCAGTGCATCAGTGCATCAGTAGGGAGTTGAAATCATGGCCCCGAGCGCCATGAGCCGCAGCAACGACTGGACGAAATCCCTCTCCGACGCCCAGCCGGTCGCGTACTGGCTGGACGACCCCGGCCGCCCCCGCCCGCAGCCCGCCCTGACCGGCCCCGACACCTGCGACCTGCTGGTCGTCGGCGGCGGCTACAGCGGACTGTGGACCGCCCTGATCGCCAAGGAGCGCGACCCGGGGCGGGACGTGGTGCTGCTGGAGGGCCGCGAGGTGGGCTGGGCCGCCTCCGGCCGCAACGGCGGCTTCTGCGCCGCCTCTCTCACCCACGGCCTGTCCAACGGCCTCTCCCGCTGGCCCGACGAGATCCACAGGCTGGAGGAGCTGGGCGCCCGCAACCTCGACGCCATCGAGGAGGCGGTCGCCCGCCACGGTCTGGACTGCGAGTTCGAGCGGACCGGCGAGATCGACGTGGCGACCGAGGAGTACCAGGCCCGGGAGCTGAAGGACTGGTACGAGGAGATCCGCGGCAAGGGTCTGGCGGAGGGCGTCGAGTACCTGGACGCCGAGGCCGTACGGGAACAGGTCGACTCACCCACCTTCCGGGCCGGCCTGTACGACCGCCGGGGCGTGGCCATGGTCAACCCCGCCAAGCTCGCCTGGGGCCTCAAGCGCGCCTGCCTCGACCTCGGCGTCCGCGTCTACGAGAACACCCCGGCGCTCACCCTGAGGCCGTACGGCGCCGGCATGGCCGTACGCACCCCGTACGGCGGCGTCCGCGCCCGTACTGTCGCGCTCGGCACCAACATCTTCCCGAACCTGGTCAAGCGGGTGCGCTCGTACACCGTCCCGGTCTACGACTACGCCCTGATGACCGAGCCGCTGAGCGCGGAGCAACTGGCCTCGGTCGGCTGGAAGAACCGGCAGGGCCTCGGGGACAGCGCCAACCAGTTCCACTACTTCCGCCTCTCCGCCGACAACCGGATCCTGTGGGGCGGCTACGACGCGATCTACCCGTACGGCGGCCGGGTGCGCGCCGAGTACGACGACCGCCCGGAGACCTACGCCAAGCTCGCCGGGCACTTCTTCACCTGCTTCCCGCAGCTGGAGGGCGTCCGCTTCACGCACGCCTGGGGCGGCGCGATCGACACCTGCTCCCGCTTCTCGGCGTTCTTCGGCACCGCGCACCGGGGCAAGGTGGCGTACGCGGCCGGGTACACCGGCCTCGGTGTGGGCGCCACCCGGTTCGGCGCCGAGGTGATGCTCGACCTGCTGTCGGGCGAGCGCACCGAGCGCACCGAACTGGAGATGGTCCGCAGGAAGCCGCTGCCGTTCCCGCCCGAGCCCTTCGCCTGGACCGGCATCGCCCTCACCAAGTGGTCGCTGGCCCGCGCGGACGCGCACGACGGCCGGCGCAACCTGTGGCTGCGGACGATGGACAAGCTGGGGCTGGGCTTCGACAGCTAGGGCCTGTCCATGTGACCCGCTTCACCCCAACGAGGCGCCCGAAGTCGCGTAATGCCCGCCGGAGACCTCCCTCTCCCCCGTGACGCACCCCGCGTCCACGAGAGACAGGGAGGTCTTCACATGCCTGGTGGTGCGAAGACGGCGGTCGCGTGGCTGGCATCCGTCGCACCGGATCCCGAGTCCTGCCGAAGGGAGTGGGAGCGCAACCCCCTGGGGGTCGCGCTGCTGCCCGCCGGCAAGGCCTGGGACGTGCTCATCGTGCCGAGCAGGCTCGGCCGTCCGACCCTCGATGTGCTCTCCCGCGTCCTGGACCAACCCGGCCCGGTGCTCGTCGACTTCGGTGACGCGCGCACGGGCTTCTTCGTGCCGGCCGGCACAGCGGCCCGCTGGCTGGGCACCGGCGTCCGGACGGCCGGCCTCGGCACCTGGATCGTGGTGCCGCACCCGGGAGGTCCGGCGTACCCGGCAGGCCCGTCGTCCGGCGGAATCCGCTGGCTGATCCCGCCGGACGGGACCGGCACCCTCACCGATCCGGCGCTCCTCGAACTGGCCATGCACGAGGCGGCGGCGGCTCTCGCGGTGGAGGGCGGCGAGGGGTGAGGTGCGCAAGGGGTTGACAAGAGAATTGGTCTGGACCAAGTTGGGCGCGCTCCACCCTCCCCATCTCCCCCATGTCCGGAGGCACTTGTGGAACGCTCCAGACCACTCGCGCGTCGCCCCCTCGTCACGCTGCTCACCGCCGCGGCGCTCGCCGCGTCGGGCATGACCGCGCTCTCGTCGGCCGCCCGTGCGGCCGACGCGGACCTCGCGAGGAACGGCGGCTTCGAGTCCGGCCTCGACGGCTGGACCTGCACGGCGGGTACGACCGTGACCTCGCCCGTCCGCAGCGGCACCGCGGCCCTGAAGGCCACCCCGGCCGGCGCCGACAACGCCCGCTGCGCGCAGACGGTCACGGTGAAACCGGACTCCCAGTACACGCTGACCGGCCACGTCCGCGGCACCTACGTCTACCTCGGCGCGAGCGGCACCGGCACCACCGACGTCTCCACCTGGGCCCAGTCCGCCCCCGACTGGCAGCGGCTCACGACCAGCTTCCGCACCGGACCGTCCACCACCAGGGTCACGATCTACACCCACGGCTGGTACGGCACCGGCGCCTACCACGCCGACGACGTCTCACTGACCGGCCCCGGCGGCGAGACGGGCCAGCCCCCCGCGCCCCCCGCCGGCCTGGCGGCCGGTTCCGTCACCTCCTCCAGCGTCGCCCTGTCCTGGTCACCCGTTCCGGGCGCGACGAGCTACGCCGTCTACCGCGACGGCGCCAAGGTCCGCACGGTCACCGGCACCTCCACCACCGTCACCGGTCTGACTCCCTCGACGGCGTACGCCTTCCAGGTCGCCGCGGTCAACGACGCGGGTGAGTCCGCGCGATCGGCCACGGTCACGGCGACCACCACGGAGGGCTCGGGCGGCGGCGGGGGTTCCGACCTCCCGGCCCACGCCCTGGTCGGCTACCTCCACGCCAGCTTCGCCAACGGCTCCGGCTACACGCGGATGGCCGACGTACCCGACAGCTGGGACGTCATCGACCTGGCCTTCGGTGAGCCGACCTCGGTCACCTCCGGCGACATCCGCTTCGACCGCTGCCCGGTCGCCGAGTGCCCGAACGTGGAGAGCGACGCCGAGTTCAAGGCGGCGATCAAGGCCAAGCAGGCGGCCGGCAAGAAGGTGCTGATCTCCATCGGCGGCCAGAACGGTCAGGTGCAACTGACGACGGCGGCGGCCCGTGACACCTTCGTCTCGTCCGTCTCGAAGATCATCGACGAGTACGGCCTCGACGGCCTCGACATCGACTTCGAGGGCCACTCGCTGTCGTTGAACGCCGACGACACCGACTTCAAGAACCCGAAGACCCCGGTCATCGTCAATCTCATCTCGGCGCTGAAGACCCTGAAGGCCAAGTACGGCGACGACTTCGTGCTGACCATGGCCCCGGAGACGTTCTTCGTCCAGCTCGGCTACCAGTACTACGGCACCGGCAAGTGGGGCGGCCAGGACCCGAGGGCGGGGGCGTATCTGCCCGTGATCCACGCCCTGCGCGACGACCTGACCCTGCTGCACGTCCAGGACTACAACTCGGGCCCGATCATGGGCCTCGACAACCAGTACCACTCCATGGGCGGCGCCGACTTCCACATCGCCATGACGGACATGCTGCTCACCGGCTTCCCGGTCGCGGGCGACGCGAACAACGTCTTCCCGCCGCTGCGCCCGGACCAGGTCGCGATCGGCATGCCGGCCTCCACCCACGCCGGCAACGGCCACGTCTCCCCGGCCGAGGTCACCAAGGCCCTGAACTGCCTCACCAAGAAGACCGACTGCGGCTCCTACGCGACCCACGGCACCTGGCCGGCCCTGCGCGGCCTGATGACGTGGTCGATCAACTGGGACCGCTACTCGAACTGGGAGTTCCAGAAGAACTTCGACGCGTATTTCGGCTGACCGGCGGCGAGCTGCCGCGGACCAGCAGCGACAGACCGGCCAGCAGCACCGCCCCCAGGCACCAACTGGCCACCACGTCCAGCGGCCAGTGGTAACCCCGGCGCACCAGCCCGTAGGAGGCACCGAGGACGAGCACCGCGCAGAGCGCCACGAGCACACGGCGGACGGCCGACGAGCGCGGCAGCCCGAGGAGCAGCAGCGTCGCCGCGCCGTACGCGACGACCGCGGTGGCGGTGTGGCCGGAGGGGTAGTAGCCGACGGCCGGGGGCACCGCAGGGGTGCCGGGGCGGTCGGTCCACGCCTTCAGCGGGGCGACCAGCGCCGGCACCAGGGCCATCGCCAGGGCCCCGGCGAGGGGCGGCAGCCACCACCGGTCCACACCACCGGCGCGCCCGTGCCACGCGACGTACGCCAGCGCGACGGCGAGGACGGGCACGGCCACCTGCACGTTGCCGAGGTCCGCCAGCAGCTCGGAGAGCCGGTCCGGGTGGACGAGCGCCCTGCTCAGCCGCTCGTCCACCCCGATCAGCGGACCGTCGGCGACGACCTGCCAGGTGATCAGCGCGAAGACGAGCACGGGAAGCCCGACGAGGGCGGACAGTGCGCGAAGCGGAGCGGAGACCGGCATGACGCCCAGCTTCGCAGGCCCGCCGTCGCGTAGTCTCACCGCCCGTGACGAGCATACGAACGGCGGAGCCACGCGAGGAATCCCGAGGAGAACTGGGGGAGTGAACACCGAAGGACCGGCACAAGGGGGGGAGTGTGCCGGCCCTTCGGTGAACCGCCGTCCCGGGTGCCGAGACGGCCGTCCTGACCGGAACGCCGCGCGCCCCGGGGGGTTTGGGGCGGGCGACCGTCCGATCGGTGAGGAGACCCGGAACCCTCGGGTTCCGGTTGTGTGCGCGAGGCACGACCAGGTCGAAGCTGGGGAGGCCCCGGCCTGAGATTCCGCCCACAGTCCCCTGTGGGCGGGGTGTATCTCTCATCTGCGTAGAACCTACGACAGGGGGTGGGTTCACGACAGGGGCATCGGCGTCCTGCCATCCACCCCGCACACGTTCTTCACACGCTCTGCGGTTCGCCGCGCCAGGCGTGCGAAACGCAGCTCAGATGCGCGTTCGGGTGCTCGCGCATTTGCTCCCCCGGCACCCGTCCAGGAGGTCGCTCAGACGCGGGTGAACGCCTGCTCGATGATGTCGAGGCCCTCGCTCAGCAGGTCCTCGCCGATCACCAGCGGCGGCAGGAAACGCAGCACGTTGCCGTAGGTGCCACAGGTCAGGACCAGCAGGCCCTCGGCGTGGCAGGCCTTGGCCAGCGCGGCGGTCGCCTCCGGGTTCGGCTCCTTGGTGGCGCGGTCCTTGACCAGCTCGACGGCGATCATCGCGCCGCGGCCCCGGACGTCGCCGATGATGTCGAACTTCTCGGCCATGGCGGTGAGGCGGGACTTCATGATCGCCTCGATGTTCTTCGCCTTGGCGTTGAGGTCCAGCTCCTTCATCGTCTCGATGGAGCCGAGCGCGCCCGCGCAGGCCACCGGGTTGCCGCCGTAGGTGCCGCCCAGGCCGCCGGAGTGCGCCGCGTCCATGATCTCGGCGCGGCCGGTGACGGCGGCGAGCGGCAGACCGCCCGCGATGCCCTTGGCCGTGGTGATCAGGTCCGGGACGATGCCCTCGTCCTCGCAGGCGAACCACTGGCCGGTGCGGCAGAAACCGGACTGGATCTCGTCGGCGACGAAGACGATGCCGTTGTCCTTCGCGAACTGGCTGACGGCGGGCAGGAAGCCCTTGGCCGGCTCGATGAAGCCGCCCTCGCCGAGCACCGGCTCGATGATGATCGCGGCCACGTTCTCCGCGCCGACCTGCTTGGCGATCTGGTCGACGGCCTGGGCGGCGGCCTCCGGACCGGCGTTCTCGGCGCCGGTCGGCCAGCGGTAGCCGTAGGCGACCGGGACGCGGTACACCTCGGGCGCGAACGGACCGAAGCCGTGCTTGTACGGCATGTTCTTCGAGGTCAGCGCCATCGTCAGGTTGGTCCGGCCGTGGTAGCCGTGGTCGAAGACGACGACCGCCTGCCGCTTGGTGTACGCACGGGCGATCTTGACGGCGTTCTCGACGGCCTCGGCGCCGCTGTTGAACAGGGCCGACTTCTTGGCGTGGTCGCCCGGCGTCAGCTCGGCCAGCGCCTCGGCGACGGCGACGTAGCCCTCGTACGGCGTCACCATGAAACAGGTGTGGGTGAAGTCGGCGAGCTGCGCGGACGCCTTGCGTACGACGGCCTCGGCGGAGGCGCCGACGGAGGTCACCGCGATGCCGGAACCGAAGTCGATCAGACGGTTGCCGTCGACGTCCTCGATGATGCCGCCGCCCGCGCGCGCGGTGAAGACGGGCAGGACGGAGCCCACACCCTGCGCGACCACGGCCGTGCGGCGGGCCTGCAGCTCCTGCGACTTCGGGCCGGGGATGGCGGTGACGACGCGGCGCTCCTGCGGAAGTGCGGTCATGGGGGCTCCTGGGTCTTGCGCGATCTGTGGGATCTTACGGACGCTTGCCTTCTTTTCTCGCAGGCTAGGACCGGGGCCGGGGAGCGGGCATGCTCCATGTGGGCGTTGTCGGCGTCGTCGGTTGTCCGCGGTGGACATGTGGTGGACGTGGCGACATATGGACACGTCGGCGCGGGCCCGGCCGCGTAAGCGGTGAACTCCCCCTGGGAGGGCGTTAGATTGGCTCGCTGATGGTGGACGGAGCGGCTGGTCAGGGGGCAAGGGCGATGGACAGCGACGGGAACCGGGACGCGCGGGGTACGCACGCGAATCCTGTACCGCGTCCGGCGGGGCCTCCCGAGGTGCCGTCGGTGCCACCGCGACCGGTGCGGGCGCCGGGGGTGCCGCCCCTGCCGGACGGCTCCGCGTTCGTGACGTGGTTGCGGACCTCCCGTCCCGAGGCGCTGCCCGGCGTGTGGCGGTTCGGACACCGGCCGCGGTCCGCGGAGGAGCCGGAACAGATGCCCGCCAGGCAGTTGCTGAGCGGGGCACTGATCGCGTTTCTCGTCGGGTGGCTCATCTGGTCGCTCCTGGCGAACGGTTATCTGGGCGGCTGGTGGATTCTTCCCCTGGAACTGTTCACCCCGGATTCGTGGCGCCACAGCGACAGCCAGATCGTCAACCTCATCGTCTGGGACGGTTACACCCTGCTCGTCGTGCTCGCGATCATGATCGGAGTCGGGCGGCTGGGCCGTTGGGACGAGGTCTGGCGCCGTTTCGTGAGGCCCCGGCTGCGCCGCCCCGAGCCGCAGGAGCCGCAACCAGCCTTTGACGAAGACCCCGCCGCCTGGCCCGCCCTGCGCGCCGCCGGTGCCCACGACGCCGCCGAGCGGCTCGCCGCCGACGCGCGCCAGGGGCTCATGCGGGACGTCGACCACGCCCGCATCACCCGCGCCTGGCAGGGAGTGCAGCGGGGCCGGCACAGCCTCGCCACCTTCACCGGCGCGGTGCTCAGCCACGGCGCCGGCGCCTGCCCGCACCCGTCCGGCGCCCGCGACCTGCCCGCCCGGCGGGCCCGGCACGACCTGGTCACCGGACAGGTGCGGATCGGCACGGCCGCCGACGACGCCCGCAACCCCTACGCCTACCGCGGCACCGGCCTCGCCCTCGGCACCGACCTGCTCGGCACCTCCCTGCTCGCCGTCGGCCCGGCGGGCTCCGGCAAGACCGGCAGCGTCGTACGACCGCTCACCGAGTCGCTGTGCCTGCACGCGCTCGCCGGACGGGCCGCGGTCGTCGTGGTCGGCGCCGCGGGCGCGGACCTCGGCCCGGCCGACGCCTACGACGTCGTCGTACGGATCGGAAACCCGGACTCCGTGTACGACCTCGATCTGTACGGCGGCACGACCGACCCGGACGAGGCCGCGGTCGTGCTCGCCGAGGCGCTGGCCGGAGACCTCGCCGAACCCCACCCGGGCAGCGACACCCGCCGCTCCACCACCGTCCTCGCCCAGCTTCTCGGCCCCTTCCGCGCGGTGCACGGACGCTTCCCCGGCGTACCGGAACTGCGGCAACTGCTCGACGGGACCCCCGGTCCGCTGGCCGAACTGCGCGAGGGGCTGCGCGCGGCCGGGCAGGACTCGCTGCTGCGCGAGCTGGACGCGCGCGAGCGGCAGATGGGCCACCCCGGTGACGTGGGCGGCGTACTGGCCGACCGGGTGGCGCTGCTGGACCGGCCCGCCTTCGCCTCCTTCTTCGACACCTCGGGGCAGTCCCGGCCGTTCTCGCTCAAGGCCCTCGACCACCCGGTGCGGGTCCGCATCGACCTGCCCGAGCGCGGCCACGCCGACGCCTCACGGATGCTGGCGCGGCTGATCCTCGCCCAGTTCACGGCGAGCGTCTCGGTACGGGAGGACCGGTCGCTGTTCGCCTGCCTGGTGCTGGACGACGCGAGCGGCGTGGTCACGCCGGAGGCGGTACGGGGCGTACAGCGGCTGCGCTCCGCGGGCGCCGGGGTCGTACTGACCCTGCGAACCCTGGACGACGTACCGCGCCCGTTGCGTGGGCCGCTGCTCGGGTCCATCGGCTGCCGGATGGCGCTGTCCGGGCTCACCCCCTGGGACGGGCAGGACTTCGCCGAGGTGTGGGGCAAGGAGTGGACCGAGGCCCGGGACGTCACCGACCGGCAGATCATCGCCGAGACCCCCGCGGGCAAGGCCGTCCACATGGTGCGCCGGGTGATCACCGGCAAGGCGCCCACCGCGCGGGCGGTGACCGTGCGGCAGGTCGAACGCGAGCGCTGGTCCGCGTCCGAGCTGGCGCACGCAGTGCCCGCGGGGCACGCGGTGCTGTCGCTGACCACGGTCAAGGGCGAGCACGCGCCGCCGCTCCTGGTGGACCTGCGCGGGTGACCTGTCCGGGGCGGGCACCCGGGGACCGTACAGTGAGGCAGAATCGACACAGGTCGTTCATACGCGGCGGCCAAAAGATCACAGGTGCCTCACACCGCGGACACCTGACAACGTGACACCCGATACCTGACACCCGACACCAGACACCCGACACCAGACACCTCGCCACTGACGCAGATCCGAAGGCCCAGGCCCCCATGCCCCCCACGCTCGCCTCCCTCGTCCACCACTCCGCGCTCAAACTGACCGTGCGCGCGGGCGAGGACCGCCTCGACGTGCCGGTGCGCTGGGCACACGTCAGCGAGCTCGCCGACCCCGTGCCCTACATGGAGGGCGGGGAGCTGCTGCTGATCACCGCCCTCAAGCTGGACGCCGGGGACCCCGAGGTGATGCACCGGTACGTGAAGCGGCTGGTCGGCGCCGGAGTGGTGGGGCTCGGATTCGCCGTCGGCGTCAACTACGACGAGATCCCCGAGGCACTGGTGGAAGCGGCCCGCAAGGAAGGGCTGCCGCTGCTGGAGGTGCCCCGCCGCACCCCCTTCCTGGCCATCAGCAAGGCGGTGTCCGCCGCGATCGCCGCCGACCAGTACCGCGCGGTCACCGCGGGGTTCGCCGCCCAGCGCGAGCTGACCAAGCGGGCCCTGACCGACGGCCCGGAGGGGCTGCTGGCCGCGCTGGCCGGGCAGGTCGACGGCTGGGCGGCGCTGTACGACGCCTCGGGCGCCGTCGTCGCCGCCGCACCGGAGTGGGCGGGCCGCAGGGCCGCGCGCCTCACGGCGGACGTGGAGCGGCTGCGGGAGCGCCCCGCACCGGCCTCCTCCGTCGTCGGTGGAACCGAGCACCCGGAACACCCCGAGAACGCCGACCGCGTCGAACTCCACTCCCTCGGCACCTCCCGCAGGCCCCGCTCCGCGCTCGCCGTCGGCACCGCCGCCGCCCTCGGCACCGCCGAGCGGTACGCCGTCCACTCCGCCATCGCCCTGCTGACGCTCACCACGGAACGCTCGCGCTCCCTGCACGAGGCCGGGCTGCGCATCGACGCCGCCGTGCTGCGCATGCTGCTGGCCGGCGAACCGGACCACGCGCGCACGGTCGCCGGGGGCCTGTACGGCGGCCTGCTGGACGCGCCCTTCCGGATGATCGTCGCCGAGTCGGCGTCGGCGTCCGCCGCGCGGGCGCACAACGGGCCGCACGCGCGCGTGCCCGCCGCCAAGACCAGGCCCTCCGCCGCCGCGCTGGCCGCCGCCGACACCGACGGCGACCCGCTCGGCGCGCTTGCCGAGGTCGTCGAGTCCGCGGCGGCCCGGTCCGGTGAGGCGGTGCTGGTCGTCCCCGAGGGCGGGCGGCTGGTGGTACTGGCCACGGACGGGGGCGCGGCGGTCGCGGCCTGCGTCGAGTACGCCTCGGCGCTGGAGTCCGGCCGCCCGGCACCGGAGCCGACGGCGGGCGGTGACGAGGAGGGCCTGGTCGTCGGCCTGTCGGCGCCCTCCGGGCCCATCGCCGCGTCCGCCGCCTACAAGCAGGCCGAGCAGGCCCTGTCGGTGGCCCGCCGGCGCGGACGCGTCTGCGTGGAGCACGAGCACCTGGCGGCCGGGTCGGTCCTGCCACTCCTCGCCGACGACGCGGTACGCGCCTTCGCCGACGGCCTGCTGCGGGCGCTGCGCGACCACGACGCCACCGGCCGGGGCGACCTGGTGGCCTCCCTGCGCGCCTGGCTCTCCCGCCACGGCCAGTGGGACGCGGCGGCGGCCGACCTCGGCGTCCACCGGCACACACTGCGCTACCGGATGCGGCGGGTGGAGGAGATCCTGGGCCGCTCCCTGGACGACCCGGACGTACGGATGGAGCTGTGGCTGGCATTGAAGGCGACCTCGCCCGACTGACCAGCCCGTCCGGCGTCTGAGGACGAGGCCGTCCAGGCCGAAGCGGGGGTCCGGGGGCGGCAGCCCCCGGGTACGGGACGGGAAGGGGCGGCGGGGGCGAAAGAACTCTCCGCGACCCACCCCCCCGCCACCCACACATATCCACCACGTCGAACCCCACGCCACCACCACTACGACTCGGACAAACACCCTCCCCGCCGCCCCGCCCTACCGTGGACCCCGCACCCCGTACAGCCGTACAGCCGTACGCACACACCCCCAACGCGGAAGGGCCGGAACTCCACAATGACTTCCACCCACGCCTTCTGGCTCGCCGGCCGCCAGGCCACCGGCGAGGCCGGCTTCGACGTCACCTCCCCCTGGGACGGCAGCCACGTCGGCACGGTGAGCCTCCCGACCGAAGCCCAGGTCGAAGAGGCCGTGGCCGCCGCGTACGCCGTACGGGACGAGTTCGCCGCCACCCCCGCCCACGCCCGCGCCGCCGCCCTGGACCACGTCAGCCGGCGCCTGGTGGAGCGCACCGAGGAGATCGCCCGTCTGATCTCCGCCGAGAACGGCAAGCCGATCAAGTGGGCCCGCGGCGAGGTCGGCCGCGCGGTGTCCGTCTTCCGCTTCGCGGCCGAGGAGGCCCGCCGCTTCAACGGCGGCGAGGCCCAGCGCCTCGACACCGACGCCGGCGGCCAGGGCCGGCTCGCCCTCACCCGCCGCTTCCCCAAGGGCGTCGTCCTCGGTATCGCGCCGTTCAACTTCCCGCTGAACCTGTGCGCCCACAAGATCGCCCCCGCGATCGCGGCCGGCGCGCCGATCATCCTGAAGCCGGCCCCCGCCACCCCCCTTTCCGGCCTGATCCTCGGCGACCTGCTCGCCGAGACCGACCTGCCCGCCGGTTCCTGGAGCATCCTCCCGGTGCCCAACGACAAGATGCCCGCCCTCGTCCAGGACGAGCGCCTGCCGGTCATCTCCTTCACCGGCTCCGAGACCGTCGGCTACGCGATCATGGACGCGGTCCCGCGTAAGCACTGCACCCTGGAGCTGGGCGGCAACGGCGCGGCCGTCGTCCTCGGCGACTGGGCGAGCGACGAGGACCTGGACTGGGCCGCGACGCGCATCGCGACCTTCTCCAACTACCAGGGCGGCCAGTCCTGCATCTCCGTGCAGCGCGTGATCGCCGACGCCGCCGTGTACGACCGCCTGCTGCCGCGCGTCGTCGCCGCCGTCGAGGCCCAGGTCACCGGCGACCCGAACGACGACGCGACGGACGTCGGCCCGCTGGTCAGCGAGGCCGCCGCCGAGCGCGTCGAGGCGTGGGTCCAGGAGGCCGTCGAGGCCGGCGCCACCCTCCACACCGGCGGCAAGCGCGACGGCGCCTCCTACGCCCCGACCGTCCTCACCGACCTCCCCGTCGACACCACCCTCGCCTGCGAGGAGGTCTTCGGCCCCGTCCTCAGCGTGCAGAAGGTGAACGGCGAGACGGAGGCGTTCGCCGCCGTCAACGACTCCAAGTACGGCCTCCAGGCAGGCGTGTTCACCCACGACCTCCAGACCGCCTTCCGCGCCCACCGCGCCCTTGAGGTCGGCGGCGTCGTCATCGGCGACGTCCCCTCCTACCGCGCCGACCAGATGCCGTACGGCGGCGCCAAGCAGTCCGGCGTGGGCCGCGAGGGCGTCAGGTTCGCGATGGACGACTACACCTACGAGCGGGTGCTGGTTCTGACGGGGCTCGCGCTCTGACCGGAGCCACACCGTAGAAGGCCGACGGCCCGAACCCACTGTGCGGGGGTTCGGGCCGTCGGCGCGTACCGGCGTGCCCGGCGGGCAACGGCATTGTCGGCGGCCTAGGTGTGCTGTTCGGGCAGGTTGGTGACGCGGCTGGCTGGTGTGTGGCCGCCGATGCCGGTGTGGGGTCGGTGGTAGTTGTACCAGTCCAG
>NZ_JBHJRX010000098.1:0-19434 GCF_042268605.1 Streptomyces sp. NPDC056296 | reverse complement strand
ACTCCGGCGGATAGTTCTTCATGACCACGAGATGTCCGTCCTCAGATCCTCAGGATCCAGTGTCTCGTGTGTCCAACATCAGGGGTCAAGGCCCGTACGCCGCCATTTTCGCCGTCTGTCTCAGCCGTCCGCTTCGCGAGCAGTTCAGCCATACGAGCACGGTTCGTGTCATGCTGTGCGACCGGTATCGTCACCGCGTGGCCGCCGAGGCGGTCGATCATCCACGCTATGCGCGACAGCATGTGCTCGTCGGCCCCGGACGACGGAGCCAGCAGCAGCCACGTGCCGGACAGTGCCGGCGATACGGCACCCAGAGGGTCCCCTACTGGTCGCCACTCCACCCGGTAACGCCACCCGCTCGGGTTGGGCGTCGCGGGAACGGGCTCCTTCGCCCGCGCGGAGCGCTCGAGCCAGTAGCGGCTGCGCTGGTAGGGGTAAGTGGGGAGTTCCGTGTGTGTCGCGCCCAGGCCTTGATAGCGAGTGCGCCAGTCAACATCGATACCGCGCACATACAGTTCCCCTAAAGCCGACTGCAGGGTCAGTTCCTCATCGCGTCCCGCCCGAGAAGCCGCCACGAAGACTGTGTCAGCTGCGGTCTCGGAACGCGCGGGCAGGCAGTCGGGGCCCATGGTGGTGAGCACGGCGTCGGGACCGAGTTCCAAGTAGGCGGTCGTCCCCCGCTCGTACAGGCAGCGGATGCCGTCCATGAATCGCACGGCCTTGCGTACATGGCGCACCCAGTAGTCGGGGGAAGCAAGCTGCTCGGCCGTGGCGATCTCTCCCGTCAGGTTGGAGACAACAGGCAGGACCGGCGGGTGGTAGACGACGCCTTCCGCGACCTCGCGAAACGCGTCGAGCATGTCGTCCATGTGCGGGGAGTGGAAAGCGTGGCTGACGGTGAGCTGCTTCGTCCTGCGGCCTCGATTCCGCCACAGGTCCACGGCCTCGCCCACCGAGTCGGCATCGCCGGCCACGACGGTGGCGGCAGGGCCATTGACCGTCGCGACGACCACCCGGCCGTCGAACTGGTCAAGCGTCGCCAGCACCTCGTCCTCGTCCGCCTGCACCGCCGCCATCGCGCCACCCGCAGGACAGGACTGCATCAGCCGTGCCCGCGCAGTGACCAACGTGCACGCGTCATCCAGTGACCACACCCCGGCCACGTGGGCGGCCGTGAGCTCTCCGATGGAATGGCCGATCAGCACATCGGGGGTAACCCCCCACGACCGCACGAGACGGAACAGCGCGGTCTCGTAGGCAAACAAGGCAGGCTGCGTGTACACGGTCTCGTTCAGCAGCGCGGCCTCGCTCGACCCCTCGGTCGCGAACATCACCTCTCGCAAGGGACGGTCGAGATGGGCGTCCATCCGATCACACACCTCGTCCAATGCCCGGGCAAAGACCGGGTACGCGGCATACAGCCGCCTCCCCATACCGGGCCGCTGGGCGCCCTGCCCGGTGAACAGAGCCGCAAGACGTCCCTCGACGACCTGCGGCAGTACTTCTCCGCACGTCACACCCGGTGCCGCCGCGCCCTGTCCCACCGCCCGAAGGCCGGCTACGGCGTGATCGCGCTGAGCCGTGACGATGACGGCACGATGCTCGAAGCGAGTGCGCGCAGCCAGCGTGTATCCGGCATCCAGGAGACTGGTCTCCGGACGGTCGGCAAGGTGCGCGGCGAGACGTTCTGCCTGCTCTCGCAGCGCCGCATCATTACGCGCGGACACCACGATGGGCAGAGCCGACGGCTCGGCGACGGACTCACGCTCGGGAGCCTCTTCGATGATGACGTGTGCGTTGGTGCCGCTCACACCGAAGGCGGACACCGCCGCACGGCGCGGACGGCCGGGGCGCGTCCACGGCACCGGTTCCCGCAGGAGTTCGACGGCGCCGGCCGACCAGTTGACGTGCGGGGACGCCTCGGTGACGTGCAAGGTGCGTGGAAGCACGCCGTTGCGCAGCGCCATGATCATCTTGATCACTCCGGCAGCACCGGCCGCAGCTTGGGCGTGCCCGATGTTGGACTTCAGCGATCCGAGGTAGAGCGGCCGGTCCTCTGGCCGGTCCTGACCGTACGTGGCGATCAGGGCGTTCGCCTCGATCGGGTCACCCAATGCCGTGCCGGTGCCGTGCGCCTCCACCGCGTCAACGTCCGCCCCACGCAGGCCGGCGCGTGTCAGGACCGATCTGATCAGCCGCTGCTGAGACGAGCCATTGGGTGCGGTCAGGCCGTTACTCGCGCCGTCCTGGTTGGTGCCGGTGGCACGAATGACAGCCAGTACTTGGTGATCTGCACGCCGGGCGTCCGACAGCCGCTCCAGGAGCAGGACGGCCGCGCCCTCGGCCCAGCCAGTCCCGTCGGCGGCGGCTGAGAATGCCTTGCAGCGACCGTCGGGCGCCAGGCCGCGTTTACGACTGAACTCCAGCAGCATGCCCGGTGTGGACATCACCGTGACACCCCCGGCCAACGCGAGATCGCACTCGCCACTGCTCAGCGCCTGCACCGCCGTGTGCAGTGCGACCAATGACGCGGAGCACTGGGTGTCGATGCTCAGCGCCGGCCCCTCGAACCCGAACGTATAGGCGACCCGGCCGGAGACGACACCCAAGGCGTTTCCGGTGAGCATCTGCCCTTGTGCCTCCTGCGGCGCCTCGTGCCAGGCCGGCCCGTAGTCCTGGAGCGAGACGCCGGTGAAGACACCGCTTCGACTTCCGCGCAGCGATGCGGGATCGATCCCCGCCCGTTCCATGGCCTCCCAGGAAATCTCGAGCATGAGCCGCTGCTGCGGGTCAAGTGCCACCGCCTCCCGCGGACTGATCCCGAAGAAGCCGGGGTCGAACTCGCCCACCGCGTCGAGGAATCCGCCGTGCCGGGTGTAGGCAGTCCCGTATTGCTCCGGGTCAGGGTCGTAGAGGGTGTCCAGGTCCCAGCCCCGGTCTTCGGGCAGACCGCCGATTACATCCCCGCCCTTGTCGACCATCTGCCACAGGGCCTCCGGGGAGTCGATTCCCCCTGGCAGTCGGCAGCCGAGGCCGACGACGACCACCGGGTCGTGCAGCCTATCTAGAGCCGCCAGCTGCGGGGCAGGTGCCCTGGTCGTCGTTCCCAGCAGTGCGGACCTCAGATGTTCGACGAGCTCATGCGGCGTGGGGTGGTCGAAGAGCAGAGTGGCAGGGACCTGCAGCCCGGTCACGTCAGCCAGTCCGCCGAGAAATCGTTGCGCCACGCGACGGTATACACCCAGACGACGCCACGGGACATGCACCTCTTGATGACCATGATGGGCGGCACCGGCGCCCAGCGGGCGATGGTCCAGGACGCAGTGGACCGCTGGTGGTGGCCGTCCCTGATGATGTTCGGCCCGCCGGACGACAACTCCCCCAACTCGGCCGCTTCCATGGCCTGGAAGATCAAACGCCACAGCAACGACGAGCTGCGGCAGAGGTTCGTCGACATGACCGTGCCGCAGGCCGAGAAGCTCGGAGTCACCCTGCCCGACCCGGAACTGCGCTGGAACCCCGAGCTGGGCCGGCACGATTTCGCTACGCCGGACTTCTCCGAGCTCCAGCGGGTGATCAGCGGCGACGGCCCGTGCAACACCGAACGCGTCAGCAGGCGTCGTGCGGCGCACGAGGACGGCGCGTGGGTGCGCGAAGCAGCGTCGGCCCATGCCAGGAAGCGGGCCGACCGTGAACGCAAGGACGGCAGGGCGGCATGAGCGAGACCAGGAACGAGTGGCCACTGTACGAGATCTTCGTGCGCGGCAAGCGCGGGCTCAACCACGTGCACGTCGGTTCGCTGCGCGCGGCCGACGACCGTATGGCTCTCCTGCACGCACGGGATCTCTACACCCGGCGCAACGAGGGGGTGAGCGTGTGGGCGGTACGCAGCGAGAACATCGCGGCGTCCGCCCCGGACGAGAAGGACCCCTTCTTCGATCCCAGCGGTGACAAGGTCTACCGACACCCGACGTTCTACGACATCCCCCAAGACGTCCCCCACATATAGGAGCTCGGCCATGAGTGACGACCACCTGAATCTCGCCCTGGGCGAGCAGGACACCGGCGGGGACTCACGGTGGGCCTTCGGGACCGGTTTCGAAGATCCGCTGCACGGTGTGGACACCGCCGTCCCCGACGGCACGGACGCCGCGCAACTGGCTGCCTACTGTCTAGCGCTCGGTGATGACGCTCTCGTCAGCGCCCAGCAGCTGGCCCAGTGGTGCACCCGCGCCCCGGAGCTGGAGGAGGAGCTGGCGCTGGCCAACATCGGTCTGGACCTGCTGGGACAGGCCCGCCTGCTGTACTCGCGGGCCGGCCAGTCCGACGGAACCGGGCGCGGTGAGGACCATTTCGCGTACTTCCGTGACGCCTCGCAGTTCCGCAACGTCCGGCTGGCCGAACTGCCGCCGGGCGACTTCGCGTTCTCCATGGTCCGGCTCCTGGTTCTGTCCACGTGGCGGCTGGCGATGTTCCGCGCGCTGACGGCAGCCGATGACAAGGTCCTGGCCGCGGTGGCCGCCAAGGGGGTCAAGGAGCTGACGTACCACCGGCAGTTCGCCGCAGAGTGGGTCGTACGCCTGGGGGACGGCACCGATGAGTCGCACCGTCGGGTACGCGCGGCCCTCACAGAGGTGACGCCGTGGATCGGTGAGTTGTTCGGCGACCGAAGCGGTGAGAACTTCGGTGTGTCCACCGAAGCGGTCGAAGCCGAAACCCTTCAGGTGCTGGCGGAGGTCGCCACCGCGGCCTCCCTGGTGCTCCCCGACCTGACGGGAACGGCCCGCGGCGGACGCAACCAACAGCACACCGAGCATCTGGAGCCGCTGCTGGAGGAATTGCAGTGCGTGGCCCGCGCCCACCCGGAGGGGGCATGGTGACCGCCACCGGCTCAGCACTCGCCCGTGCCCGCAAAGCGGCCGAAGAGGTCACAGACCCCGAACTTCCCATGCTGACCCTGGCCGACCTGGGGGTTCTGCGCGGCGTCGAAATCGACCCCCACGGCACGGTGATCGCCAGCCTGACCCCCACCTATTCCGGTTGTCCGGCCATGGCGGAAATGCGAGCGGGCGTATCGCAGCGCCTTGGAGCGGCGGGCTTCGACCGGGTAGAGATCCGTACCGTCCTCGACCCGCCGTGGACCACCGACTGGATCACTGCCGCAGGCCGGCGCAAGCTCGCCGAGCACCACATCGCCCCGCCCCAAGCCGCCCCTCGCTCCCCCGGCCCGGTCCTGGTGGCCCTCTCCCCCAGCCGCCAGGCCGTCGCGTGTCCCCACTGCTCCTGCGACGACACCGAACAGCTCTCGCAGTTCTCCGCCACATCCTGCCGGGCCCTGCTGCGCTGCCGCAGCTGCCTGGAACCTTTCGAGTACTTCAAGGAGATCTGATGGTCCCGCCCGCCACCGCTCCCGCCCTCGCGGCCTCAGGCCGGCAGCGCCGCCGGACCGCCTTCCACCCCCTGCGTGTCCTCCAGGTGGAGCGGCTGTGCCAGGACGCGGCGGCCATCACCTTCGACGTGCCGGAAGAACTCGCCGAGGAATTCACCTTCGCCCCGGGGCAGTCCCTGACACTCCGCCGGGAAAGGGACGGCCATGACGAACGCCGTTCCTACTCCATCTGCTCCCCGGCCGGCGCTGCGCCCCGGATCGGCGTGCGGGTCGTGCCCGGCGGGTTGTTCTCCACCTGGCTGGTGAACGAACTGCGACCAGGGGACACCGTCGAGGTCATGGGGCCCGTCGGCGCCTTCACTCCCGACCTGACCCAAGCAGCGCATCACGTCCTGATCGCAGCGGGCTCGGGCATCACCCCCATGCTCTCCATCGCCGCGTCCGCCCTCGCCGCCGACGCCGACTCCCAGGTCACACTCTTCTACGGCAACCGACGCAGCAACAGCGTGATGTTCGCCGACGAACTGGCGGATCTCAAGGACCAGCACCCCGCCCGCCTCCAGATGGCCCACGTCCTGTCCCGCGAACCGCGCGAAGCCGACATCCTCTCCGGGCGCCTGGACGCCGACCGCCTCACCGACCTCATCCACGCACTGATCGACGTACGGCAGCCCCAGCACTGGTGGCTGTGCGGACCGCACGGCATGGTGCGCGACGCGCAGCGAGTACTCGAGGGCCTCGGCACTCCCGCAGAGCGCGTCCATCAGGAGCTCTTCTACGCCGACGACCAGGAACCCGCACCGCTCACCCGCGATGAGGACCCTGCCCACGACGGCCCCGCCAGCCAGGTCACCCTCGTACTGGACGGCCGGATCACCACGTTCACCCAAAGCCGCAACGAAAGCGTCCTCGACAGCGCCCAGCGTGTCCGCCCCGACCTCCCGTTCGCCTGCAAGGGCGGAGTCTGCGGCACCTGCCGTGCCCGCGTCACCGACGGCGAAGGCCACATGCGCCGCAACTTCGCCCTCGAACGCTCCGAAGTCGACGACGGCTACGTCCTGACCTGCCAGACCTATCCCCTCTCCGACGCCCTCACCGTCGACTTCGACAGCTGAAGACCGTGCAGCCCTGCCGCGAGACAAAGGACGAAGGTGGCAACCCCGTATGACCGTTCGCCTTGAAGTAGCCACCGGTGTCGGCACGATCCGTCTCGACCGCCCGCCGATGAACGCCCTGAACACCACCACGCAGGATGCGCTGCGCACGGTCGCTCACGAAGCCGGTCATCGTGACGACGTGCGCGCGGTGGTCCTCTGGGGCGGCGAGAAGGTGTTTGCCGCCGGCGCGGACATCAAGGAAATGCAGGCCATGGACTACGAGGCGATGGCCCTCCGGGCACGGGCCCTGCAGGATTGCTTCAGTGCAGTGGCCCGGATCCCGAAACCCGTGGTTGCAGCCGTGACCGGCTACGCACTCGGCGGCGGGTGCGAACTGGCGCTGTGCGCCGATATCCGCATCGCGGCGCAGAATGCCAAGCTGGGCCAGCCGGAGATTCTGCTCGGTCTCATCCCCGGAGCCGGCGGAACCCAGCGCCTCGCGCGGCTCGTCGGCCCGGCCAAGGCCAAGGACCTGATCTTCACCGGCCGGACCGTCCACGCTGACGACGCGCTCACCATGGGATTGGTGGACAAGGTAGTGCCCCCTGACCAGGTTCACGGCGAGGCGCAGGCATGGGCGACACGGCTCGCCCGCGGTCCCGCGCTCGCGCTACGCGCCGCCAAGGAAGCCGTCGACTCCGGCCTGGAGACCGACCTGAACACCGGACTAGACATCGAACGATCCCTGTTCGCGGGGCTGTTCGCGACCCAGGACAAGGAGACCGGGATGCGCAGTTTCGTCGACGACGGGCCCGGCAAGGCGATCTTCCGCTGATGGCAGCTGGTTGCAGACGAGGCACTGGCGCTCCAAGCACCTGGTCACCAGTGCCCGCCCGGCAGTGAGCCGACCACCACAGAACAGCTGGCGAGGACAGAAGAGATCGGAAACGCCAATCGACGCCGCCCTGACGGTAGCCGGTCGCTTCCGGCGACAGGCCGCCGTTACGTTACTCAAACCACAGCGAACCCGCGGGGCCGACGGCGTGTTCGCCTCCCGACTCCCGCTTGCGCACCCGGTTTCCGCCGCCAACTGGCGGTCACTGTTCTGGCGCTCGGCGTCCCGCCGGCCGCCGGATCGACGACGTTCCGGCCAGGGCCCCGCAGTACACCGGCTGCCCGGTCTGTCAGCCGGCCGGTGCCCGCCGCGCAGGTACATGCGGGTACATGCGAAGGACGCCCGCCGCTTCGATCGCGGCGGGCGTTCACTGCCCGATCGGCGGAGACGGTGATTACAGCCGCCGCAAGGAGTCGATCACCTCGCAGACAGGGGTGATCTCCAGGGGGAGGCCACTGCTCTCTTCGTCGATGACGGTGAAGTGGGGGTCGGTGATGATGCGGACGGCCAGGCGGTGCCGTCGGGGCTGCGGGGCACTCCGGTACGGGCGAACTCCGACCAGGCGTACTGGACGGTGTCCCGTACCTGCACGTCGGTCTCGTCGTAGTCCTCTGCAGAGGCGCTGGGGCCGAACAGGTTGGAGATCACCGCGCTGTGCATGGCCAGCAGCCCCGAGCGGCGGGCACCCGGGGAATCGCGGGCGAAGCGGTGGCTGCACCTGGTGCGGCCTTCATCGCGCTGGTCGACGGTGTCCACCAGCTCGTCAAGGCACCGATCGTACTGGTGTGGGGCCGGCTCAACACCCACGTCTTCCACGCCATGCATGAGCTGATCGCCGAGCAGGGCTGGCTGACTGTGTTCCTGCTGCCCGCCTACGCGCTGGACCTCACCCCGTCGGGTGGGTACGGGCGCACGTCAAGCGCAGCCTGGCCAACCTCGTCGTAGTCGCCCTCGACCGGCCCGAAACCCTCGACGGCTCTATGGCGGGCACTGGCCTGACCCTCGACGACCCAACCTCACCTTGACGAG
Organism: Streptomyces sp. NPDC056296; assembly: GCF_042268605.1. NCBI lineage: Bacteria > Bacillati > Actinomycetota > Actinomycetes > Kitasatosporales > Streptomycetaceae > Streptomyces > Streptomyces sp. NPDC056296. The sequence goes on along the minus strand of NZ_JBHJRX010000098.1, from coordinate 11,024 downwards.
CCGAAGTCAGTGTCTCGGCGCGGGAGGCAGCGGTACCGCCGGGCGCTCCCATGGTGTCCGAGGGAGTGAGGAGCGTTGACGCCGTCTGGAGCAAGCTGCTCAAAGCGCACGGTCAACGCGCCATCCCGGAGGTCATGCTGCGTTGCAACCCCAGGAACGCGAGAAACGCTGCTGCGTATGCGATCAGGGCGGGCCTTTTCTGCCCTGCCCCTTGAGGCCGCACGGACGTCTTGTGGAGCGTCCGATTGGACCGGGATCCCGCCTGTAGGCGGATATGGGCTGGCTGCTGGCGGCGTCAGGACGCCGTGGTCGTGGTGCCGGACTGCTCGAGCTGGGCTGCGAGGGACACCAGAAGCGCCTCGTTTGCGTAGCGCGCCCCGAGCAGTACGCCGGTCGGCAGACCGTCTGTGTTCTGGGCGAGGGGGACTGTGATCGAGGGCATGCCGGTGATGTTGTAGACCGTGGTGTAAGGCATGAACGCTGTCATGCGGGCGAACTCGGCCGCGGGGTCAGCGTCGTTGCGCAGTTGCCCTACACATACCGGGGGCTCGGCGAGCGCCGGGGAGAGGATGACGTCGTAGGCGGCGAAGAGCAGCTCGGTCAGCATCTGCCCCAGGCCCCGGAAGGTGGACAACGCGGCGGAGTATTCCCGCGCTGACACCCTGGCCGCGACCTGTCGCAGCCAAGCCGTAAGCGGCATGAGCTCGCCTTCACGTTCCAGCTCCACCTCGTACGATGCCGCCTCCACTGACCAGACCCGGGTGAAGGCGGTCAGGATGCCGTCGTCCGGGGGCATAGCCACCGTCGCGACCTCGTGGCCCAGTGCAGCTAGCGCCTGGGCGGCGGCGTCCAGGGCCGCCGCGCAGTCGGGGTGCAGGAGCGCACCAGGCACCATCGGCTCGCGAAGCACCACGATCCGCAGAGGGCGCGGTGTCCGGCGGGCGTGGTCAAGCAGCGTGACTCCATCGGGGTGTGCGGGCGCGGTGTAGACGTCACCTGGCATCCAGCCAGCCATGACGTCGATGAGTGCCGCTGCGTCCGTGACTGTGCGAGCGAGGGCGCCATGGACCGACAGTCCGGTGATGTCGGGGCGCAGCGGGCCGTTGCTGATTCGGCCCCGGCTCGGTTTCAGCCCGACGAGGCCGCAGGCCGAGGCGGGGATACGGACCGAGCCGCCGGCGTCGGTTCCGTGCGCGAGTGGTGCCAGACCAGCCGCGACGGCCGCCGCCGCGCCGCCGCTGGATCCGCCAGGTGAGCGTCCAGGACTGAAGGGATGGCGGGTCGGCGGGCCGAGACGGTTCTCCGTGTAGCAAGGCAGCCCGAACTCGGCGGTGTTGGTCTTCCCGAGCATGACCGTGCCGGCCTCTCGTAGCCGGGTGACGACATGGTCGTCGGCATCGCTGACATGGTCCGCGAACGCGGCCGAACCCCAAGTACAGCGGACCCCTTCGACCTGGGTGAGGTCTTTGACGGGCACCGGCACACCATGCAGCGGGCCCAGGCGAGTGCCGTCCCGGCGTGCCGTCACCGCCGCTTGCTCGGCCTTTTGTGCCTGGGACCGAGCCAGCTCCGGGGTGATGGTGAGGTATGCGCTCAGCTCGCCGTCGAGCTCGGCGATCCGGCTGAGGTAGTGGTCGGTGAGTTCGACGGGCGACAGCTGGCCGCGGGCGACGGCGCTCGCTTGGGCGAGCGCTGTCAATTCGTGCAGGTCGGACATGCCGTCAGGCCCCCTTTGCGCCGCGGGCCAGCCTCAGCAGGCCGGGCGCCAGCGTTATGAGGGCGGCGGCCCGGCGGGCCCGGGTGAGCAGTTGCTCTCTTGGCGGGCGGACCTGCTGGTGCACGTCGATGAAGACTTCCGGGCGCACAGTCTGCCCGGCGAGCAGTTTGACCACCATGTGGGAAGTGAGGGCGCCAAACATCATGGCCACATAGGTGACCTGAGGGAAACTGTAGTCCGGCCGTCCCAGGTTGGTCTTGACTTCGACCAGCATTTCCACGGGCACGTAGCGCAGCGGCACGGCGCGCAGCAGCAGTTGCCAGGATGTGAGCCGGTCGAGGTCCGCCTCGTTGATGGCGCCGTCGAAGGGCTTTTTGACGTGCCGGTAGTCGTAGCAGCGCACGTACTGTGCACCCGCGATGTCCCAGCCGGTGACCAGCGGAAGCCGCCGCTCGGCGGCGGACTGGTGCAGCAAGTACTTGGCCCGCCAGCCGTCCATAGTGGTCACGTCGACGCCGTCTACGATGACGTCGCACTTCTTCACCAGCGTGCCAGCGGTGGCGCCGGTGACGCCTTCGGGACATATGTTCACCCTGGCGTACGGGTTGATCGCGGTCACCCTTTCGCCGGCGACGGTGGCCTTGTTGCGGTCGACGTCGGTGACGGCTGCGCTTTGGCGGTTGAGGTTGTTCACCTCATACGAGCCGGGGTCGGCCAGGACGAAGGAGAGCACGCCCAGCCGGGTGAGCGGTTCGACGGCGGCCCCGCCGATCGATCCGCATCCGGCGACGAGCACGGTCGATCGGCGCAGGAAGGCCTGCTCGGCGGGGCCGATCACGCCCCGGTTGCGCATGGTCAGCTCCGCGTAGAAGTCCCTGGCTTGCGTCGAGTCATCGGGTGCGTCCGCTGGCACTGTTTCGGTTGCGCTCACCTACGACACCTTCTTCATTGCTCGCGCTCCGCCCAGGCGTGCCGTCATGGCTGCGACCGTCGCCGCCAGGCTGGGCCCGCCGGGGCCGCCGGCCAGGTAGTCCTCGACGAGGTCGACGTAGTCTTTGAGGTCATCATGGACGGCGCCTACGAAGGGAACGGCGTTGACATCCTGCTGGTAGATCGGGGCCATCAGGTCGTTGTCGGGAAGCCGGGGGGTGGTGTCCCGGGCTATCCGCAGAGGGAAACCCATGAGCCTGAAGTGTCGGACGGCCACCTTCTCCTTGGCGTCGCCGAGCAGGACGCGCATGCGGTCCTCGGCCTGGAAGTCGACGACGACCCGGCCGAGGCTGGCCAACAGCCGCCAGGCGATCCGTTCGGTCCGCGGCGAGTCCGGCAGGTCCAGGTTGCGCACGAAGCGCTTGATCTCGAACACCTGGTGCGTTCCCAGGTCGTAGGCGGCGTAGGGGGCGAGCAGGTCGATACCGTGGGCTGTTTCGGTGGGGAAACGGCGCCTTTCCGGGTCGTCCAGCGGGCGAGAGAGGGGATCCTGAGAGCATCCGAGGCTGATGTAGCCCTCGATGCGGCCCGTACGGGTGCACAGGCTGATGGTGTGGATGTTCTGCACGCCTTCGGGGTGGCGCACGGTCTCACGGAAGACTGCGCGCTCGTACATGACCCGGGGGGACATCCAGCCAAGGCGCAGGTACTGTACGAGCCTGAATCCCATGATGCCGTTGAGGTAACGCAGCGGAAGCTGGTCGTCCTGGCATGTGAGAGTCATCAGTTCGTCGACTGAGTCGTATGACAGGTGCAGCGGCTCGCCGGTGATGTGCTCGGGAAGGGCACGGAAGTTCAGCGAGGAATGGAGCTGGACGATGTCGGCGATGTACCGTTCCTGTGCTTGGTCAGTCATATCCGGTCCTCGTCGTAGAGGCTCTCGGTGACAGCGAGGGCGAGGACTTCGGGGGTGCCTTCGTAGATGCGGGCGCCGTAGGCGTCGCGCAGCCGCTTCTCCATACCGAAGGACTTCACATAGCCGCGGGCGCCGGTGAGCGACATGGCCAGATCGGCGACGTCGATGGCGACGCGGTCTGCGAAGAGCTTGGCGGCCGCCGGCTCATACTGCGGGGCAGGGAGCTCGTTGTCCACCTTGTTGGCGGCCTTGAGGTACAGCAAGCGGGCGGCGTCGATCTTGGCGGCCATCTCGGCGAGCTTGGCGGCGGTGAACTGATGCTCACGTAGGCGCAGCCCGCCCTGGACACGGGTGTCGCACCATTCAAGGGCCTGTTCGAAGGCGCCGCGGGCGACACCGACCGAGATCCCGGCGACGGACGCGCGCGCCATGTTGCTCTGCGCCATGTTGATGGCCATGCCGTCGCCCTCCTCTCCGATCATGTTCTCGGCGGGGATCCGGACGTCATGGAACTCGAGCTCGCTGCCCAGGCAGAGTCGGTAGCCCATCTTGTCGGCCACCGGTCCGCGGACTACGCCGGGCAGGTCCAGCGGCACCATGAACGAGGTGAGGCCGGTGGCGCCGGGTGCGCCTTCCATGTTGGCGAACACGGAGGCGAAAGAGGCGACCTGGGCATTGGTGATGAAGCGCTTCCTGCCGTTGAGGACGTAGTGGTCCCCCTTGCGCTGGGCGGTCATCACGTCACGGGCGTGCACGGCGTTGGCGGGGATGATGAGGTCGCAGCCCGCCTCTTCCTCGGTGACCGCGTTGCAGGCGAGGACCGGTGAGTCTCCGGAGAACATGGGCAGAAAGCGGGCCTGGAGCCGCGGGTCGCCGGAGAGCAGGACCGGGCACTGTCCGAGCATGGCGGCGCCGAAGATCAGGGCGGTGCCGGCGCAGACGGATGCCACCTCCTCCAGGGCAACGGCGCAGCCGATCATGCCCAGGCCGAGGCCCCCGTAGTCCTTGGGGACGGCGACCCGGGTGAGGCCGAGGGCGTGGCCCTGGGCCACCGTGTCCCAGTCGAAGTCATCGGCGGGCGCCGCGTCGAGGTCGGTCACCCGGGGTGCGACGACCTCGCGGGCGAATTCTCTTACTCGGAGACGCAGCTTGTCCACCTCTCCGGGAAGGGCGTCGAAGTTGAGCTCCATGGCGTTATTGTTCGTCATTGTTCTCCGAAGGACTGAAAGTCCGTGACCCGGCAGGGGGTGTGGGGGGGTACTAAGGACACGTTCAGGTGTCATAGCCTGCGCATGCCAGGCTCGATGGTTTTCGCCCAGTGTGGTTCTGCGGTGCGGCCAGGATGTGGTTCGTTATGGGGCGCTCAGACTGGAAGGCCCTCTTCGATGGCCAGTTCCGGATAGCGGTCGAAGGCGGGCCGCAGGATGGGGACGAGTTCGAGCACCCGGGCGACCTTGCCGCGGATCCGCACGCGGCCGGTGGCGATGGCCGTCGGCATCATGAGCTTGCCCAGCCAGAGCTGGTGTGCCGTGTCTGAGGACATTCTGATGCGGATCGTCGCGTCATCGGGCGCCTGAGAGCCGACCCGCAGCGCGTCGGCGGAGACATGAAGGACGCAGTCGGGGTTGGTCTGGGTCAGCAGGATGGACAGTCCGCCGGAGCGCAGCTGGGAGGTGAACTGCTCATCTTCGAGCAGAATCCTGAAGAGGGTGCCGAAAACGCGCTCGGCAGCTGCAGTCGATTCGAAGACGGCCATAGATTTTCCCTAGAGGAAAGAATGCTCAACGGCGATTTGCCGCAGAGCCGTTACCCCTGATCGTAAAAGCACCTGCCGCCCCGCATGGTTATGCTGAAAGGGTAGGAAAACAGAAGAGAAAGAAACTTGAAAGAAGCCCCGCGGCACGGCGCTCTGCCGTGGGGTGCTGCTCCTTCTGTCCGTTCTGCGGGGACTGGGCGTGGGGATGTCGTAGATTGGGTGGATGGCAGGCGAACGCATCCGCCCCTCCCAGGACTGTCTCGTCTTCGGCCCGCTGGAGAACGAGATCATGGAAGTGCTGTGGAAGGCTTCCGGACCGATGACCGTGCGGGATGTGCTCGGCAAACTCAACACGGTCCGGGCAGCGCCGCTCGCGTACACCACGGTCATGACCGTTATGAGCCGTCTGTCCGAGAAGGGTGCGGCCGACCGCACCAAGGCCGGCCGGGGGTATGCGTACTCGCCCGTGGTCACGGATGAGGCTGCGATGGCCGTTCGTGAGGTCATCCGCGACTTCGGGGTGAGCGCGGTCAACCACTTCCTGGACGAGATTCTCAGCGCTCCCGACCTGCGCGAGCGCTTCGAGAAGCTGATGCGGGAGGGGCCCGGCAACTGAACGGGCACAGACGCGCCCTGCAGCGGATAACCGGGTTTCTTTCAGGACCACTTCACTTGACCCCAGCCCACCGTGCCCACTAACTACTATGCCGTTGTAGTAGATGCGGGGTGGCGACGACCTGTGCGTTGCGCCCTTCAGACAGGAGGTGCGCATGAACGCGGCATTGTCCGCAGGCGGGCCGGTGCCCCGCCGCGGACTGATCATGACGGTCCTGGGCTGCTGTTTCCTGATGGTGATGATGGACAACACCATCCTGAACGTGGCTCTTCCGGCCATCCAGGAGGATGTCGGGGCGAGCAACGCCGAACTCCAGTGGGCGCTGGACTCCTACATCTTGTTCTACGCGGCGCTGATGTTCTCCTCCGGCATCCTCGCCGACACGTTCGGTCGCCGGCGCGTCCTGGTCATCGGGCTGCTTGTCTTCGCAGTGAGTTCCGCGCTCGCGGGCTACTCCGACAGCCCCCAGGAACTCATCTTCTGGCGCGGAGTCATGGGGGTCGCCGGCTCGGTCGTACCGCCTGCCACGCTCGCGGTCATCAACGACATCTTCGCTCCCGAGGAGCGTGGCAAGGCCATCGGTATCTGGTCGGCGCTGGGAGGTACGTCCATCGCGTTCGGCCCGATCGCCGGCGGCTTCCTCCTCGAGCACTTCTGGTGGGGCTCGGTCTTCCTGATCAACGTTCCGATCGCCGCCGTCTGTGCCGTGCTGTTGCTGCTGGTTCTGGCCGAGTCCCGCTCTGCGAGCCGGCCGCGCCTCGACATCATCGGCGTGCTGCTGTCCGTCTGCGGCATCGGCGCCCTGGTGTACGGCGTGATCCGCGGCGGCGAGACCAACCACTGGACGTCGGCCGAGGTCTTGGGCACGCTGCTCGGCGGACTCGCCCTGCTCGCTGTGATGGTCCTTTTCGAAAGCCGAACAGCCACACCCGCCCTGGACGTACGGCTGTTCCGCAACAAATCCTTCGCCGCAGGCACCGCGAGCCTCGCACTGTCCTTCTTCGCGCTGACCGGCGGCACCTTCCTGATGGTCTTCTACGTCCAGGGTGTCCGCGGCCACACCCCGCTCGAGCTGGGTGTCATCCTGCTTCCGGTTGCTGTGGGCGCCGTAGTGTCAGGTGTACTCAGCAACCCGATGGCCCAGCGGTTCGGCCCGAAGATCGTGGTGACTGCGGGCCTCGTACTGCTGAGCCTCTCCTTTGCCGGCCAAGCAGGTGTCGGCGCCGACACGGCGATGTGGTGGTACGAAGTCCTTCTCGGTGCTTCCGGACTAGGCCTGGGGCTGGTCATGGGGACTGCGACCACCACCACCATGGCCGTGATCTCACCGGATCAAGCCGCGATCGGGGCAGGCGTCAACAACACGCTGCGGCAGGTCGGTGCAGCGCTTGGCGTGGCCGTCCTCGGCTCGGTGCTCTCCATCCAGTACCGCAGCGAACTCGGTTCGGCGGTCAACGTGCTGCCCGCCGACGCGCGGGACGCCGCGTCGGAATCCCTGGGCGGCACGGCGGCAGCCGTCCGTGAACTACGCTCCTCCGCGACGCTACCGAATGGCTCTGAGGAACAGCTCTCCGCACTGCTCCCCAAGGCACAGGACGCCTATCTCTCGGCGATGCACATCAGCTTCGCCGTGGGCGCCGGCGCACTCGTCGTCGCAGCAGCGGTGGCCCTGATCTGGCTTCCCGCACGCATCGACTCCGCCGAGGATGAGGACCGTGGCTCACGGACGGGGGACGACACGGCCATCGACCCTCCTGTCGCGCCCGCCCGCTAGCCAACTGGCGGCTCCCGGCCAAGCCGTCTGCCAGGTCCTGTGGCGCTGAAGCCGGAGGCGGCGCACAGACACACCGGGCGCAGTGCAGGCAGTGCCGTTCGCCGCGGCCTCCATGACGGCAGACATGTCACCCTGGGGCACGATCGAGGACAGCAATGCCACCAAGTTGAACACGCTGAGCCTGCCGCCCAACCGAGCACGGCTGTACGGCCCGCTTGAGCCCTCGATGCCCCACGCAGTACAGACGAGGTGACATCTGCGGCAGTGAAGATTGCCGGGCTGCAAGATTGTACGCGAATGCCAGCCAAACTCGGCGGCGGACGTAGCGTCGAAGCCTTGTTCCCGACGCCCAGCAGCGTCGGGAAGGCTCTGTAGGCAGACGAGCACCGCCGCAGTGGAACAGGCCGTATCGTGAGCCAGCCGTCACCGTATGGTCTGGGCCAGCCGAGGGAGCGGGATGCGCGGTATTGCGCCGCAGAGGCTTGGAGTATGCATTCTTCGGATCGGTGCGGTAGTTGGCGTGCAGCGGGCCGTCTTGGCTGCGGGTGGGCCACGCTCGCACGTTGGAGTGCTACCCCGCCTGGCCGACCTCCTCGATCCAGCGCTGCGGGATGAGCTTGCGTCCACCGCGCCAGTTGTGGCGCACGGAGCCCTGGAACCACGGCTCGTCCAGGTTGGCATGGTCGGAGACGATGATCTGAAGGTCGGGGGCAAGTTCACGGGCTACGTCGTGGATGAGCCGGAACAGCCGGGTCACAGCTGCCCGGTCCGTGTCGTCCTCGAGGGTTCCTGAGGCTTGGTCGACTTCCGACCTATACCAGACCTGGGTGGGCTGGTCCAGCATCAGGATGCGCGGGACGGGGCGGCCTTGCCGGGAGAAGTAGCGGTGCAGAGCGAGATGGACGATGACGTGGTAGCCGACCCAGTTCTCCCCGCTGCCGATGCGGAAGAGGGGGGCCGGTCCCTGTTCGGTGTCGGTCACGACGGTCAGGCGGCTGAGGTCGAGGCGGACGCTCTGCCCGCTGTGTTCGAGCTGGAGCCGGTCGGCCCAGTCGGTCATGTCCTGGCTGATCGCGACGAGGCGCGAGGTGAGCTGTTCGCGTTCTTCGTTCGGGTCGAGTTCAGCGGTCAGGGCTTCGATCCGGTTCTGCGCCGCCTCGAGAAGGTGCTTCAGCCGGGCTACTTCCTCCTGTGTGCTGGCGGGTAGCGCGGCGAGGCTCGCGTGGATGCGGCCGCGCATGAAGTCGCGGCGGGAGGTGTCGGTGAGTTCCTCGGTGACAGCGCGGGCGGAGACGAGGGACTGCAGTGTCGCTTCGATGCTGCGCAGTGTTGCCCGCAGTTCGTCTGCCCGCTCGTCCAGCTGGGTGAGGGCGGCTCGTCGAGCAGGCCGTGCGGCTTCGACGTCCTGCAGTTGGGTCTGGAGGCGTTCAAGGCTCTGACGGAGTTCTAGCGCTGTCGGGTCGGGCTCGCTCATTGCCGACCTGCACAGGGGGCAGACCGCAGATTCGTCCCTGTCGCTGTCTGGTTGCACACCCAGGAGGTTGAGACTGGCCAGGCGTGCCGTCTGGGTGCGAACGGCGCCGGCGTAGTCGCCGGCGTAGTCGTCTTGCTGCAGGAGCAGTTCACGTTCGGCTGCCACGCCTTTGAGGCGGGCGCGGAGCTGGTCGCGTTCTCGTTCGAGTGCGTTGCGGCGGCCGGCCGTCTCGGGGTCGACGGCTGTCGGCACGGGGCCGGCACTCACCGCGGCGTGCAGGGCGGACAGGGCTTCGGTGCGCTCGGGCTGCTCCTCGGTGTTGACCATGCCGAGCGCGAAGGCCTCTCGCCACAGCGAAGCGAGCCCGGCCTGTGCTCTCTGGGCGCCTTGGAGGGCCTGCTGGTAGGCCGTGTCGGCGGTGCGCACCTCGCGCCTGGCTGCTGCGAGCTGGGCTCGTCTGAGGGCCTGGTCGCGGGGAACGGCGCCGAGGAAGTAGGGGATGGTGTCTTTCAGGGTCTGAGCCATGAACTGCTCGCCCTGTCGGTGGAAGAGAAACCCGGGGTCGGCGATCTCGCTCTGGCGCTGCAGGCAGAGCAGGGCTGCATGCCCGATGTGGGCCTCCAGCGCCTGGCGGCCCGAGCCGGCCGGGGGTTCGTGCAGGTTCTCCTCGATGCCGATACGTCGGCCGAGCTGCTCGCGGACCGTGTTGGTGTCGGAGTTGGCTTCGAGCTGCTCGAAGTCGAGCGGTTCGAGGTCTGCGCCGAAGGCGAGCATGGCCTGCTGGGTCGATGACTTGCCTGCCTTGGGGGCGGGACGCGCGACGAATGCGCGGCCGCTGTCCAGTTGGAACAGGGCGGCGTACCAGGACACCGTGCTGGTGATGGGGCCCACCGGCATTTGCAGGGTGTCGCGTCCCAGGCAGGATTCGACGATCTCGAGCAAGGCGCTCTTGCCTGTTTTCGACTCGCCTGTCACGACGTTGAGGGCGCCTGGGGTGAATTCCAGGACCTGCCGGTCGCCCGTCTTGCTGTAGAGGATGATCGCGAGCAATTGCACCCGGTCAGGGTGTCACGCCGAGGACGGCAAAGACAGTCGCCGGGCTGTCGGATTTGGCCAGCCAGCGTCCCACCAGGTTGGCCTTGCGCAGCATCTGGTCGAGTTCTCCGGGGGCCTTGAATCCGCGCGGCCGGCGGTAGGTGGCTCTCAGGCGGCCGCCGGGTTCCAGGGTGAGGGTGTGGTGGGCCAGGCCGAACCGGGTGCCTTCCTTGACGGGTTCTGCCAGAGTCTGGGCGCGGGCGGGGAATCCGGCCCGGAGGGCGGGGTTCTTGCCGATCCAGGCGCCCAGGTGGGTTCTGGTCGAGGCGGGCAGGGCGTTGCGGGTGGGCTGGTGCAGGACCATGGGAGCGGTGACGAAGCCCAGGGCCCAGGGCATGGGCTGGCCTGTTTCCTTCTCGTGTCCCTGCGCCGCGTTGGCCAGGACGGCCGCCATCAGGGCCGGGTTGAGCATGACGGCGGAGATCGGGGAGCGGTCGCTCCAGGCGGTCATGCTCAGCTCCTCGTCGCGGCGGCCGAAGAAGGCGATGGCGGCGTCACGTGGCCACTTTCAGCAGTTCGGCGATGCGGGTCTCGAAGTCGGCGTGCCAGCCGATTTTGCCAGTGTCGGCGAGCATGTGCCGCTGGCCACGGGTGAAGAACGGGTCGTTGTAGCGGGAGCGCACCGCGAGGCTGGTCTGGCCGAGGAGTTGCCTGTGAACGATCACGTAATTCCCCGGGCCCGGCGTCACGTAATTCCCCAGGTCCTGACCTCGTCCATGTCTACTTGATCGAGGGCTTGCCTGTCT
>NZ_JBHJRX010000097.1:0-20268 GCF_042268605.1 Streptomyces sp. NPDC056296 | reverse complement strand
CATTTCGAACCCGGAAGCTAAGCCTTACAGCGCCGATGGTACTGCAGGGGGGACCCTGTGGGAGAGTAGGACGCCGCCGAACAATCATTCAAAGGGTTGGACCCCGAACTTCGGTTCCGGGTCCAACCCTTTTTTGTTTTCCGTCACTTGAAGTTCACGTTGCGCTACGACCATCCTCGTATGGGTACCGCAGCAATGCTCAGGGCCGTCGGCGTAGGAGTCGGTGACGAGGTCGTCGTACCTGCCTTCGGGAACGTGGAAGTCGCCGAGGCCGTGGCGCTGGTCGGCGCGTTGCCGGTGTTCGCGGACATAGATCCGGAGACGTACTGTCTGGACGCCTCCTCGGTGGAGGCGGCGCTGACGTCGCGGACCGCGGCCGTGGTCGCCGTACACCGGTTCGGGCGGCCGGCGGACATGGGGCCGCTGCACGGAGTCGGGCAGCGGCACGGGCTGCTCGTGCTGGAGCAGGGCGAGTCCGAGATGCCGTACGACGAGATGGCGCAGCGCAGGCAGCGGGCCGCCTATCTCGACGGGAAGTTGAGGGGCGTGCATACCCCGGACTGGGGTGAGGGGCACACATACCAGCAGTACGTGGTGCGGGTGCCGGGCAACGGGCGGCCGGATCGTGACGCGTTCGCCAGGGCCGTGCGGGGGAGGGGAGTCGAGTGCCGGGTGCCGGTGAAGACGCCCGTTCACAGGATGCCCGGATTCCGGCGGTGCGTGTCACTGCCGGAGACGGAGCGTGCCGCCGACGAGACACTGGCGCTGCCGGTCGACGCCTCGTTGACCAAGCGGGACATGCAGCGGATCGTGTCCGCCTGCAATGCCCTGGGAGGGCTGCTGCAGCCGGCTTTCTGAAAGCCGTGGTTGGGAGCACCGGTCTGTTCGGGGTATGATCTATTCCGTTGCCGCGGGGGAAACCTCGCAAAGCGACAGGCCCCTATAGCTCAGTCGGTAGAGCGTCTCCATGGTAAGGAGAAGGTCAACGGTTCGATTCCGTTTGGGGGCTCCATCGAAAAGGCTCCGCCCAATTGGGCGGAGCCTTTTCGCATGTTCTGGTTCGGCGGGTCAGTCCGCGTGCGGCTCCGGGACGCGCATCGCGAGAATCGCCATGTCGTCGGACGGGGCGTCCGAGGCGAAGCGCTCGACCGCGCGCATGATGCGCGCCGCCACCGCGCCGGCCGTGAGGCCCGTGCACGTGGTGAGGACGTCAGCGAGGCCGTCGTCGCCCAGCATGCGCGTGCCCTCGCGGCGTTCGGTCACGCCGTCCGTGACACAGAGCAGTACGTCGCCCGGGTCGAGGGTGACCGTCTCCTCGTACAGCTCCAGGTCCTCGATGACGCCGAGGAGGGGCTGCGGCTCCGCCGCCGGTTCGACCGTGCCGTCCTGACGCAGGCGGAGCGGGAGCGGGTGGCCGGCGCAGACCACCTTCAGCTCGGCGCTGCCGTCCTCCTGCGGGCGCATCTCGCCGTAGAGGAGGGTGAGGAAGCGGCTGCGGGCACCCTCGTCGAGGATGGCCGAGTTGAGGCGCTCCAGGACCGCCGGGCCGCTGAGCCCCTCGCGGGCCAGCAGGCGCAGGGCGTGCCGGGCCAGGCCCGTGACGGCCGCCGCGTTCGGGCCCGTACCGCAGACGTCGCCGATGGCGAAGCCGTAGGCGCCGTCGCTGATGGGGAACAGGTCGTAGAAGTCGCCGCCGACCTCGTTGCCCTCGCCGGCCGCGCGGTAGATGACCTCGACCTCGACGCCGTCGATCAGGGGAAGCTCGGGCGGCAGGAGGCTGCGCTGGAGGGACTGGCTGATGGCCGTCCGCTCCGAGTAGAGGCGGGCGTTGTCCAGGGCCAGGGCGGCTCGGCGGGACAGGTCCTCGGCCAGTTCCAGGATCTCCTGGCGGAAGTGCTCGTCGGTCGGCTTGCCGAGCGTGAGCATGCCGATGACGCGGTTGCGGGCGACCAGCGGGAGGACCACGGTCTCGCCGCCGACCGCGGAGGCCGTGGCCAGGGTCGGGCCGATTCCGGAGCTCAGCTTGGGTGTCGGGCCGCCGCTCAGGCCCAGGTCGCGCATGGAGGTGCGCAGGGCCGCCTGGTGGGCCAGCTCGCCGGGAGCCGTCCACACGCGGGCGCCCGGGGAGGGGACCGGGTCGGGCGGGGCGATCTTCGAGAGCAGGGACTTGATGCCGTCGATGAGCTCCTCGTCCTCGTGCAGGACGTAGGAGAGGTACGGGTCCGAGGCCTGGTCGGCGATCGTGTAGACGGCGCACCAGGTGGCCAGGGTCGGGACCGTCATCTGGGCCATCAGGGCCAGGGTCTGGTCGCGGTCCAGGGTGCCGGCGAGGAGGTCGGAGGCCTCGACGAGGAAGCTGAGGGAGCCTCGGCGCAGCCGTTCCAGCTCGCCCAGGCGGGCGGACTCGACGGCCAGGGCGATGCGGTCGGCGGCGAACTGGAGGCGCAGGGCCTCCTCGTTGGAGTACCGGCCGGCGGACTCGGCCGCGACGCCGAGGGAGCCGGTGAGGCGGCCCTCGACCTTGAGGGGGACGGTGACGACCGAGCGCATGCCGGTGCCGTTCAGCAGCGGGACGGCGCCGGGGACGGCCTCCAGGTCGTCGTGGACGGCGGGCATGCGGGCGGAGCCGTAGCGTCCGGGGCCGGCCTCGACGGGGACGCGGGCGAAGCGCTGGCGGGCGGAGGGCAGGCCGGTGGAGGCGCGGACCTCCAACTCCGTTTCGTCGTCGGTCGCCAGGAGCAGGAAGGCGGCGTCGGCGTCGAGCATGTCGCGGGCGCGCTCGACGGTGCGCTGGAGCAGCCCGTCGAGGTCGTCCGGGGCGGGGGAGCCGATGAAGACCTCGAAGGGATCGGCACTCTGGCTCTCGCCGGACGACGAGTCGGAGGCCGGCGCGCGCATCGGGGTCTGCAGGACGGCGCGTTCGTTGTCCCGGACGAGGAGGCAGACCGTGGAGGGTTCACCGCCGGCGTCACGGACGCGGAGGTGGGAGGCGTAGACCGGTGTGACGCGGCCGTTGGCGCCCCGCATGCCGTAGCTGCCCTCCCAGCGGGAGAGCTGGAGTGCCTCGGCGATACCGGTGCTGGTGCCCGGCGTGTGCGGCCAGGCGGCGAGGTCGGTCAGCGGCTTGCCGATGACCTGCTCGGGGGCGTAGCCGAAGAGTTCCTCGGCGTCCTCGTTCCAGGACGTGACGGCGCCGGTGCGGTCGATCTGGACGACGGCGACGCGGACGCGGGCGTCGGCGAGCGGGAGCAGATCGGCCGGGAGGGAGGGGCCGGCGGCGCGGGTGCCGACCGGGCGCTCCGGGAGGTGGAGGTGGAACCAGACGTTCTTCAGCGTGGGCGTGTACTCGACGCCCCAGCGGTCGGCCAGGGCCGCGCACAGCTGGAGGCCGCGGCCGCCCTCGCGGTCGAGGTTGCCCATGTCGGCGGGGGAGCCCTGGAGGGGGACCTCGCGCTCGGGGTAGTGGTCGGCCACCTCGATCCGTACGCCGTCGTCGCTGCGCAGGCACAGGATGTCGGCGGTGGTGCCGGCGTGCACCACGGCGTTGGTCACCAGTTCGCTGGTGAGCACCACCGCGTCGTCGACGATGTCGGCCTGGCCCCAGCCCTGGAGCGTGTCCCGGACGAAGGACCGGGCGCTCGCCACCGATCGTCCGACGGGCTCGAAGCTGGCGGCCGCGCGCGCGGTGATCACAGAACTCCTCGACCCTCTCTCCCCGTGCACGGCCTCATGGCCGACCGGCTCGCGCCGCTGCTGCGGCAGTCCACCCGTCGGCCCGGGATCCGGGGGCTGCTCCCCCGGGATCAGTCCGGTGGTCATGTCCGGCCGCCCCTCCGATGCCCGCTCGTCTCCGTGCCACCGCCCAGGCCGGACGGACCGGCACGGCTGGACAGCCGCATGCAAGGTTACTTACCTTCGCTGTCCCTGCGGATGCCGGTCTGCAGTGTTTCCGCCCAGAGGGTGTGCGGACGATGTGCGAAGCTGCCGAACTGTTATGGCCTGGTTCGGCCGGGGTGAAACACTGGGCAAGCTTCTAATGAAGGTCCGGGCAGGTTGAATGCGCACCGAGTGCGGCGGGCAGCAGCCCCGGAAGCGGTCGGACGAGCCGGTCCGGATCGCGTGGCAGCACAGAGAGTACGCGGCAGTAACCGGTTCGCCGAGTGGTGGCAGCCGGGCACAGCAGTAACGGTCGACCCCTGCGGGAGGGACACAGTGGAGTCTGGCGCAGCGACGCGGGGCACTAAGACGCGCGCGAAAGGCGGACAGTCCCTGAGTAACCAGGGCAAAACGCGGGGCGGAAGTACGACCGTGGACACGGCCGCGCTGAATCGGCTGCTGACGGCCCTGGTCGCCATGCGGGAGGGCAACTTCCGCAAACGGCTCACGGTGTCCGGCGACGGCGTGATGTCGGAGATCGCGGCGGTCTTCAACGAGGTGGCCGACCGCAATCTGCACCTCACGGGCGAGCTGGCCCGGGTGCGGCGCATGGTCGGGCGTGAGGGGAAACTCACGGAGCGGCTGGAGACGGGTGCCTGCGAGGGGTCCTGGGCGACCGCGATCGACAACTCGAACGCGCTCGTGGACGACCTCGTACGGCCCGTCTCCGAGGTCAGCCGGGTGCTGTCGGCGGTGGCGGACGGTGATCTGTCGCCGCGTATGGAGCTGCGGACGCAGACGGCGGAGGGCGCCGGGCATCCGCTGCGCGGTGAGTTCCTGAAGGTCGGGCGGACCGTGAACAACCTGGTCGACCAGTTGTCGACGTTCACGGACGAGGTCACGCGGGTGGCCAGCGAGGTCGGTACCGAGGGCAAGCTGGGCGGACAGGCCCAGGTGCGCGGTATGTCCGGTTCGTGGAAGGACCTCACGGATTCCGTCAACACCATGGCGTACCGGCTCACCGCGCAGGTGCGGGACATCGCGCTGGTGACGACGGCGGTGGCCAAGGGTGATCTGTCCCGGAAGGTCACGGTTCACGTGGCCGGCGAGATGCTGGAGCTGAAGAACACCGTCAACACGATGGTGGACCAGCTCTCCGCGTTCTCCTCCGAGGTGACGCGTGTCGCCCGGGAGGTGGGCACCGAGGGCGCCCTGGGCGGGCAGGCCCAGGTGCCGGGCGTGGCCGGTGTGTGGAAGGAGCTCACCGACTCCGTCAACACCATGGCCGGGAACCTGACGGCCCAGGTGCGCGAGATCTCCCACGTGACGACCGCGGTCGCCAACGGCGACCTGTCGAAGAAGGTGACGGTGCCGGCCCGGGGTGAGGTCGCGCAGCTCGCCGAGACCATCAACCAGATGACCGAGACGCTGCGGATCTTCGCCGACGAGGTCACGCGCGTCGCCAACGAGACCGGCGGCGAGGGGCAGCTCGGAGGTCAGGCGAACGTGCCGGGCGCGGCGGGGATCTGGAAGGACCTGACGGACTCCGTCAACACCGTCTTCCGGAACCTGACCACCCAGGTGCGCGACATCGCCGCGGTGACGACGGCCGTGGCCAGTGGTGACCTGTCGCAGAAGGTCACCGTGGACGTGGCCGGCGAGATGCTGGAACTGAAGAACACCGTCAACACGATGGTGGACCAGCTGTCCGCCTTCGGTGCCGAGGTCACTCGGGTGGCCCGTGAGGTCGGTGTCGAGGGTGAGCTGGGCGGTCAGGCGCAGGTGCCGGGGGCGGCGGGGACATGGAAGGACCTGACCGACTCGGTCAACACCGCGTTCCGCAACCTCACCGGTCAGGTGAGGAACATCGCCCAGGTGACGACGGCGGTGGCCAACGGTGACCTGTCGCAGAAGGTCACGGTGGACGTCTCCGGCGAGATGCTCCAGCTGAAGAACACCGTGAACACGATGGTGGACCAGCTGTCGAGCTTCGCCGACCAGGTCACCCGGATGGCCCGGGACGTGGGTACGGAGGGCCGTCTCGGCGGTCAGGCCCGCGTCGACGGGGTGTCGGGGACCTGGAAGGAGCTGACGGACTCCGTCAACTTCATGGCGGGCAATCTGACCTCCCAGGTGCGGCAGATCGCCCAGGTGACGACGGCGGTGGCGCGAGGCGACCTGTCGCAGAAGATCGACGTCGACGCGCGCGGGGAGATCCTGGAGCTGAAGAACACCATCAACACGATGGTCGACCAGCTCTCCGCCTTCGCCGAGCAGGTCACCCGGGTCGCCCGCGAGGTGGGCACGGAGGGCCGCCTCGGCGGTCAGGCGCAGGTGCCCGGCGTCGCCGGTGTGTGGCGCGACCTGACCGACTCGGTGAACGGCATGGCCGGGAACCTGACCGCGCAGGTGCGCAACATCGCGCAGGTCGCGACGGCGGTGGCCCGCGGTGACCTGTCCCAGAAGATCACCGTGGACGCGCGCGGGGAGATCCTGGAGCTGAAGAACACCCTGAACACGATGGTGGACCAGCTGTCGTCGTTCGCCCAGGAGGTCACCCGGGTGGCCCGTGAGGTGGGCACCGAGGGCATCCTCGGCGGGCAGGCGGAGGTGCAGGGCGTCTCGGGCACCTGGAAGGACCTCACGCAGTCCGTGAACGGCATGGCCAACAACCTGACCATGCAGGTCCGCAACATCGCCGAGGTCACGACGGCCGTCGCCAAGGGTGACCTGTCGAAGAAGATCACCGTCGACGCCAAGGGCGAGATCCTCGAACTCGTCACCACCGTCAACACGATGGTGGACCAGCTGTCGTCCTTCGCCGAGCAGGTCACGCGCGTGGCCCGCGAGGTCGGTACGGAGGGCATCCTGGGCGGCCAGGCGAGCGTGCCCGGTGTCGTGGGCATCTGGAAGGACCTCAACGACAACGTCAACCTGATGGCCAAGAACCTCACCGTTCAGGTGCGGAACATCTCCCAGGTGGCCGCGGCGGTCGCCAACGGAGACCTGACGCGGACGGTGACGATCGAGGCCCGCGGCGAGGTCGCGCAGCTCGCCGACACCTTCAACACCATGGTGCGGACGCTGCGGTCCTTCGCCGACCAGGTGACCAAGGTGGCCCGTGAGGTGGGCACCGACGGCATCCTCGGCGGCCAGGCGCAGGTGCCGGGGGTGGCCGGCACCTGGAAGGACCTCACCGAGTCGGTGAACCAGATGGCGTCCAACCTGACCGGTCAGGTGCGCAACATCGCCATGGTGACGACGGCGATCGCCAAGGGCGACCTGACCAAGAAGATCGACATCGACGCGCGCGGCGAGATCCTGGAGCTCAAGACGACCATCAACACGATGGTCGACCAGCTGTCGTCCTTCGCCGAGGAGGTCACCCGCGTGGCCCGCGAGGTGGGCACCGAGGGCCAGCTCGGCGGTCAGGCACGCGTGCGTGACGTCGACGGCACCTGGCGGGACCTGACGGAGTCCGTGAACGAGATGGCCGGGAACCTCACCCGGCAGGTGCGTGCCATCGCGCGCGTGGCGACCGCGGTGACGCGCGGCGACCTCAACCTGAAGATCGACGTGGATGCCTCCGGGGAGATCTCCGAGCTTCAGGACTACATCAACAAGATGATCGCCAACCTGCGCGACACCACGATCGCCAACAAGGAGCAGGACTGGCTCAAGGGCAACCTGGCCCGGATCTCCGCGCTGATGCAGGGCCGCCGGGACCTCCAGGACGTGGCCTCGCTGATCATGAGCGAGCTCACCCCGGTGGTCTCCGCGCAGCACGGCGCGTTCTTCCTCGCCATGCCCCACGTCGAGGGCCAGGAGCAGGCCGGTGCCGACGGCGACCAGTACGAGCTGCGCATGCTCGGGTCGTACGGCTACTCGATGGGCTCCATGCCCACCTCGTTCCGGCCGGGGGAGGCGCTGGTCGGCACGGCCGCCGAGGAGAAGCGCACGATCCTGGTGGAGAACGCGCCGAGCGGCTATCTCAAGATCTCCTCCGGGCTCGGGGAGGCCCCGCCCGCGCAGGTGATCGTCCTGCCGGTGCTGTTCGAGGGGCAGGTGCTCGGCGTCATCGAGCTGGCGTCCTTCACCCCGTTCACGCAGATCCAGAAGGACTTCCTCAACCAGATCGCCGAAATGATCGCCACGAGCGTCAACACCATCTCCGTCAACACCAAGACGGAGGTGCTGCTGAGCCAGTCGCAGGAGCTGACCGAGCAACTGCGCGAGCGGTCGGAGGAGTTGGAGCAGCGGCAGAAGGCGCTCCAGTCGTCCAACGCCGAACTGGAGGAGAAGGCCGAGCTGCTGGCGCAGCAGAACCGCGACATCGAGGTGAAGAACACCGAGATCGAGGAGGCGCGGCAGGTCCTGGAGGAGCGCGCCGAGCAGCTGGCGGTCTCCATGCGCTACAAGAGCGAGTTCCTCGCCAACATGTCGCACGAGCTGCGTACGCCGCTCAACTCGCTGCTGATCCTGGCCAAGCTGCTCGCCGACAACGCGGACGCCAACCTGTCCCCGAAGCAGGTCGAGTTCGCCGAGACGATCCACGGCGCCGGCTCCGACCTGCTCCAGCTGATCAACGACATCCTCGACCTGTCGAAGGTGGAGGCGGGCAAGATGGACGTCTCCCCGACGCGCATCGCGCTCGTCCAGCTCGTCGACTATGTGGAGGCCACCTTCCGGCCGCTGACCGCGGAGAAGGGCCTGGACCTGTCGGTGCGGGTGTCGCCGGAGCTGCCCGCCACGCTGCACACCGACGAGCAGCGGCTCCTCCAGGTGCTGCGCAACCTGCTGTCCAACGCGGTGAAGTTCACCGACTCGGGCGCCGTCGAGCTGGTCATCCGGCCGGCCCGGGACGACGTTCCGCAGGCCATCCGGGAGCAGTTGCTGGAAGCCGGTTCGATGACCGACCCGGACGCGGAGCTGATCGCGTTCTCCGTGAGCGACACCGGTATCGGGATCGCGGCGAGCAAGATGCGGGTGATCTTCGAGGCGTTCAAGCAGGCGGACGGCACCACCAGCCGCAAGTACGGCGGTACGGGCCTGGGGCTGTCCATCTCGCGGGAGATCGCGCAGCTGCTCGGCGGTGAGATCCACGCGCAGAGCGAGCCGGGCCGCGGGTCCACGTTCACGCTCTACCTGCCGCTGCACCCGAGCGAGCTGCCCGCGCACGGCTACCAGCAGCCCCTTCCGGCCCTGGAGCCCGGCGGTGCGCTCGCCACCCCGGGCGCCCTGCCCGAGCTGCCCGGGTCGCAGACGGAACCGCCGGCCGAGGTGAGGTCGTACCAGGACGCGCGGAACGGTGCCGCGGCGCTGTTCAGGCGCCGCCGCAGGGCGGTCCCGGAGACCGAGGACCTGCCCGCCGCGCGGGAGCAGCGGCCGGCCGCCGAGCAGGAGGCTGCGCCGCAGTCGAGCCGGGGCATCCGGTTCGGTGGCCAGAAGGTGCTGATCGTCGACGACGACATCCGCAACGTCTTCGCGCTCACCAGCGTCCTGGAGCAGCACGGCCTGTCCGTGCTGTACGCCGAGAACGGACGCGAGGGCATCGAGGTCCTGGAGCAGCACGAGGACGTGGCGGTCGTCCTGATGGACATCATGATGCCCGAGATGGACGGGTACGCCACGACCACGGCGATTCGCCGGATGCCCCAGTTCGCCGGTCTGCCGATCATCGCGCTGACCGCGAAGGCGATGAAGGGCGACCGGGAGAAGGCGATCGAGTCGGGCGCGTCCGACTACGTGACCAAGCCGGTCGACCCCGATCACCTGCTGACGGTGATGCAGCAGTGGATGCGGGAGGAGTGAGGAGTAGGTTCGGACGGGCACCGGACGGTACGTACGGCAGGGTGCTCGCGGTACGTGCGGGCAGTGTGCCCGCGGTACGTACGGGCACCGTCCGCGCGGCACGTTCGGGCAGTGTGCGAACGTGGGGTGTACGCGAGTGGCGGGAACCTTCGGCGTTCACGCGGAGTTGCTGACTCAGTGTGCCCGAAGTCGTGTAGAAGTACGGGATTCGGGGAACCTTCTGGTCTCCCGCTGCGTTTCTGCTACGTGCACAGTGACATCGCGGTGACAGGGTGTGGCGACAGGCGGGGTGCGGCTACGATGACCGGCACAAGGACGGGCGGCGCAAGGGAGTCGTCCCCTGGGGCGGCGCCCGCCGGTGCTGCCCCAAGTCCTGCGGACAGGGGAGGCCCCACGCCGGGGCGAGGAGGGCGGGCCATGGTGCAGAAGGCCAAGATCCTCCTGGTCGATGACCGGCCGGAGAATCTGCTGGCGCTGGAGGCGATCCTCTCGGCGCTCGATCAGACGCTGGTGCGGGCATCGTCCGGGGAGGAAGCGCTCAAAGCACTGCTCACGGACGACTTCGCGGTCATTCTGCTGGACGTCCAGATGCCGGGCATGGACGGTTTCGAAACCGCCGCGCACATCAAGCGACGGGAGCGGACCCGGGACATCCCGATCATCTTCCTCACCGCGATCAACCACGGCCCGCACCACACCTTCCGGGGGTACGCGGCGGGCGCGGTGGACTACATCTCCAAGCCGTTCGACCCGTGGGTGCTGCGCGCGAAGGTCTCCGTCTTCGTCGAGCTGTACATGAAGAACTGCCAGCTGCGCGAGCAGGCGGCACTGCTGCGCCTCCAGTTGGAGGGCGGCGACAAGGCCGCGGCCGGTGAGGCCAAGGAGCCGGCGGGGCTGCTCGCCGAGCTGTCGGCGCGGCTGGCGGCCGTGGAGGAGCAGGCCGAGGCGCTTTCCAAACAGCTCGGCGACGAGTCGACGGACGCGGCGGCGGTGGCGACGGCGGCGCATCTGGAGCGCAAGCTCACCGGACTGCGGCGGGCGCTGGACGCCTTGGAGCCGGGCGCGTCCGGAGGCCAGGCCGCGGTCAACTGAGGTCCGTTGGCGGGCCGGGCCCTGTGGGCCGGCCCGTGAGGACAAGTCAGCGCGTGTACCGGAGGCGTCAGTGCCGGTCTCCTGCGCGGGCGACACGAACGGGTGAAGCGGTGGGCACACGTGTCGACCGCCGTCTCCCCCGGTAACCTCACACCTATGGCCTCACGTCCCTCCGCAGCCAAGAAGCAGCCCGCGAAGAAGGCGGCCGCTCCCGCGAAGGGTCCGGTGAAGAAGGCCGCCGCGAAAAAGACGCCCGTGAAGAAGGCGCCCGCCAAGAGGGCCGTGGTGAAGAAGCCCGCGCCCAAACCGGCACCCAGCCCGACCGGAGGCGTCTACCGCCTCGTGCGCGCCCTCTGGCTGGGCATCGCGCACGCCGTCGGCGCCGTCTTCCGCGGGATAGGGCAGGGCGCGAAGAACCTCGACCCGGCGCACCGCAAGGACGGCGTCGCGCTGCTGCTGCTCGGCGTCGCGCTGATCGTCGCCGCGGGCACCTGGGCCGACCTCAAGGGCCCCGTCGGCGACCTCGTCGAGATCCTCGTGACCGGCGCCTTCGGCCGTCTCGACCTGCTGGTGCCGATCCTGCTCGGCGCCGTCGCCGTGCGCCTGATCCGGCACCCGGAGAAACCCGAGGCCAACGGCCGGATCGTGATCGGCCTGTCCGCGCTCGCCATCGGCGTCCTCGGCCAGGTGCACATCGCCTGCGGCTCACCGGCCCGCGGCGACGGCATGCAGGCCATAAGGGACGCCGGCGGCCTCATCGGCTGGAGTGCGGCGACCCCGCTGTCGTACACGATGACCGACGTCCTGGCCGTGCCGCTGCTCGTGCTGCTCACCGTCTTCGGGCTGCTGGTCGTCACGGCCACTCCGGTCAACGCCATCCCGCAGCGGCTGCGGCTGCTCGGTGTACGGCTCGGCCTCGTCCGCGACACGGAGGCGGAGGCCGACGCGTTCGGCGAGGACGACGAGCGCTACGAGGAGCAGTGGCGCGAGGCGCTGCCGGCCAAAACCCGCAGGCGCGGCGGGGGACCGGCCGCGGAGCCGTACGACCCCGACGTGGCCGAGGAGGAGGCGCTCACCCGGCGTCGCGGCAGGCCCAGGCGGTCCGCCGTGCCGCAGCCCGAGATGAACCGGCCGATGGACGCCGTGGACGTCGCCGCCGCGGCCGCCGCCGCGCTCGACGGCGCCGTGCTGCACGGCATGCCGCCCTCGCCGCTGGTCGCCGACCTCACCCAGGGTGTGAGCACGGGGGACCGCGAGTCGACGCCGACTCCGACGCCCGTGCCGGCCGCGCGGCCACAGCCCGGGAAGCTCAAGCAGGACAAGGCGCGGAAGGACGACCCCGACAACGGCGCGTCGGTCGTCGCCGACCTCACCAAGACGCCGCTCCCCAAGGAGCGGGACCTGCCGCCGCGCGCCGAGCAGCTTCAGCTCTCCGGCGACATCACCTACTCCCTGCCGGCCCTCGACATGCTCACCCGTGGCGGCCCAGGCAAGGCACGCAGCGCCGCCAACGACGCCATAGTCGCCTCGCTGACCACCGTCTTCACCGAGTTCAAGGTCGACGCCGCCGTCACCGGCTTCACCCGCGGGCCGACGGTCACGCGGTACGAGGTCGAGCTCGGGCCCGCCGTGAAGGTCGAGCGGATCACCGCACTGGCCAAGAACATCGCGTACGCCGTCGCCAGCCCCGACGTGCGGATCATCAGCCCGATCCCCGGCAAGTCCGCGGTCGGCATCGAGATCCCCAACACCGACCGGGAGATGGTCAACCTCGGCGACGTGCTGCGGCTCGCGGAGTCCGCCGAGGACGACGACCCGATGCTGGTCGCCTTCGGCAAGGACGTCGAGGGCGGCTACGTCATGCACTCGCTGGCGAAGATGCCGCACATGCTGGTCGCCGGCGCCACCGGCTCCGGCAAGTCGTCCTGCATCAACTGCCTGATCACCTCGATCATGATGCGGGCGACCCCGGAGGACGTCCGGATGATCCTGGTCGACCCCAAGCGCGTCGAGCTGACCGCGTACGAGGGCATCCCGCACCTGATCACGCCGATCATCACCAACCCGAAGCGAGCCGCCGAGGCGCTCCAGTGGGTCGTGCGCGAAATGGACCTGCGCTACGACGACCTCGCCGCCTACGGCTACCGGCACATCGACGACTTCAACCGCGCGGTGCGCGAGGGCAAGGTCAAGCCGCCCGAGGGCAGTGAGCGCGAGCTGCAGCCGTACCCGTACCTGCTGGTGATCGTGGACGAGCTGGCCGACCTGATGATGGTGGCGCCGCGGGACGTCGAGGACGCGATCGTCCGGATCACGCAGCTCGCGCGCGCGGCCGGCATCCACCTGGTGCTCGCCACCCAGCGGCCGTCCGTGGACGTCGTCACCGGTCTGATCAAGGCGAACGTGCCCTCCCGGCTGGCCTTCGCCACGTCCTCGCTGGCGGACTCGCGGGTCATCCTCGACCAGCCCGGTGCCGAGAAGCTGATCGGCAAGGGCGACGGCCTCTTCCTGCCGATGGGCGCGAACAAACCGACC
Organism: Streptomyces sp. NPDC056296; assembly: GCF_042268605.1. Classification (NCBI taxonomy): domain Bacteria; kingdom Bacillati; phylum Actinomycetota; class Actinomycetes; order Kitasatosporales; family Streptomycetaceae; genus Streptomyces; species Streptomyces sp. NPDC056296. The sequence continues at coordinate 6,954 of NZ_JBHJRX010000097.1, read as the reverse complement.
CGTATGCAGGGCGCGTTCGTGACCGAGGAAGAGGTCGCGGTCGTCGTACAGCACTGCAAGGACCAGATGGCGCCCGTCTTCCGCGAGGACGTCACCGTCGGCACCAAGCAGAAGAAGGAGATCGACGAGGACATCGGCGACGACCTCGACCTGCTGTGCCAGGCGGCCGAGCTGGTCGTCTCCACCCAGTTCGGGTCGACCTCCATGCTCCAGCGCAAGCTGCGCGTCGGCTTCGCCAAGGCCGGGCGTCTGATGGACCTGATGGAGTCGCGGAGCATCGTCGGGCCGAGTGAAGGCTCAAAGGCTCGTGACGTTCTTGTGAAGCCTGATGAGCTGGACGGCGTGCTCGCGCTGATCCGGGGGGAGTCTGAAGGGTAGGGAACGGTACGCGAGGGGTTTCTTCAAGGAGGGTCACGGAGGCCGGGTGGCCGATCGTGACTCACCCGTTAGGGATCATTGAGCAACCGTTTCCCCATGGCGTACGTCAAGTTGAGGGAAATGACAAACAGGTAGTCCACCATCGGGACGCGGGGCCATTCCGATGGCGTACAAAGTCCCGTCGCCCGGTTGCCCCACCCGTTTGTACCCCCCCTAGACTGAACGTCCAGCACAGGCGGCTAACGCTCGAAAGGCGCCCCCGTGTCCAACGGCAACTCCCCTGAAGACGAGCGTCCGATCGAAAACGTTTCTGAAGACGTTTCTGAAGACGTTTCCGAGGAAGCCCGCCCCTCCATCGGCCGTGCCCTGCAGCAGGCACGGATCGCCGCCGGGTTGACCGTCGACGACATCACCACCGCCACCCGCGTCCGGATCGCCATCGTGCACGCCATCGAGGCGGACGACTTCGCGCCCTGCGGCGGTGACGTCTACGCGCGCGGGCACATCCGGACCCTCGCCAAGGCCGTCCGGCTCGACCCGGCCGAACTGCTCGCGCAGTTCGACGCCGAACACGGTGGACGTCCGGCGCCGACACCCGCCGCTCCCCTGTTTGAGGCGGAACGCATCCGTCCAGAGCGGCGCGGACCCAACTGGACCGCCGCCATGGTCGCCGCGATCGTCGCGGTGATCGGCTTCGTCGGCTTCACGTTCGTCAAGGGCGACGACGGTGGCTCCGAGGCGAGCGTCGCGGAGGGCGCCCAGCCGACGGCCGGCGAGTCCGCCTCGCCGAGCGCCAAGCCGCAGAAGCCCGCCGACCCGAAGCCGGACCCGACCGAAAGCGCCATCGCCGCCGCGCCCCGGGACAAGGTGACCGTCAAGGTCACCGCCACCGACGGCCGCAGCTGGATCTCCGCCAAGGACCACAACGGCCGCCAGCTCTTCGACGGCCTGCTCAAGCAGGGCGATTCCGAGACCTTCCAGGACAACGAGAAGATCAACCTCGTCCTCGGCGACGCCGGCGCGATCGAGCTGTACGTCAACGGCAAGAAGATCGAGGACGACTTCCAGCCGGGCGCCGTGGAGCGCCTGACGTACACGAAGGGCGACCCGCAGGTCGGATAGGGCGCGGAAGGCGCCCACGTCGACGGGGTCGTCCAAGATCGGGCAACCCCGTCGACGTGGGCTGTCGGCAGGACGAAGTAGTCTTGAGCCCATGCCTGAAAGCCGTACCGTCGCACTCGTCACCCTTGGCTGCGCCCGTAACGAGGTGGACTCGGAGGAGCTCGCAGGCCGTCTGGAGGCGGACGGCTGGAAGCTCGTCGAGGACGCCGAGGAAGCGGACGTCGCCGTCGTGAACACGTGCGGCTTCGTCGAGGCCGCCAAGAAGGACTCCGTCGACGCCCTCCTGGAGGCCAACGACCTCAAGGGTCACGGCAGAACGCAGGCCGTGGTGGCGGTGGGCTGCATGGCCGAGCGGTACGGCAAGGAGCTCGCCGAAGCCCTTCCCGAGGCCGACGGAGTCCTCGGCTTCGACGACTACACCGACATCTCCGACCGCCTGCAGACCATCCTGAACGGCGGCATCCACGCCGCCCACACCCCGCGCGACCGGCGCAAGCTCCTGCCGATCAGCCCCGCCGAGCGGCAGGAGGCCGGTGCCTCCGTGGCTCTGCCGGGGCACGGTCCGACCGACCTGCCCGAGGGCGTCGCCCCCGCCTCCGGGCCCCGCGCGCCCCTGCGCCGCCGCCTGGACGGCTCCCCGGTCGCCTCCGTGAAGCTCGCCTCCGGCTGCGACCGGCGCTGCTCCTTCTGCGCCATCCCGTCCTTCCGCGGCTCCTTCATCTCCCGCCGCCCGAGCGATGTGCTGAACGAGACGCGGTGGCTGGCCGAGCAGGGCGTCAAGGAGATCATGCTGGTCTCCGAGAACAACACCTCCTACGGCAAGGACCTCGGCGACATCCGCCTGCTGGAGTCGCTGCTGCCGAACCTCGCCGACGTCGACGGCATCGAGCGCGTGCGCGTCAGCTACCTCCAGCCGGCCGAGATGCGGCCCGGCCTCATCGACGTACTGACCTCCACCCCGAAGGTCGCGCCCTACTTCGACCTGTCCTTCCAGCACTCCGCGCCGAACGTGCTCCGCGCGATGCGCCGCTTCGGCGACACCGACCGCTTCCTGGAGCTGCTTGACACCATCCGGAGCAAGGCCCCCGAGGCCGGCGTGCGCTCCAACTTCATCGTGGGCTTCCCCGGTGAGACCGCGTCCGACCTCGCCGAGCTGGAGCGGTTCCTGAACCACGCGCGGCTCGACGCCATCGGCGTCTTCGGATACTCCGACGAGGAGGGCACCGAGGCCGCGACCTACGGCGACAAGCTGGACGAGGGCGTCGTCGCCGAACGGCTGGCACGTGTGTCCCGCCTCGCCGAGGAACTCGTCTCACAGCGGGCCGAGGAGCGCGTCGGTGCGACCGTGCGCGTGCTCGTCGAGTCCGTGGAGTCCGCCGACGAGGGCGACGGGGTGCGCGGCCGCGCGGAGCACCAGGCGCCGGAGACGGACGGCCAGGTGCTGCTCACGAGCGGCGAAGGCCTGAGTGTCGGTCGTATGGTCGACGCGAAGGTGGTCGGTACGGAGGGTGTCGACCTGGTGGCCGAACCGCTGCTGGGGTCGCCCGAGTGGAGTGAGGAGGCCGGCAGATGACCGGAGTCCCGGCGTCCGCGGCGGGTGGCTCCTCCGGTGCGCGCAGGGCCGGCCCGCGTGGACCCTCGGGCTCCGCGCAGGGACCGGCGGAGCGTACGCCTTCGGGGGGCGCGGCTGAACGGGGAACGGCTGAACGGGGCGCGACGGAACAGGGCGCCGCGGAACGGGGTGCGACCGAGGGCGGTGTCGCCGGGCGCGGCGGCAAGATCGCGGCCGCCGCCGTCAACCAGGCGAGCGTCTGGAACGTCGCCAACCTGCTGACGATGCTGAGGCTGCTCCTCGTGCCGGCCTTCGTCGCGCTGCTGCTCGGCAACGGCGGGTACGACCCGGCCTGGCGGTCGTTCGCCTGGGCGGCCTTCGCCGTCGCCATGATCACCGACCTCTTCGACGGCCACCTGGCGCGCACCTACAACCTCGTCACCGACTTCGGGAAGATCGCCGACCCCATCGCCGACAAGGCGATCATGGGGGCGGCGCTCATCTGTCTGTCCGCGCTGGGCGACCTGCCGTGGTGGGTGACGGCCGTCATCCTCGGCCGGGAACTCGGGATCACCGTGCTGCGGTTCGTGGTCATCCGGTACGGCGTCATCCCCGCGAGCCGGGGCGGCAAGCTCAAGACCCTCACCCAGGGCATCGCCGTCGGCATGTACGTCCTGGCGCTGACGGGGCCCCTGGCCACCCTGAGGTTCTGGGTGATGGCTGCGGCGGTCGTCCTGACCGTGGCGACCGGGCTGGACTATGTGAAGCAGGCCATTGTGCTGCGCCGCCAGGGAATCGCCGAACGCAGAGCGGCGTTGAAGGAGACGGAAGGTTGAGTTCCACGGCCGCCGACGTGGTGCGACTACTCACTGTCAGGGGCGAGACCCTCGCGGTCGCCGAGTCACTGACCGGTGGAATGGTCGCTGCCGCGATCACGGCGGTCCCCGGGGCATCCAAGGCGTTCCGGGGCTCCGTGACCGCCTACGCGACGGAGCTGAAGCGGGAACTGCTCGGCGTCGACGCCATGGTGCTCGCGGCGCGTGGAGCGGTGGATCCGCAGGTCGCCGCCCAGATGGCGGCAGGCGTACGCAAGGCGTTGGGTGCCGACTGGGGCGTCGCGACGACAGGCGTGGCCGGCCCGGACCCGCAGGACGGACAGCCCGTCGGGACGGTCTTCGTGGCCGTCGACGGGCCCTCGGGAGCGGACGACGGTTCCGCCTCTGGCGGAAAAGTGGAGGCGCTGCGGTTGAACGGCGACCGCGCGGAAATTCGTATGGAGAGTGTACGGAGCGTACTCGCACTCCTTTTGAGGGAGCTTGCGGGCGAACAGACCGGGAATGAGCGGGCACAGGATACGGAACGGAACGGGGGGTTTTGATGTTTGCAGCCCTGAGTGAACACGACATCGCTCCCCGCACGGCCGCGGCGCGAGGCGGTACGGTGGGGCGTGAAGGATGCGGTTACACGGTCCGAGGAGGGAGCCACCGATGATTCTGCTCCGTCGCCTGCTGGGTGACGTGCTGCGTCGGCAGCGCCAGCGCCAGGGCCGTACTCTGCGCGAAGTCTCCTCGTCCGCCCGAGTCTCACTCGGCTATCTCTCCGAGGTGGAGCGGGGGCAGAAAGAGGCTTCTTCCGAGCTGCTCTCCGCCATCTGCGACGCGCTGGACGTACGGATGTCCGAGCTCATGCGGGAAGTGAGCGACGAACTGGCCCTCGCCGAGCTGGCCCAGTCCGCCGCGGCCACGCCCAGCGAGACCGTACCGGCACCGGTGCGCCCGATGCTGGGTTCCGTGTCGGTGACCGGTGTGCCACCGGAACGGGTGACCATCAAGGCGCCCGCCGAGGCAGTGGACGTCGTCGCCGCCTGAGCGTCGAGAACGTGTGCGTGTGAGGCCCCGGCCGGGGTCTCTCCGGGAGGTCCCGGGGAGGTGCGGTCGGGGTTTTTGCGTACGCGCTTGAGGTCTCGCGTGGGCGCGTAACGGGTGTCGGCGGGGGTTTCGCCCGGTTTGCCGGTCCCTGGCGGTGCGGTCATGGTGGAGGGACATGGCCGGGGGGCCGACCGACGGAGGTGTGGATGTACGTCGTGAAGAGCCCGTTGTCCGACGCGAACCTGAAGACCGTGTCCGAGGCGTTGCAGGGTGGCCTCGTCGACCTGGTGGACCTGGCACTGGTGGCGAAGCAGATCCACTGGAACGTGGTCGGTCCGCGCTTCCGTTCCGTACACCTTCAGCTCGACGAACTCGTCGGTACCGCGCGTACGCACTCCGACACCGTGGCGGAGCGTGCCTCGGCGCTCGGTGTGTCCCCGGACGGGCGTGCCGCGACGGTGGCCGTCGGCAGCGGCATCGATGTGACCCCGGAAGGGTGGGTCGACGACACCACCGCGGTACAGACGATCGTGGACGCCCTGGGTGCGGTGATCGGGCGGATGCGGGAGCGGATCGGGGCGACCGGGGATCCGGATCCCGTGAGCCAGGACATCTTCATCCAGATCACGGCCGACCTGGAGAAACAGCACTGGATGTTCCAGGCCGAAAACGGATGACGCGGTTATGACCTCCGCGCGGGCTGCTTGCCGGGCGGCCGCGCTGGGGCTCGGTGCGCTGTGGTGGTGGGCCGTGCTGCGTCTGGCGCTGGAGCCCGGCGCGGGGGTGCTCGAAGGGGCCGTCGCGGTCGGCGGCTGGGGGCTGAGTGTGCTGCCGGTGCACTGTGTGCCCAGGCGCCGGGCCGGGGGGACCTTGGGTGTGGGGCGGTGGCGACGAGCCCTGCGGCGCGGAGCCGGGGGCGCCTCGGCCTCCTCCTCGCGTTTGGGTGGGCCGTGAGCGTGGTCGCCGACGTGCGGGAGCTTTACAGCGGGCTGTGACGGAGCTAACGTACAACTAAATGGTTGTAGATATGGTTTCCGAAGTAGCCGAAGAGGGCGTGGACCGCTTGTTCCAGGCCCTGGCCGACACGACGCGCCGCGACATCCTGCGTCGCTGCGTACGGGACGACCTGTCGGTGTCGCGACTGGCCGAGGCCTATCCGATGAGTTTCGCCGCGGTGCAGAAGCACGTGGCGGTACTGGAGCGGGCCGGTCTGGTCGTCAAGCAGCGCTGCGGACGGGAGCAGATCGTGCGCACCGACCCCGACGCCGTGGGCCGGGCCCGGCAGGCACTGGACGAACTGGAGACGGCCTGGCGCGGCCGGGTGGAGCGGATGTCCCATCTGCTCGCCCAGGACGCGGAACCCGATGCACACGACCCGACGGAAGGACAGCTCTGATGAGTGTCACCAGCTTGGACAAGGATCTCGACACCCTGACCTTCACCCTGATCGCCGACTTCGCCGCGCCCGTCGAGCGGGTGTGGCAGCTGTGGTCCGACCCGCGGCAGCTGGAGCGCTGGTGGGGCCCGCCGACCTACCCGGCGACGGTGGAGGAGTACGACCTGACCCCGGGCGGAGACGTCACGTACTTCATGACCGGACCGGAGGGTGACAAGCACCGCGGATGGTGGCGGATCACCTCGGTCGACGCGCCGACGTCCCTGGAGTTCACCGACGGATTCTCCGACGCGGACGGCGTGCCGAGCGCCGACATGCCGACGACCACGACCCGGGTCACGCTCACCGAGCGCGACGGTGGGACTCGCATGGAGATGCGCTCGGCCTTCGACACCCGGGAGCAGATGGAGCAGCTCGCGAAGATGGGCATGGAGGAGGGGCTGCGCGAGGCGGTCGGCCAGATGGACGGCCTGCTCGCCGGCTGAGCACGTCGGCTCAGAGCTCGGCTCGGCGCGTAGGCAGGAGTCATACCGGCCCGGGGGGGGGTGCGGTGGCAGTGGGGGCGGTCGGGGGCGGTGCCGGAGCGGGGGGATAGGGAAGGAGCAAAAGAAGAGGGGGGTGCCCAGAGGAGCGCCCCG
>NZ_JBHJRX010000096.1:0-21823 GCF_042268605.1 Streptomyces sp. NPDC056296 | reverse complement strand
CGGCCCGGCGTCTCGGGACCCGGCGTCGGGCGGCCCGGCGTCTCGGGAGCTGACGTCGGGCGGCCCGGCGTCTCAGGTCCGGGCGTCTCGGGAGCCGGGGTCGGCGGGTGTCCCTCGGCGGGGTCGGTCGCCGTTCGGGGCTGGTCGCCCGGGCCGTGCACCGTCGTCCGGGGCCGGTCCGCGGGTCGGTTCTCGGGCGGGCCGGCGTCCGCGGGGTCCGGCTGCGCGGACTCGGCTGCCGGGGCCGTGGGTCCTGCCTGGGGCTCGGCCGACTCGTCGTTGCCGGACCGCGGCTGCCCGCTCCCGCCGCTCACGTCCACGGTGTCCCCTCGTTCGAAGCGTCTCCCGCGCCTGCCGGGCGAGAGGGTCTCGTGTCGATGGTATGCGTCCGTCGCGGCCCGTTCCGCCCCGGCACCCCTGTCCTTCCCTTCCGTCGCACGGGTCACGACCGCGGGATGGGGCACTGTCAGTGGCGGGCCGTAAGGTCTGTGGGCATGGAGACGAGCATCGAGGATGTCGCGGAGGACGCCGGCGGACCCGCCCGACCGGCGGCGACGGTGGCGGACCACGCAGACGCGACGGTGGGCCCGGCGGCCGCCGTCCCCTCACCCGTGCCCGTGGCCATAGCGCCGGCCTCGCTCTCGCCCTCCCGGGCCGGCGACTTCATGCAGTGCCCGTTGCTGTACCGGTTCCGGGTCATCGACCGCCTCCCGGAGAAGCCGAGCGAGGCGGCGACGCGGGGCACCCTGGTGCACGCGGTGCTCGAGCGGCTCTTCGACGCCCCGGCGGCCGAGCGCACGGCACCGCGGGCGAAGGCACTCGTCCCGGGCCAGTGGGACCGGCTTCGCGAGAGCAGGCCGGAGGTGGACGAGCTGTTCGCGGACGACCCGGAGGGCGAGCGGCTGACCCGGTGGCTCGGCGAGGCGGAACAGCTCGTCGAGCGCTGGTTCACCCTGGAGGACCCGAGCCGGCTGGAGCCCGCCGAGCGCGAGCTGTTCGTCGAGGCCGAGCTGGACTCCGGGCTGCGCCTGCGCGGCATCATCGACCGGGTCGACGTGGCGCCCACCGGGGAGGTGCGGATCGTCGACTACAAGACGGGCAAGGCGCCCCGGCCGCAGTACGCGGAGGGCGCGCTGTTCCAGATGAAGTTCTACGCGCTGGTGGTGTGGCGGCTGAAGAAGGTCGTCCCGCGGCGCCTGCAACTCGTCTATCTCGGCAGCGGCGACGTGCTCACGTACGACCCGGTCCGCGCCGATCTGGAGCGGGTCGAGCGCAAGCTGCTGGCGCTGTGGGAGGCCATCCGACTGGCGACCGAGACGGGCGACTGGCGGCCGCGTCCCACCAAGCTGTGCGGCTGGTGCGACCACCAGGCGCACTGCCCGGAGTTCGGTGGCACTCCCCCGCCCTATCCGCTGCCGGTGAGGGCGGCCGACTCCGGCGGCACCGAGCAGGGCAGAATGGGGCCGGACTAGCGAAGGAGACTTACGTGGCCATCCGCGTCCTACTGGTCGACGACCAGCCGCTGCTGCGCACGGGCTTCCGAATGATTCTCGAGGCCGAGCAGGACATCGCGGTCGTCGGCGAGGCCGGAGACGGCCTCCAAGCACTCGACCAGGTGCGGGCCCTGCAGCCCGATGTGGTCCTGATGGACATCCGCATGCCGCGGATGGACGGTGTGGAAGCGACCCGGCAGATCACCGGGCCCGAGCGGGACGGCCCGGCGAAGGTGCTGGTGCTGACCACCTTCGATCTCGACGAGTACGTCGTGGAGGCGTTGAAGGCGGGCGCCAGCGGTTTCCTGCTGAAGGACGCCCCGGCCAACGAACTGGTGCAGGCCATCCGCGTGGTGGCGAGCGGCGAGGCGATGCTCGCGCCGAGCATCACCAGGCGGCTGCTCGACAAGTACGCCACGCACCTGCCCTCCGGCGACGAGCCGGTGCCGGACGCGCTGCACACGCTGACCGAGCGTGAGGTGGAGGTGCTGAAGCTGGTGGCCCGCGGCCTGTCCAACGCGGAGATCGCCGCCGACCTCTTCGTCAGTGAGACCACCGTCAAGACACACGTGGGTCATGTGCTGACCAAGCTGGGTCTGCGTGACCGGGTGCAGGCCGCGGTGTACGCGTACGAGAGCGGCCTGGTCCGCCCCGGCGCGCAGTAGACCGCTCCGTACGCGTCCGTAACCGCTCCATACGCGTCCCACTCGTGACACGGCGCGTACGAAACCCGAAGGGCGCCCTCTCCGCGCGAGGAGAGGGCGCCCTTCGGGTTGTGTCCGGCGGGACGTCAGCCGCTCACACCCCGGCCCAGCTCCCACAGCTGGAGCGTCGAGGAGGAGTTGAGCACGTAGGCCGTGCCCGTGACGTCGTCCCCGGCGGCGACGTACTGCTTGCCCTGCCACAGCGGGATCATCGGGACGTCGGCGGCGGTGATGTCCTGGATCTCGGTGAGGCTGTCCACGGCGGAGAGCCGGTCGGCCTCGCGACGGGACTCGGGGATCAGGGTGTTCCTGATCTCCGGGTTCGCGTACGGCGAGTTGAGGGTGTTGTCCTTGTCGAGGAACGGCGCGATGAAGCTGTCCGCGTCCGGGAAGTCGGGGAACCAGCCCATGCCGAAGACGTCGTACTCGCCCTTCAGCTCCGCCGGGCGGAACTTGTCCCAGGGCGTGCCCTTGATGTCGATGTCGAAGAGACCGCTGTCGTTCAGCTGCTTCTGCAGCTGCTCGAACTCCTGCTTGGTCGCGGCACCGTAGTGGTCCGTCGTGTAGTGCATGGTCAGCTTCACGGGCGTCTTGATGCCCGCGTCCTCCAGCATCCCCTTGGCCTTGTCGACGCTGGGGTCGCCGTACTTGTTGAAGAACGAGTTGGAGTGACCGGTGATGCTGGCCGGGACCATCGAGTACAGCGGCTCGGCCTGGGAGCCGTAGACCTCGGAGACGAGTTCGCTGCGGTTGATGAGCTGGGCCATCGCCTGGCGGACAGCCTTGTCCTTCACCGTCGGCGCGTCCGTGTTGAAGGCCAGGTAGCGGATCTCGAGACCGGCCACCTCGACCAGGTCGACGTCGCCGTCCGTGGCGTTGGAGAGCTTCTGGATCTGGTCGGGCGTCATCGCACGGGTCATCACGTCGATGTCGCCCTTGTCGAGCGCGGCGCCCATGGCCTCGGCGTCGCTGAACGACACCATCTCGACCTTGTCGTTGTTCACCTTCAGGCTCCCCTTGTAATCGGGGTTCTTGGTGAACACGGCCTTGGTCATCTCGCCGTTCTTGACCTCGGCCTTCATGGTGTACGGGCCGGAGCCGTCCAGCTCGAAGCCCTCGCGCAGCTTGCCCTTCTCGTAGTCGTCCGGGTTGACGATGCCCGCGACCGGGGTCGACAGCTTGAACGGGAAGGTGGCGTCGGCGGTATTGAGGTGGAAGATGACCTCGCGGTCGCCCTGCGTCTCGACGGTGTCGACGGTCGACAGCAGGCCGTACACCTGGCTGTCGGCCTTGATGGACAGGGCGCGCTCGATGGAGAACTTCACGTCCTCCGCGGTGACGGCGTCGCCGTTGGCGAACTTCAGGCCGTCGCGCAGGGTGCAGGCATAGCGTTCGTTGCCGGTGTCGGTGAATCCGCACTTCTCGGCGGCCTCGGGTACGGGTTCACCGTCGCCGCGGGGCTGGATCATCAAAGTCTGCGTGGTCTGACGCAGGATGTTCCAGGAGCCGACATCGTAGGCGTACGCCGGGTCGAGGGGCGCGGGCGCCTCCTCCGAGGCGGTGAACCGGTCCGTGGTGCCGACGACGATCGCGTCCCCGCCGCTGCCGCTGTCGGACCCGCCGCAGGCGGCGAGCACCGGCGCGAGCAGGCCGACGACGGCCGGCAGCACCAAAGTCTTGCGGTTCATGCTCGAGTTTCTCCAGAGCTGTCGGTCCGTGTATCCGGCATGCAGGGGTGTCGCGGCGGATCACGGGGGTTGTGGCCGATGTTCTCGCGACGAGATTAGTCCGCGCCCGCACGGGGGCTCGCAGCCACCGGAGTTGAGGACTCATCACGGAGCGAAACCGGTCGTGGACGCACCGAAAACCCGACAGTGGAAGGATTAGTGCAGGGTTTCACCAATCAGGACACAAGGGCGCCTCGACAACGTTCGCCAGGCGCGAGCCAGCACACGCACGCCACCCTGTCGACCCCTGGCAACGTGGCGAACGTCACACAGCAGCTTCTGTTGGCGGGCGCCTGAATTCGGCCATCCGGAGCGGCGGAATTCCCCCGCCGCGCGCCCCGCGTCGTCTCGCGCGTACGTTCTCGGAATTACCGCGTTTACGCCGCCGCACGCTGGGTGAACGCCTAGCGCATTTGTGTCATCAGGCCGCGCAGAAATGTCAGGTCGACCTCTTCCAGCGAGTCCACCACCGTGCGGCGGACGGCCGGGGTGATGGGAGCGACCGAGGGCACGGCCACGACGTGGCAGCCGGCGGCCTCCGCGGCGGCGACCCCGGTCGCGGTGTCCTCGACGACGGCGCACCGGGCCGGGTCCACGCCGAGGCCGGCCGCGGCGGCCAGGTACGGGTCCGGGTGGGGCTTGGTGCGCGGCACCTCGTCGCCCGCGACGGTGAGTCCGAAGTGCTGCGGGCCCAGCGAGGTCAGCACGCGGTCGATGATGCGCCGGTGCGAGGCGGAGACCAGGGCCGTGGGGATCTCGTGCGCGGAGAGTTCCGCGAGCAGCCGGGCGGCTCCCGGCATGAGCGGCAGGGTACGGCCGATGCGCTTCTCGAAGCCGTCGTTGAGCAGCACGCTGAGTTCGGCGAGGGTGATGTCGGCCCCGGTGGCCTCGATCAGGAAGCCGGCGCTGCGGCTCATGGGACCGCCGACGACCACGTGGCGCCAGGAGTCGTCGAGGGTGTGACCGAGGGAGGCGAAGACCTCGGCCTCGACGTCCCACCAGAAGCCCTCGGTGTCCACCAGGGTGCCGTCCATGTCGAGGAGCACGGCCTGGAGGGCTGAGCCTTCGGCCGTACGGGTTCCGAGCGCGGGGACCGTACTGGTCATCCACGTACCTCCTTGAAGGGACGATCAGGCCGGTTCCCACGAAGGGAACCGGCCTGCGGTGGACCGACCAGTGTACGTCGTGCGGGACGGGAACGCCTGGTGTGGCCGCCGAAGCGGTACGGAGGCGTCCGCGGCGGCCTCAGCGGGCGTTGAAGTACTTCGCCTCGGGGTGGTGGATCACGATGGCGTCGGTGGACTGCTCGGGGTGGAGCTGGAACTCCTCCGACAGGTGGACGCCGATGCGCTCCGGCTGGAGCAGGTCGGCGATCTTGGCGCGGTCCTCCAGCTCCGGGCAGGCACCGTAGCCGAGGGAGAAGCGGGCGCCCCGGTACTTCAGGGCGAACATGTCCTCCATCTCGGCAGGGTCCTCCCCGGCGAAACCGAGCTCGGAACGGACGCGGGCGTGCCAGTACTCGGCGAGGGCCTCGGCGAGCTGGACGGACAGGCCGTGCAGTTCGAGGTAGTCGCGGTAGGCGTTGGCCTGGAACATCCGGGCCGTCTCCTCGCCGATCCGGGAGCCGACGGTGACGACCTGGAAGCCGACCACGTCGATCTCGCCGGACTCCTCCGGGCGGAAGAAGTCGGCCAGGCACAGACGCCGGCCGCGCCGCTGGCGCGGGAACGTGAACCGGGTGCGCTCGTTGCCGGCCTCGTCGAGGACGATCAGGTCGTCGTCCTTGGAGACGCACGGGAAGTAGCCGTAGACCACGGCCGCCTCCAGCAGGTTCTCCGTCTGGAGCCGGTCCAGCAGCCCGCGCAGTCGCGGCCGGCCCTCGGACTCGACCAGTTCCTCGTACGAGGGTCCCTCGCCGGTGCGGGCCTGCTTCAGACCCCACTGGCCCTTGAAGAGGGCGCCCTCGTCGAGCCAGGACGCGTACTCCTTGAGCTGGATGCCCTTGACGACACGCGTGCCCCGGAAGGGCGGTTCGGGGACCGGGTTGTCGGTGGCGACGTCGGAGCGGACGTGGCCCTCCTCGGGACGCTCCTCGACCTCCACCGTGGCGGCGCGGACCCTGCGCTGGCGCAGCTCGGGCAGCTTTGCGCCGGGCACGCCGCGCTTGATGCCGATCAGGGCGTCCATCAGCCTGAGGCCCTCGAACGCGTCCCGGGCGTAGCGGACCTCGCCGTCGTAGATCTCGTGGAGGTCCTGTTCGACGTAGGCCCGGGTGAGGGCGGCTCCGCCGAGGATGACGGGGTAGTCGGCGGCCAGCTTGCGCTGGTTGAGCTCCTCCAGGTTCTCCTTCATGATCACCGTGGACTTCACCAGGAGCCCGGACATGCCGATCACATCGGCCCGGTGCTCGTTGGCCGCCTCCAGGATCGCGGAGACCGGCTGCTTGATACCGAGGTTGACGACGTTGTAGCCGTTGTTGGACAAGATGATGTCCACCAGGTTCTTGCCGATGTCATGGACATCGCCGCGGACGGTGGCCAGCACGATCGTGCCCTTGCCGTCATCGTCCGTCTTCTCCATGTGCGGCTCCAGATGCGCCACCGCCGTCTTCATCACCTCGGCGGACTGGAGCACGAACGGCAGCTGCATCTGCCCGGAGCCGAACAGCTCACCGACCACCTTCATCCCGTCCAGCAGCGTCTCGTTGACGATGTCCAACGCCGGACGCTCCGTCAGCGCCTCGTCCAGATCGGCCTCCAGGCCGTTCTTCTCGCCGTCGATGATGCGCCGCTTGAGCCGCTCGTCCAGCGGCAGCGCCGCCAGCTCATCAGCCTTGGACGCCCGCAGCGACTTCGCCGTCGCGCCCTCGAACAACGCCATCAGCTTCTGCAGCGGGTCATAACCCTCACGGCGGCGGTCGTAGATCAAGTCCAGGGCGGTGGTGACCTGCTCCTCGTCGAACCGCGCGATCGGCAGGATCTTCGAGGCGTGCACGATCGCCGAGTCCAGACCCGCCTTCACACACTCATCCAGGAACACCGAGTTCAGCAGAATCCGGGCCGCCGGGTTCAGACCGAACGAGATGTTCGACAACCCGAGGGTGGTCTGCACGTCCGGGTGGCGGCGCTTGAGCTCACGGATGCCCTCGATGGTCGCGACACCATCGCCCCGGGACTCCTCCTGACCGGTGCAGATCGTGAACGTCAAGCAGTCCACGAGGATGTCCGACTCGTGGATGCCCCAGTTCCCGGTCAGGTCACCGATCAGCCGCTCGGCGATCTCGACCTTCTTCTCCGCCGTCCGGGCCTGGCCCACCTCGTCGATGGTCAGCGCGATCAGCGCCGCACCATGCTCCCGGGCGAGTCGGGTGACCTTCGCGAAGCGGGACTCGGGGCCCGCGCCGTCCTCATAGTTCACCGAATTGATCACCGCCCGGCCGCCGAGCTTCTCCAGCCCGGCCTGGATGACTTCGACCTCGGTGGAGTCCAGCACGATGGGCAGCGTCGAGGCGGTCGCGAACCGCCCCGCCAGCTCCTCCATGTCCGCCACTCCGTCGCGGCCCACGTAGTCCACGCACAGGTCGAGCATGTGCGCGCCCTCACGGATCTGGTCCCGGGCCATCTCCACACAGTCGTCCCAGCGGCCCTCCAGCATCGCCTCACGGAACTTCTTCGACCCGTTGGCATTCGTCCGCTCGCCGATCGCCAGGTAGGAGGTGTCCTGCCGGAACGGCACCGTCTGGTAGAGGGAGGCCGCGCCCGGCTCCGGGCGCGGGTCGCGGGCGGTCGGCGCGGTCTCGCGGACCCGCTCCACGACCTGGCGCAGATGCTCGGGCGTGGTGCCGCAGCAGCCGCCCACCAGGGACAGGCCGTACTCGCGCACGAACGTCTCCTGCGCGTCCGCCAGCTCCGGCGCCGTCAGCGGATAGTGCGCGCCGTCCCTGCCCAGGACCGGCAGACCGGCGTTGGGCATGCACGACAGCGGGACGCGGGAGTGGCGGGCGAGGTAGCGCAGGTGCTCGCTCATCTCCGCCGGACCGGTCGCACAGTTCAGGCCGATCATGTCGATACCCAACGGCTCCAGCGCGGTCAGCGCCGCACCGATCTCCGAGCCCAGCAGCATCGTCCCGGTCGTCTCCACCGTCACCGAGCAGATCACCGGCACATCCAGCCCCAGGGCCTCCAACGCCCGCCGGGCACCCAGCACCGACGCCTTCGTCTGCAACAGGTCCTGCGTCGTCTCCACCAGCAGCGCGTCCGCACCACCCGCGACCAGACCCTCCGCGTTGCGCTGATACGCGTCCCGCAGAACGGTGTACGGGGCATGACCCAGGGTCGGCAGCTTCGTACCCGGGCCCATCGAACCCAGCACCCAGCGCTGCCGGCCGTCCCGCGCGGCGAACTCGTCGGCCACCTCCCGGGCCACCCGCGCACCCGCCTCCGACAGCTCGTGCACCCGCTCGGCAATGTCGTACTCACCCAGCGCCGAGTGATTCGCACCGAAGGTGTTCGTCTCCACGCAGTCCACACCGGCCGCGTAGTACTCCTCATGCACCGAACGCACGATGTCCGGCCGGGTCAGATTCAGGATCTCGTTGCAGCCCTCCAACTGCTGGAAGTCGTCCAGCGTCGGATTCTGCGCCTGCAACATGGTGCCCATCGCACCGTCGGCCACCACCACACGGGTGGCAAGTGCCTCGCGGAGGGCGGACACACGGGTCCGGGTGTCGGCGGACGGGGTGGACGGCGACGAGGCCATGAAAGGGCTCCCTAGGATGCGACGGCTGTCGGCTTTGCGCTGCCCGGTGCCGTCCGCAGGGAACGTCCCGGGGGAGAACGCACGCCGCCAGGGTAGCCGGGACCGGGGGCTGATGGTCGGGGCGTCCACGAGACGGACGAGTATGGCGGGGCCGGATGCCCGCCGAAGGGGTGAACATTCCGGCCCCGGAACGGGCCGGGGGCTGGCCGAGGACCGGCCGGGGACGGGCCCGGAGCGGACCGGAGACGAGTCGGGAACGGTCCGGAGACGGGTCAGGGACGGTCGGGAGACGGGTCGGGAACGGCCCGGAGGCGGTCGGTGGACCGCTGATGGGCGGGCCGGGACGCAGGTCCGGGTCATCAGGACGTGGCCGAAGTGCAACAGTTGCCCGCCGACCATTAGCGGGAGGTCGGCATCGACCGGTAGTGTTCGGCATTGCCGAACGACGTCAGCGACGCCGGGGTCGGCAGTCGAAGGGGACGGAGGCAGTACGCCGATGGCACGGAACATCCAGTCGCTCGAACGGGCGGCCGCGATGCTGCGCCTGCTCGCGGGCGGCGAGCGGCGGCTCGGCCTGTCGGACATCGCCTCGTCGCTGGGTCTGGCCAAGGGCACGGCGCACGGCATCCTGCGCACCCTCCAGCAGGAGGGCTTCGTCGAGCAGGACGACACCTCCGGGCGCTACCAGCTGGGCGCCGAGCTGCTGCGCCTGGGCACGACCTACCTCGACGTGCACGAGCTGCGGGCACGCGCCCTGGTGTGGACGGACGACCTGGCGCGGTCCAGCGGTGAGAGCGTCCATCTCGGCGTCCTGCACCAGCAGGGCGTCCTGATCGTGCACCACGTCTTCCGGCCCGACGACAGCCGGCAGGTGCTGGAGATCGGGGCCATGCAGCCGCTGCACTCCACGGCGCTGGGCAAGGTGCTGTCGGCCTACGACCCGGTCGCGCACAGCGAGGCCCTGGAGGCCGACCGCAAGGCGTTCACGGACCGGACCGTCTGCGAGCCGGACAGGTTCGAGCACATCCTGGACATCACGCGCGCGCGTGGCTACGCGGCCGACGTCGAGGAGACCTGGGAGGGCATCGCCGCCATCGCCGCCCCGATCCACGACCGCCGGCGTATGCCGGTCGGCGCGGTCGGCATCACCGGGGCCGTGGAACGGCTGTGCCGGGACGGCGAGCTGCGGCCCGAGCTGGTCGCGGCGGTTCGGGACTGCGCCCGCGCGGTCTCGCGGGACCTGGGCGCCGGGCGGTTCTAGGGCACGCGGGCACGAGTCGGAAAGCCGAAGGCCGGGACGCCGAACGCGTTCCGGCCTTCCGCGTTCCCCGGCAGCCCCGGTGGGACGCGCCGCGCCCGAAGATCGATAACTCACGACGATCAATAACGATCGTGCTTTCGATTACAGGGCTCTTGACGCATGCGCGACGCCGAAGCGAGACTCGCGTCCATCGGTCGGCATTGTCGAACACCTACCGGCAATACGCGTTAGAGTGTGACAACGCCAAGGGCCGCCATCGCTCTCACACCGAGGGCGCCGGAACACCCGGAGGGACCCGGGGGTTCGGCTTCCCCTGGACGAAGGACAAAGGAGTCGCGGGTGTCCAGCTCCGACATCTTCATCGGCGAGACCATCGGTACCGCCATACTCATCCTGCTCGGCGGCGGCGTGTGTGCCGCCGTGACGCTCAAGGCCTCCAAGGCCCGAAACGCCGGCTGGCTCGCCATCGCCTTCGGGTGGGGCTTCGCCGTCATGACGGGGGCGTACATCTCGGGCCCGCTGTCCGGGGCCCACCTCAACCCGGCCGTGACGGTCGGCATCGCGGTCAAGGACGGCGAGTGGGGCAACGTCCCCACCTACTTCGCCGGACAGCTGCTCGGCGCCATGATCGGCGCGGTCCTGGTCTGGGTCGCCTACTACGGCCAGTTCCAGGCCCACCTGACCGACCGGGAGATCGTCGGCGGCCCTGGCGCGCAGGACACCACGGCCAAGGCCGTCGAGGCCCAGGAGAAGGGCGCCGGTCCCGTGCTGGGCGTCTTCTCCACCGGCCCCGAGATCCGGAACGCGGTGCAGAACCTCGCCACCGAGATCATCGGCACCTTCGTCCTGCTGCTCGCCATCCTCACCCAGGGCCTGAACGACGAGGGCAACGGTCTCGGCACCCTGGGCGCCCTGATCACCGCGTTCGTGGTGGTCTCGATCGGCCTGTCCCTCGGCGGTCCGACCGGCTACGCGATCAACCCGGTCCGCGACCTCGGGCCGCGCATCGTGCACGCCCTGCTGCCGCTGCCCAACAAGGGCGGCTCCGACTGGTCCTACGCCTGGGTCCCGGTCGTCGGTCCGCTGATCGGCGGCGCGATCGCCGGAGGTGTCTACAACGTCGCGTTCGCCTGAGCGGGCATCCGCTCGGTCATCATCGAGCCGCAGAACACGCGCCGTACGCACCGACCGCCACACCACGGAAACCCAGGAGCACACAGTGACCGACGCCCACACCGCAGGCCCCTTCATCGCCGCGATCGACCAGGGCACGACCTCTTCCCGCTGCATCGTCTTCGACCGCGACGGGCGCATCGTCTCCGTCGACCAGAAGGAGCACGAGCAGATCTTCCCCAAGCCGGGCTGGGTCGAGCACGACGCCACCGAGATCTGGACCAACGTCCAGGAGGTCGTCGCCGGGGCGGTCGAGAAGGCCGGCATCACCCGCGACGACATCAAGGCCATCGGCATCACCAACCAGCGCGAGACCACGCTCGTCTGGGACAAGAACACCGGTGAGCCCGTCCACAACGCCATCGTCTGGCAGGACACCCGCACAGACGCCCTGTGCCGCGAACTCGGCCGCAACGTCGGCCAGGACCGCTTCCGCCGCGAGACCGGCCTTCCCCTCGCCTCCTACTTCGCCGGTCCCAAGGCCCGCTGGCTGCTCGACAACGTCGACGGTGTGCGTGAGCGCGCCGAGGCGGGCGACCTGCTCTTCGGCACGATGGACACCTGGGTCATCTGGAACCTGACCGGCGGGGTGAACGGCGGCGTGCACGTCACCGACGTCACCAACGCCTCACGCACCATGCTGATGAACCTGCACACCATGGCGTGGGACGAGAAGATCGCCGAGTCGATCGGCGTGCCGACGCGGATGCTCCCCGAGATCCGCTCCTCCGCCGAGGTCTACGGCGAGATCACGGGCGGCAGGCTGGGTGAGCTGCTCGGCGGCATTCCGGTCGCCTCCGCGCTCGGCGACCAGCAGGCGGCCCTGTTCGGCCAGACCTGCTTCTCCGAGGGCGAGACCAAGTCGACGTACGGCACCGGCACCTTCATGCTGATGAACACCGGTGACAAGATCATCAACTCGTACAGCGGCCTGGTGACCACCGTGGGCTACCAGATCGGCGACAAGAAGCCGGTCTACGCCCTGGAGGGCTCGATCGCCGTCACCGGTTCGCTGGTGCAGTGGATGCGCGACCAGATGGGCCTGATCTCCACCGCCGCCGAGATCGAGACCCTCGCCCTGACGGTCGAGGACAACGGTGGCGCCTACTTCGTGCCGGCCTTCTCCGGCCTGTTCGCCCCGTACTGGCGCTCCGACGCCCGAGGCGTGATCGCCGGTCTCACCCGGTACGTCACCAAGGCGCACCTCGCGCGTGCCGTCCTGGAGGCCACCGCCTGGCAGACGCGGGAGATCGCGGACGCCATGACGAAGGACTCCGGGGTGGAGCTGACCGCCCTCAAGGTCGACGGCGGCATGACCTCCAACAACCTGCTGATGCAGACCCTCGCCGACTTCGTGGACGCCCCCGTGGTGCGCCCGATGGTCGCCGAGACCACCTGCCTCGGCGCCGCCTACGCCGCCGGTCTGGCCGTCGGCTTCTGGAACAGCACCGACGACCTGCGCGCCAACTGGCGGCGGGCCGCCGAGTGGACCCCCCGCATGGACGCGGAGATCCGCGACCGTGAGTACAAGAGCTGGCTCAAGGCCGTCGAGCGGACCATGGGCTGGCTCGAGGACGAGGAGTAAGAACCGCAATGACCACTCAGTCCACCCTGCAGTCCGTGCCTGCCCTGGGGACGCACCCGGCCTCCGGCTCGAACCCGAGCCGGGCCGAGACCCGGGAGCAGCTCTCCAAGGCGTCGTACGACCTTCTCGTGATCGGCGGCGGCATCCTGGGCATCTCCACCGCCTGGCACGCCGCGCAGTCCGGCCTCAGGGTGGCCGTTGTCGACGCCGGCGACTTCGCCGGCGCCACCTCCTCCGCCTCCTCCAAGCTGCTCCACGGCGGTCTGCGCTACCTGCAGACCGGCGCGGTGAAGCTGGTGGCGGAGAACCACTTCGAGCGCCGTGCGGTCTCCCGCCAGGTGGCCCCCCACCTGGCGAACCCGCTCACCTTCTACCTCCCCGTGTACAAGGGCGGGCCGCACGGCGCGGCGAAGCTCGGCGCCGGTGTCTTCGCGTACTCGGCGCTGTCCGCCTTCGGTGACGGCGTCGGCCACCTGCTCTCCCCGGCCAAGGCCGCGCAGGACGTGCCGGAGCTGCGCACCGACAACCTCAAGGCCGTGGCCGTGTACGGCGACGACCAGATGAACGACGCCCGCATGGCGCTGATGACCGTCCGCGCGGCGGTCGATTCGGGCGCGGTCGTCCTCAACCACGCCGAGGTGACCGGCCTGCGCTTCACCAAGGGCCGGGTGACCGGCGCCGAGCTGAAGGACCGGCTGACCGGCAACGAGTTCGGGGTCAGCGCCCGCCTGGTGCTCAACGCCACCGGCCCCTGGGTCGACCACCTGCGCCGCATGGAGGACCCGAACGCGGCCCCGTCCATCCGCCTCTCCAAGGGCGCGCACCTGGTGCTCAAGCGCACCGCGCCCTGGAAGGCCGCGCTGGCGACCCCCATCGACAAGTACCGGATCACCTTCGCCCTCCCCTGGGAGGACATGCTGCTGCTCGGCACGACCGACGAGGAGTTCGAGGGCGACCCGGCGGACGTCGCGGTCAACGACAAGGACATAGCGCAGATCCTCGACGAGGCCGCGTTCTCCATCCGCGACCAGCAGCTCGACCGGGACCTGATCACGTACTCCTTCGCGGGTCTGCGCGTGCTGCCGGGCGGCCCCGGTGACACCGCGAAGGCCAAGCGCGAGACGGTCGTCAGCGAGGGCCGGGGCGGCATGCTGTCCGTCGCGGGCGGCAAGTGGACCACCTTCCGCCACATCGGCCGTACGGTCATGAAGAAGCTGGAGGCGCTGCCGGGCCACCCGCTGGGCGACGACTTCGAGCCGATCGCCTCGCTGCCGAAGAAGCTGCCGCTGCCCGGCGTGGCCAACCCGCGCGCGGTCGCGCACCGGCTGCTGGTGGACGGTCCGGCACCCGGCCCGCGCATGGCGGCGGACACAGCCAGGCACCTGGCCACGCACTACGGCTCGCTGGCCTTCGACATCGCCCGTCTGGCCAACGACAACCCGGAGCTGGCCGAACGGGTCCACCCCGACGCCCCGGAGATCTGGGCGCAGGTCGTGTGGGCCCGGGATCACGAGTGGGCCGAGACGCAGGACGACGTGCTGCGCCGGCGGACCACACTGACGATCCGCGGCCTGGCCACGGACGACGTCCGCGCGAAGGTCCAGGACCTGCTCGACAAGAAGTAGGACCCGGCCGCCCTCTGCGTGAGGCGGCGGCTCCGCGCCGATGGAGCCGCCGCCTCACGCGCGCGCGTCGCAGGCCGCACCGGCCCCCATAATGTCGGGAGACATCGGATGTCTGAGCGGCATCCCGGGGAGAGACAGGGAGGTCGGCCGTGGCGGTCACCGACGAGGCGATCGAGAAGATCAAGAGCATGATCGTCTCCGGCGCGCTGCGGCCCGGCGACCGGCTTCCCAAGGAGAGCGAGCTCGCCGCCGACCTCGGGCTGTCCCGCAACTCCCTGCGCGAGGCCGTACGCGCCCTGTCCCTGATCCGGATCCTGGACGTGCGGCAGGGCGACGGCACCTACGTCAGCAGCCTGGATCCGCAGCTCCTGCTGGAGGCCATCGGTTTCGTCGTCGACTTCCACCGCGACGACACGGTGCTGGAGTTCCTCGCCGTGCGCCGCATCCTGGAGCCGGCCGCGACCGCGTTGGCGGCCTCCCGGATCACCGACCGGGAACTGGACGGACTGGAAGGCCGGCTCGACGCGCTCGGCGACGAACCGTCGGTGGAGGAACTGGTCGTCTGCGACCTGGAGTTCCACCGGGGAATCGTGGGGGCCTCGGGCAACTCGGTGCTCTGTTCCCTCCTCGACGGTCTGTCCGGGCCCACTACCCGGACCCGCGTCTGGCGCGGACTCACCCAGGAGGACGCGGTCAGCGGCACCCTGCGCGAGCACCGCGCGATCCTCGCCGCGCTGCGCGACCGGGACGCGGAGGCGGCGCGCTCCTGGGCGACGGTGCACATCGCGTCCGTGGAGCAGTGGCTGCGCTCCACCCTCTGACCCGGCTCCGATCCGGCGGTGGTGGAGGGTGTCCGGCCGCCGGGAACGGGGCAGTGATGCGTTCACTCCCCCGTGCAAGGGGGCTGCGGGCGGCCCCTCGGCACGCCGTAAGGTTGGGGGGTACGCGAGGGCACGTCGGAAGGAGGCGCTGGGTGATCGAGCTCGAGGGGGTTCCCGAGCTGGTCGACCCGGTCATGGTGGCCGCGTTCGAGGGCTGGAACGACGCCGGCGACGCCGCCTCCACCGCGGTCGCGCATCTCGACAGGGAGTGGAAGGGCGAGGTGTTCGCGGCGCTGGACGCCGAGGACTACTACGACTTCCAGGTCAACCGTCCCACGGTGTTCGTGGAAGCGGGTGTCCGCAAGATCACGTGGCCGACGACGAGACTCTCGGTGGTCCGGGTCGGCGGCGACAAGCCACGCGACCTGGTCCTCGTCCGCGGCATCGAACCGTCCATGCGCTGGCGGTCGTTCTGCAACGAGCTGCTGGGCTTCGCCCACGAGCTGGGCGTCGAGCTGGTGGTCGTCCTGGGCGCCCTGCTGGGCGACACGCCGCACACCCGTCCGGTCCCGATCAGCGGGACCACGTCGGACGCCGACCTGGCCCGGCGCATGGACCTGGAGGAGACCAAGTACGAGGGCCCCACGGGCATCGTCGGCATCCTCCAGGAGGCGTGCACGCACGCGGGTGTTCCGGCCGTGTCGCTGTGGGCCGCGGTGCCGCACTACGTGTCGCAGCCGCCGAACCCGAAGGCCACGCTGGCCCTGCTGAACCGGCTGGAAGACCTGATCGACGTGCGCATCCCGCTGGGCGAGCTGCCCGAGGACGCGCGTGCCTGGCAGGTGGGTGTGGACCAGCTGGCCGCCGAGGACAGCGAGGTCGCCGAGTACGTCCAGTCGCTGGAGGAGGCTCGGGACACCGCGGAGCTGCCGGAGGCGTCGGGCGAGGCGATCGCCCGCGAGTTCGAGCGGTATCTGCGGCGCCGGGACGGCTCCGGACCGGGCGGGCCGGGCGGGCCGGGTGGCCACGCCACGGCGGACGGCGGCGACGGCCCCTCCGGGACGCCGTATCTGCGGGACAACCCCAGCGGCCGTACGCGCCCGCCCAGGCCGCCGAAGGCGAGCGGGGACGACGAGGAATCGTCGGAGGACTGACCGGACGGAAACGGGGGCGCTTCCCGGCGGGAAGCGCCCCTGTTTCGTGCGCCTGCTTAAAGCGCGACACCCAGCAGTGCGTCCACCGCGCGGGAGACGACGCCGGGGGCGCCGATGTCCGTGCCGCCGCTCTCCTGCTGGAGCGCGGCCCAGCGGTCGACGGCGTCGAGCGCGGCCGGGGAGTCCAGGTCGTTCGCGAGGGCCTCGCGGATCTCCTCGACGAGCGCCTCGGCGGGCGGGCCGTCGGGCCGGGAGACGGCGGCGCGCCAGCGCTCCACCCGGGCGACCGCGTCCTGGAGCACCTGGTCCGTCCACTCCCAGTCGGAGCGGTAGTGGTGGGCGAGCAGCGTGAGCCGGATGGCGGCGGGGTCGACGCCCTCGCGGCGCAGCCGCGACACGAAGACCAGGTTGCCCTTGGACTTGGACATCTTCTCGCCGTCGAGGCCGACCATGCCGGCGTGCACGTACGCCTTGGCCATGGGGAACTCGCCGGTGAGGGCCTGGGCGTGCGAGGCGCCCATCTCGTGGTGCGGGAAGGCGAGGTCGGAGCCGCCGCCCTGGACGTCGAAGCCCATGCCGAGGTGGTCGAGGGCGATGGCGACGCACTCGATGTGCCAGCCGGGGCGCCCGCGGCCGAGCGAGCCGCCGTCCCAGCTGGGCTCACCCTCGCGGGCGGCCATCCACAGCATCGGGTCGAGCGGGTTCTTCTTGCCCGGCCGGTCCGGGTCGCCGCCGCGCTCGGCGGAGAGCAGCCGCATGGCGGCGGCGTCGAGGTGTGAGACGCCGCCGAAGTGGGGGTCGGACTCGACGGAGAAGTAGGTGTCGCCCTCCAGCTCGTACGCCGCGCCCGCGTCCCGCAGCCGCTCGACGAGCGGGACGATGCCGGGTATGGCCTCCACGGCGCCTATGTAGTGTCGCGGCGGCAGCATTCGCAGCGCCGTCATGTCCTCGCGGAAGAGGGCGGTCTCCTTCTCGGCGAGGGCGGTCCAGTCGACGCCGTCGCGCACGGCCCGCTCCAGCAGCGGGTCGTCGACGTCGGTGACGTTCTGGACGTAGTGAACCTGCCGCTTGTTGTCGAGCCACACGCGCTGCACGAGGTCGAACGCGTTGTAGGTCGCCGCGTGCCCCATGTGGGTGGCGTCGTACGGCGTGATGCCGCAGACATAGATGCGGGCGACGGGACCGGGGTCGAGGGTGACCAGGCCGCCGGTCGCGGTGTCGTGGATCCTCAGGTCGCGACCCTGACCAGGCAGGGCGGGGACCTCGGAAGCGGGCCAGGCATGCATGTCATGAGCGTAACCGGACGGGTGTTCCGTACACGAACCGGACCGGGCCGGATGGCCGGTAAGGCGCTCTTGCGCGATACCGGCCGTTGTGTGGTGGGGGCGGTATCCGCTCTCTAGACCGGCGGCCAGGGGATGGCCGGCCACTCGCCGCTCGGTTCCGGGTGCTTGCCGGAGGCCAGCAGCGCGGCGACACGCGCGCGCGTGGCGTCGAGTTCGGCGGGGGTGATCAGCGCGCCGAGCCGGATCGCCAGGGTCCCGCCGTCCTTCAGGGCTTCTCCGAGGGCGTCGAGCACCGCCAGGGCCTCCCCGGTGAGCGGGTCCCCCGCCCAGCCCCACAGCAGGGTCCGCAGCTTGTTCTCGGCGTGGAAGGTCACGCCGTGGTCGATGCCGAACAGCCGTTCCTCGTTCGCGGGCAGCAGATGGCCGCCCTTGCGGTCGGCGTTGTTGATCACGGCGTCCAGTACCGCGAGCCGGCGCAGCCGTTCGTCGTCGGCGTGCACGAGCAGCGCGGTGCGGCCCTCACCGACCTCGGCGAGGGCGATCCCCTTCCAGCCGGGGCCGGGTTCCTCGTCCTCCTCCAGGGCGAGCAGCTCCGCCTGGGGCACCGCCTCGATCCACAGCTGGCACATGCCCTCGCCGTACGGACCGTCGCGCAGCACGGTGGGCGGTACGAGGCCCCAGCCGGTCGCCTCGGAGACCTCGTACGCGGCGACCTCGCGCTGGGCGAGGCTGCCGTCGGGGAAGTCCCACAGGGGCCGCTCCCCTGCGACCGGCTTGTAGATGCAGGCCGCCTCGCGTCCCTCGTGCGTCACCGTGCAGTACAGCGCCGCGTTGGAGGCGTCACGGATGCGTCCGCGCACGGTCAGCTCACCCTGGGCGAGCAACTCGGCGGCCGCCGCGTCGGTGGTCACGCTCCGCGGCGGTATCCGTTCTGGCGCGGACATACGTGTCCTTCCGGGTCGAGCGGGAGGCTGCACAGCGGGCACGGCGGCCGCCCGGCGTTGACGACGTCGAGGGCGCGCTTGGCGAAGGCCCTGGCCTGCGCGCCGGTGAGGCGGACCCGGAGCATCGGTGGACCGTTCTCCTCGTCCTGGAGCAGCCGCTCCTCGGCCTCCGCCAGATCCTCCTCGGACTCGGCGTCCAGCTCCACGAGGGCCTGCGCCTCGACGATCATGCGCTGGTCCTCACCGTCCCAGGCCAGCGCCATGGTGCCGACCCTGAACTCCTCCTCGACGGGAGTGTCCAGCGGGGCGGTGTCGGCGGGCTCCGTGGGCGCCATGGCGGGGACGACGGTGCTGCCGCCGCTGCGCCGTACGACCTCGTCGAGGAGTTCGTCCATGCGCTCGGCGAGAGCGGCGACCTGGGTCTTCTCCAGGGCCACGCTGGTCACCCGGGAGCCGGCGGTGGCCTGGAGGAAGAACGTACGGCGCCCTGGCAGCCCGACCGTACCGGCCACGAAACGTTCCGGTTGGTCGTAGAGGAACACCTGACGGGACACGTCCTGTCTCCATGGAAGTCGGGGGAAGGAAAGCGGGGGCACTGCTGCAACCGCTTCACCCTACTGCGGCCGACGATCACGGTGCGCCCGCACCACCACCGACCGGGGCCTGGTCGCCAGGGGTCTCCTCGTGCGGGGCCAGGGAGGCGAAGTCACCGGTGTCGCCGAGGCGGACGAGGAACGGGCGCAGCCGGGTGTAGCGGATCGCGGTGACGGAACAGGGCTCGACGGAGATCCGCTGGAAGAGGTCGAGATGGAGGCCGAGTGCCTCCGCGACGAGGGACTTGATGATGTCGCCGTGGGAGCACATGAGGTAGACGGCGTCGGCGCCGTGATCGCGCTCCACGCGCGCGTTCCACTCGCGCGCCGCCTCGGCGGCCCGGGTCTGCATCGCGCGCATCGACTCGCCGCCGGGAAACGCCGCGGCGGAGGGGTGCGCCTGCACCACCTCCATCAGGGGCTCGTCCTTGAGCTCGGCGAGCTTACGGCCGGACCAGTCGCCGTAGTGGCACTCGCCGATCCGTTCGTCGGTGTGCGCCCGCAGTCCGGGCCGGGCGTCGAGCAGTGGGCGGATCGTCTCCTGGCAGCGCTGCAGCGGGCTGGTGACGACCTCTGAGAGTGGCAGGGCGGCGAGCCGACCGGGCAGCGCGGCGGCCTGTGCGGCCCCGCGTTCGTCGAGGGCGACGCCGGGCGTCCAGCCGGCGAGCAGCCCCTCGGTGTTGGCGGTGGAACGTCCGTGCCTGACCAGGATCAGCGTGGGCATGCGGACAGGGTAGGCATACAGCACGGTGCTCGGGCGCCGGGGTGAAGGGAGAATGTGTTCGGTGATCGTCGACTGTGCCATCTACCGGGACGGGCACCGCACGGACGGACCCGAGGACTTCTCCGACGCGCTCGACGAGGCGCGGACCGCGGGCGGCTTCGTCTGGATCGGGCTGCACGAACCGACGGCGGACGAGTTCGACCTGGTCACCCAGGAGTTCGGGCTGCATCCGCTGGCGGTGGAGGACGCCCTGAAGGCGCACCAGCGGCCCAAGCTGGAGGTGTACGAGGACTCGCTCTTCGCCGTCCTCAAACCGGTGGTGTACGAGCCGGAGAGCGACGCCGTCTCCACCGACGAGCTCATGATCTTCCTGGGCGACGCGTTCGTGGTCGTCGTCCGGCACGGCGAGGGCGCCCCGCTGAAGGCCGTACGGCAGCGGCTGGAGCACGAGCCCGAGCTGCTCGGCAAGGGGCCCACCGCGGTGCTGTACGCGATAGCGGACGCCGCCGTCGACCATTACCTGGACGTCGCGGTCGAGCTGCAGAACGACCTGGAGGAGCTGGAGGCCGAGGTCTTCTCACCGGACGGCGGCGGCTCGCGGCACACCGCGTCCCGGATCTACACCTTCAAGCGGCAGGTCCTGGAGTTCCGCCGGGCGACGGGCCCGCTGGCGCCGCCGCTGGCCCGGCTGGCCGGAACGGGGGCGTTCGGCGCCGGGGTGCCGTTCGTCAACGAGAAGGCGCGGCCGTTCTTCCGCGACGTGAGCGACCACCTCACGCGCGTGAACGAGTCGGTGGAGGGCCTGGACCGGCTGGTCTCGGACATCCTGTCGGCGCATCTGGCGCAGACGAGCGTCCGGCAGAACGACGACATGCGGAAGATCTCCGCGTGGGCGGCCATGGCGGCGGTCCCCACGATGCTCGCGGGGGTCTACGGCATGAACTTCGACCACATGCCGGAACTGCACTGGGAGTGGGGCTACCCGGCGGTGATCGTGCTGATGGCCGCTCTGGAGGTGCTGCTGTTCCGGCTGTTCAAGCGCCGGGGCTGGCTGTAGGGCCACGGTGGCCCGCGGTGGGTCGTCAGGCGACTTCAGGGGCCGCGGCGGCGGGACCGCCGAGCGCGTCGCGCCGTTCGGGTGTCCGCAGCGTCACCATGCGGTGCCAGCCGGCCAGCCGCTCGTAGGCGTACATCGCGTGGATGCCCGCCGCGAGCATCGCCGACCTGGTGCGCGACCAGCCGAGGAGGCGCCCCATGCGGTCCATCACCGCGAGGCTGACGTCCCGGTGGACGCGGATCTCGGCGAGCGCGCACTCGCGCAGCGTCCGCTGGATGTACCGGCCGTGTCCGGCGGCGGCGAAGCGCAGCAGTTCCTCGTGGGAGTAGGCGAGGTGGTTGTCCTCGTCGGCGGAGATCATCCGGACGGCCCGGCCCAGGTCCGGGTGGTCCGCGAAGTACTTGAGGAGCATCGCCATCTGCTCGGCCGCGCGCTGCTCGGTGACCCTGCTGTGCGCGAGGTAGGTGATGATGTCCCGTTCCGTGAGGGGCTCGTCGGCCTTGAGCTTCTCGTGGGCGAGGCCGATGCCGTGCCGCTCCAGGAGCATGGTGTAGTCGGTCTCGGGGGGCACCCCGACGGGTTCGAGGCCGCGCTTCTTCAGCAGGGCGTTGAAGATCCGTCCGTGCTTGTCCTCGTCCGCGCCGTGCCGGGTGATCTTCGGGGCGAGCGCGCGCTCGCTCTCCGGTACCAGCGCCGCGATGCGCGCGTTCTCCCAGCCGCCCTGCGACTCGCCGCTGGCCGCGATGGAGCAGAAGAGACGGAACGACTCGTCGTTGTCGAGGATCTCCTGGAACAGGCTCTTGGCCGAAAGCATCGGGGGCACCGGGCCTTGACCCCTGATGTTGGACACACGAGACACTGGATCCTGAGGATCTGAGGACGGACATCTCGTGGTCATGAAGAACTATCCGCCGGAGT
>NZ_JBHJRX010000095.1:0-22457 GCF_042268605.1 Streptomyces sp. NPDC056296 | reverse complement strand
GGTAGATGTCGCAATCCACACCGAACCCAGAAGGCCCTCACCTGTTCAAGCACCCAGCACGCGTGTCACCAACGTCCCGGGACAGCACACCTAGGGGCGCGGGGCTGCATTGAATATGCGGCTCCGCCGCGTGGGCGCGACCAGCCACGACGAGACCCGCAGCCCGAAGGAGCACAGTGACCACCCTCATCGAATCCGAAGAGCACAAGTCCCTCCGCGAAGCGGTATCAACCTTCGCCAGGAACCACCCCCGCACCCTCGGCACCGACAACAAACACTTCTGGCAGGAAGCCGCCAAGCTCGGCTACATCGGCGTCAACCTGCCGGAGGCATACGGCGGTGGCGGCGGCGGCATCACCGAACTCTCCCTGGTCCTCGAAGAGATGGGCGCCGCAGGCAACCCTCTGTTGATGATGATCGTCTCCCCGGCGATCTGCGGCACCGTCATCTCCCGCTTCGGCACCGAGGCCCAGAAACAGGACTGGCTCCCGTCCCTCGCCGACGGCACCCGCCTCATGTCCTTCGGCATCACCGAACCCGACGCCGGTTCCAACAGCCACCGCATCACCACGACAGCCCGCCGCGACGGCACCGACTGGATCCTCACCGGCCGCAAGGTCTTCATCAGCGGCGTCGACATCTCCGACGCCACCCTCATCGTCGGCCGCACCGAGGCTGTGGCAACCAAAGAGGGCCGCACCGGCAAGCTCAAGCCCTGCCTCTTCATCGTCCCCCGCGACACCCCCGGCTTCGAGCGCCGTCAGATCGACATGGAACTGAACGCCACCGAGAAGCAGTTCGAGCTGACCCTCGACGACGTACGGCTGCCCGCCGACGCCCTGGTCGGCGACGAGGACGCGGGCCTCCTCCAGCTCTTCGCCGGACTCAACCCCGAGCGCATCATGACGGCGGCGTTCGGGATCGGCATGGGCCGGTACGCGCTCGCCCGCGCCCTCGACTACGCCCGCGAACGCACCGTCTGGAAGACCCCCATCGGCGCCCATCAGGCCATCGCCCACCCCCTCGCCCAGGCGCACATCGACCTCGAACTGGCCCGCCTGATGACGCAGAAGGCGGCGCACCTCTACGACGCCGGTGACGACATGGGCGCCGGCGAGGCCGCCAACATGGCCAAGTACGCGGCCGGGGAGGCCTGTGTGAAGGCCGTCGACCAGGCCGTGCACACCCTCGGCGGCAACGGCCTCACGCGCGAGTTCGGGCTCGCCTCGCTGATAACGGCGTCGCGCGTGGCTCGTATCGCACCGGTGAGCCGGGAGATGATCCTCAACTACGTCTCCCACCAGGCCCTGGGCCTGCCCAAGTCGTACTAGGGGGTGTCGTTTGGATCAGGTCGGCTCCAAGTGACGGCGCCTTGCAGCGGGGCCGAGCGGGGTCTGGTGCGTGCAGCTGCAAGGCGGAGGAGGGCGACAGGGCGGAGCCCTGGCAACCGACGACAACGCCGCAGATGCGCGTGCCAGGCCCCGCGACCCCGGCAAGATCCAAACGACACCCCCTAGCCCACCCTGCCGTGTTGGAGGAACCGTGTTCCGCAGCGAGTACGCAGACGTCCCGCCCGTCGACCTGCCCATCCACGACGCCGTGCTGGGCCGGGCCGCCGCCTACGGCGACACCCCGGCGCTGATCGACGGCACCGACGGCACCACTCTCACGTACGAGCAGGTGGACCGGTTCCACCGGCGCGTCGCCGCCGCCCTCGCCGAGACCGGCGTACGCAAGGGCGACGTCCTCGCCCTGCACAGCCCCAACACCGTCGCCTTCCCGCTGGCCTTCTACGCCGCCACGCGCGCGGGTGCCTCGGTCACCACCGTGCACCCGCTCGCCACGGCGGAGGAGTTCGCCAAGCAGCTCGGCGACTCGCGGGCCCGCTGGATCGTCACCGTCTCACCCCTGCTGGACACCGCCCGCCGGGCCGCCGAACTCGCGGGCGGCGTCCAGGAGATCCTCGTCTGCGACAGCGCGCCCGGCCACCGCTCGCTCATCGACATGCTGGCCTCCGCCGCGCCCGAACCGTCCGTCGCCGTCGACCCCGCCGAGGACGTCGCCGTCCTGCCGTACTCCTCGGGCACCACCGGCACCCCCAAGGGCGTGATGCTCACCCACCGGCAGGTCGCCACCAACCTCGCCCAGCTCGAACCGGCGATGCCGGCCGCACCGGGCGACCGCGTCCTGGCGGTGTTGCCCTTCTTTCACATCTACGGCTTGACCGCCCTCATGAACGCCCCGCTGAGGCTCGGCGCCACCGTCGTCGTCCTGCCCCGCTTCGACCTGGAGCAGTTCCTCGCCGCCATCCAGAACCACCGCATCACCAGCCTGTACGTCGCCCCGCCGATCGTCCTCGCCCTCGCCAAGCACCCCCTGGTCGCCGACTACGACCTCTCGTCCCTGAAGTACATCGTCAGCGCCGCCGCCCCCCTGGACGCGAAGCTCGCCGCCGCCTGCTCCCAGCGGCTCGGCCTGCCGCCCGTCGGCCAGGCGTACGGCATGACGGAACTGTCCCCGGGCACCCACGTCGTCCCCCTGGACGCCATGAGCGCCGCACCGCCCGGCACCGTCGGCAAGCTCATCGCCGGCACCGAGATGCGCGTCGTCTCCCTCGACGACCCCGACAAGGACCTCCCCGCCGGCGAGTCCGGCGAGATCCTCATCCGCGGACCCCAAGTCATGAAGGGCTACCTGGGCCGCCCCGACGCCACCGCCGCCATGATCGACGGTGGGGGCACCTCCCGCTCGAGCGAAGCCGAGAGTGGGGGAGGCTGGCTGCACACCGGGGACGTCGGGCACGTCGACACCGACGGCTGGCTGTTCGTCGTGGACCGCGTCAAGGAGCTGATCAAGTACAAGGGCTTCCAGGTGGCCCCCGCCGAACTGGAGGCCCTCCTGCTCACCCACCCCGGCATCGCCGACGCGGCCGTCATCGGCGCCTACAACGACGACGGCAACGAAGTGCCCCACGCGTACGTGGTGCGCCAGCCGGCCGCGGCCGCCCTCTCGGAGGGCGAGATCATGATGTACGTCGCCGAACGCGTCGCCCCCTACAAACGCGTCCGCCGGGTCACCTTCATCGACGGCGTGCCCAGGGCGGCCAGCGGCAAGATCCTCCGCCGGGAACTGCGGGACCGTTCATGAGCCTCGTCGGCCGCACACGCGCGCGGGGCGTCGAGACCCTCACCCTCGACTCCCCGCACAACCGCAACGCCCTCTCGGCGGCCCTCGTCGGCGACCTCGCCACCGCCCTCACCGAAGCCGGCGAGGACACCGGCGTCCGCGCCGTCGTCCTCACCCACACCGGCAACACCTTCAGCGCCGGCGCCGACCTGCGCGACCCGCCCGACCCGGACGCCCTGGTCGGCCTGCTCCGGCAGATCGTCGAGCTGCCCAAACCGGTCGTCGCCCGCGTCACCGGGCACGTCCGCGCGGGCGGCCTCGGTCTGCTCGCCGCCTGCGACATCGCGGGCGCGTCCACCACGTCGACGTTCGCCTTCACCGAGGTCCGCATCGGCGTCGCCCCCGCCGTCATCTCCCTCCCGCTGCTGCCCCGCACCGACCCCCGCGCCCTCGCCCGCCACTACCTCACCGGCGAGCGCTTCGACGCCGCCGAGGCCGCCCGCATCGGCCTGGTCACGGCGGCGGGCGACGACGTGGACGCCGTACTGGAACCCGTACTGGACGGTGTGCGTCGCGCCTCACCACAGGCTCTGGCCGAGACGAAACGGCTGCTCACGACTAGGGTGCTGGAGGCCTTCGACCGGGACGCGGCAGAACTGACGGCGCTCTCGGCCCGGCTGTTCGCCTCCCCGCAGGCCCGCGAGGGGATGACGGCCTTCCTCGAACGACGGGATCCGGAATGGGTGGTGTGAGCGGCGCCGTGAACACGGCCGACCGCGCGGAGCGCGTTCCCAAGCAGGACCGCAGCCGGGCCACCCGGCAACGGCTCCTCGAAGCCGCCGTGGCCTGCCTCGCCGAACGCGGCTGGGCGGGCTCCACGGTCTCCGTCGTCGCCGAACACGCCGGCGTCTCCCGCGGCGCCGCCCAGCACCACTTCCCGACCCGCGAGGACCTCTTCACGGCGGCCGTGGAGTACGTGGCCGAGGAACGCTCCGTCGCGCTGCGCGCCCTGTTCCCCGAGGGCGCGACGGCGGCGGACCGCCGCGCGGTGGTCGCCGCCCTGGTCGACCTCTACACGGGCCCGCTGTTCCGCGCCGCCCTCCACCTGTGGGTGGCCGCCTCCAACGAGGAGCAGCTGGGCGGCCGGGTGACCGAGCTGGAGGCCCGCGTCGGCCGCGAGACGCACCGCATAGCGGTCGACCTCCTCGGCGCCGACGAGACCCGCCCAGGCGCCCGCGAAACCGTCCAGGGCCTCCTCGACATGGCCCGCGGCCTGGGCCTCGCCAACCTCCTCACCGACGACGCGGCCCGCCGGGAACGCGTGGTCGAGCAGTGGGCCCGGCTGCTGGACGGGGCGCTGGACTGAGCGACGCCGGTCGGAGTCGCCGGTCGGGCCGCTCACGGACCGAGCCGCTCCACCCGCCAGCCCCCGCCCGCCTCCGCCACGTACCGCAGCCGGTCGTGCAGCCGGTTCTCCCGCCCCTGCCAGAACTCCACCGCGTGCGGCACCACCCGGAACCCGCCCCAGTGCGGCGGCACCGGCACCTGCTCACCCTCCGGATAGCGCGCCGCCAGCTCGGCGTACGCGGAGTCCAGGGCGTCCCGGCCCGCCACCACCGCCGACTGGACGCTGGCCCAGGCACCCAGCTGGGAGCCGTGCGGCCGGGTCCGGAAGTACGCGGCGGTCTCGTCCCGCCCGGTACGCCGCGCGACCCCCGACACGATCACCTGCCGGGCCATCGGATGCCAGGGGAACAGCAGCGAGACGTACGGGTTCTCGCCCAGCTCACGCGCCTTGCGGGAGTCGTAGTTCGTGTAGAAGACGAACCCCTGCTCGTCGAAGTGCTTCAGCAGCACCGTGCGGGAGCCGGGCCGGCCCTCCGCGTCCGCCGTGGAGACGACCATGGCGTTCGGCTCGAACAGCCCGCCCTCCGTCGCGGCCTGCTTGAACCAGCGCGCGAACTGCTCGACGGGAGTCGCCGCCAGCTCGGTTTCCGAGAGCCCCTCGGCCCGGTACTGCTTGCGCATCGAGGCGAGATCGAAGGGAACGGCGGAGTCGGCTTCGCGATCGGTCACACCGGCCATCCTGCCGTATCCGGGCCGCCGTGCCCGTGTCTTATGTCACCCAGTGGCACTGAGTGCCGCAACCCCTCCCCAAGCGTGGCACTCGGGGATATCGTGCTTGCTCCCGCTCCGGTTGGATGACCGCCGACCGTACGGGGCATCACAGGGGTGACCGCCAGGACCGCGAGTCGTCGAAACGACCGTGGATCCGACGGACCCGCCGGATCCCATGGACCGGTGGGCCCATGGGGACGACCGCACCGCCCCCGCACAGGTCGCCACACATCACGATCACGAGGAGCCGCCTGATGTCCGACTTCGTACCCGGACTAGAGGGAGTCGTCGCGTTCGAGACGGAGATCGCCGAACCCGACAAGGAGGGCGGCGCCCTCCGCTACCGCGGCGTCGACATCGAGGACCTGGTCGGGCACGTCTCCTTCGGCAACGTCTGGGGCCTGCTCGTCGACGGCGCCTTCAACCCCGGCCTGCCGCCCGCGGAGCCCTTCCCGATCCCGGTCCACTCCGGCGACATCCGCGTGGACGTCCAGTCCGCGCTCGCCATGCTCGCCCCGGTCTGGGGCCTCAAACCCCTCCTGGACATCGACGGCGAGCAGGCCCGCGCCGACCTCGCCCGCGCCGCCGTCATGGCCCTGTCCTACGTCGCCCAGTCGGCCCGCGGCCAGGGCCTGCCCATGGTCCCGCAACGGGAGATCGACAAGGCGCAGTCCGTCGTCGAACGCTTCATGATCCGCTGGCGCGGCGAGCCCGACCCCAAGCACGTCGCCGCGGTCGACGCCTACTGGACCTCCGCCGCCGAGCACGGCATGAACGCGTCCACCTTCACCGCCCGCGTCATCGCCTCCACCGGCGCGGACGTGGCGGCGGCCCTCTCCGGCGCCGTGGGAGCCATGTCCGGCCCGCTGCACGGCGGCGCCCCCTCCCGCGTCCTGCACATGATCGAGGAGATCGAGCGCACCGGCGACGCCGAGGCCTACGTCAAGAAGACCCTCGACGCCGGCGAGCGCCTCATGGGCTTCGGCCACCGCGTCTACCGCGCCGAGGACCCCCGCGCCCGCGTCCTGCGCCGCACCGCCCGTGAACTGGGCGCCCCGCGCTTCGAGGTCGCCGAGGCCCTGGAGAAGGCCGCCCTGGCGGAACTCCACGCCCGCCGCCCCGACCGCGTGCTGGCCACCAACGTCGAGTTCTGGGCCGCCATCATGCTGGACTTCGCCGAGGTCCCGGCCCACATGTTCACCTCGATGTTCACCTGCGCCCGCACGGCCGGCTGGTCGGCCCACATCCTCGAACAGAAGCGCACCGGCCGCCTGGTCCGCCCCTCCGCCCGCTACGTGGGCCCGGGCTCCCGCGACCCGCGCGACATCGAGGGCTACGCCGACATCGCGGACTGACGAGTCCGGTAACACCTGGCGGGTCCTGTAGAACGCAGACGACCCGCGAGTCTGGTTCCTCCGTGGAGGAGCCGGCCGGACGTACCGGCGACTCGCGGGTCGGGTGACTGCTTGGGATTGGGCCGGCTGCACGCGTCTTTCACGCGCTGGTCCGGCACCGCACTCGCTGTGGTGACGGGCCGCTAGCCCGCAGCCACCTCACGCGTCCGGTTGTCATACATCTGCCGAACCACCTCCCTTCTTGTGTACTGCACACCCTAGGAACCGGTCGGCCGCCGTTCAATCGATTTTTCGAGTCGATTCCCCGCCGCCCTCCCATGGACGCGTCTTCGCTGGTCACCTACGGTTTCGCCCATGACGAACCGACAGGGGGACCGAGCGGCGAGTGGGTCGATCTGCGGCTCGCCCCGCACCCCTCATGACGGGGGCGTATGCCGAGTTTCCGCAGTACAACGATTTCTGCAATCTTGCGGGAACTCGGTGTGTGCTGCATCACGTTCGAGTTGAATGAAGGCCAGTGAGCGAACCGACGTACCGTACGGCGGACGCAGCCTGCAGGGGGTCCAGGGTGAGTGCTTCCCGGCGTAGTGGGACCACCGACGAGCTGGGGCCGGACGAGCCGGAACAGCCCGAGCGGGACGGCGCGGACCTGTTGGCCGCGCTCCTCGACGGGATGGACGCCGCCCTGTGCGCCTTCGACGCGCACGGCATCGTCACCCACTGGAACCGCGAGGCGGAGCGGATCCTGGGCTGGACCGCGGCCGAGGCCGTGGGGCGGCAGGGCTTCGCCGGGTGGGCGGTGCGCCGGGCGGACGCCGGGGAGGTCGAGGAGCGGCTGCTGTCCGCGATGCGGGCCCCGGGGCGTCAGGTGCACGAGTTCGCGCTGCTGACCAAGGACGGCGGGCGGGTGCTGGTGCGCACCCAGTCCGCGGCCGTACGCGGTCCCGACGGCAGGCCCGCGGGGGTGTACTGCGCGTTCAGCGAGGTGCACGCGCAGATCGACCTGGAGCGGTCCATCGCGCTGAGCGAGGCCCTGCTGGAGGACGCGAGCTGGGGCGTCGTGCTGGTGGACGTGGACCTGCGCCCCGCCGTCGTGAACGCCCACGCGGCGCGTGCGCTGGGCGCCGGGCGCACGTCCGTACTGGGCCGGCCGCTCGGTGATCTGCTCGCCCAGGGCGTGGAGGAGCTGGAGAACGCGCTGACGCATGTGCTGGCGGAGGGTGCGCCGCCCGCGCCCGCCGAGGTCTGGGTGAGCGTGCGCACCCCGGAGGGTGAGCGGCGCCGGTGCTGGCGCAGCGGGTTCGTGCGGCTGGCGTCTCCGCTGGCGGAGGAGCCGGTGCCGCTGGGCGTCGGCTGGCTGTTCGAGGACATCACCGAGGGCAAGCAGGCCGAGCAGGAGGCGGCCCTGCTGCGCTTCCGCGGCAACCAGTTGCACCGCGCGGCGCGTGCGGCGGCCGAGTGCGAGGACCCGGCGGAGGCGGCGGTCGTCCACCTGGACTTCGCGCTCGCCGGGTTCGCCGACCACGCCCTGATCGACCGGGTCGTGGGCGGGGCGGTGACCGACACCGACGCGTCGGAGCCGGTCCGGCTGGTCCGGGTCGCGGCCACACCGTCCGGCGCGCCCGGGCCGAGCGTGCCGACCGGGACGGCCGGGATGCCGGTGCGCTACGGCGAGGGGCACCCGGCGGTGCAGTGCGTGGAGCGGGCGGGTTCGGTGCGGGCCAGCGCCGGTGTCCGCGCGGTGCCGGCCGAGCAGGTGCGTGAGTGGGCCGCGGCCCGGCAGTGGCCGACGGACACGGTGCACGGCCTGTGCGCGGTGCTGCGCAGCCGGGGCCGGACGCTGGGCGTCGTCACGTTCCTGCGGGGCGCCGGGCGCAGCGCGTTCGAGCGGCCCGACGCGATGTACGCCGAGGACGTGGCGGTCCGCATCGCGACGGCCCTGGATCTGGCCGGCGCGCTGGAGAAGCGGTAGCGGGGCGCCCCGTGGGGTTCTGCGCGGTGCGCCCCGTAGGGCTCTTCGCGTTCCGCCCTGCGCCGGTCTGAGCGGTGCGCCCCGTGTCGGTCTGAACGGTGTGCCCTGCGCGGGTCTGCGTGGCGCGCTCCGACGCCCTGCGCGGGTCTGCAAGGCGTCCCGTGGCGGGTCCGGGCGGTGTGCCCTGCGCGGGTCTGCGTGGCGCGCTCCGACGCCCTGCGCCGGTCTGCGTGGCGTCCCGTGGCGGGTCCGGGCGGTGTGCCCTGCGCGGGTCTGCGTGGCGCGCTCCGACGCCCCGTGCCGGTCTGCGTGGCGCCCCGTGCTGGTCCGGGCGGTGTGCCCTACGCGGGTCTGCGTGGCGCGCCCCGGCGCGGCGTGTCGGTCTGCGCGGCGTCCTGTGCCGGTCCGGGCGGTGTGCCCTGCGCCGGTCTGCGCGGCGTCCCGTGCCGGTCCGGGCGGCGCGCCCCGTGCCGGTCTGCGCCCCGCGCCGACCTGCGCCCCGCGCCCCGCCCCCTACCGTGCCGCCCCGTAGTCGCTCAGCGGCGGTAGAAGATCCGGTCGCGGTACTGCTCCAGCACGCGTCCGTTCCATTCGTGGCCGCCGTCCACGTTGCCCGAGCGCAGCAGCGGGGGCTCGATGCCGCGGTCGGCGAGGGTGGCGGCGGCCGTGGCCATCACGGCCTGGAGGAGGGCGCTGGTGACGACCGTGGAGGCGGGTGCGAAGGGTGCCGGGACGGTGTCGAGGGTGAGTTCCGCGTCGCCGACGGCGATCTTGGAGTCCAGCACGATGTCGCAGTGGTCCTTGAGGAAGGTCCCGGAGGTGTGCCGTGACTTGGTCCGGGAGGCGTACGCCACCGAGGTCACCCCGATGACCCGCACGCCGAGCGCGCGGGCGTTCAGGGCCATCTCCACGGGCAGGGCGTTGCGCCCGGAGAGGGAGATGATCACCAGGGTGTCGCCCTCGCGGAGCGGCGAGGAGTCCAGTACGGCGCTCGCGAGGCCGTCGACGCGTTCCAGCGCGGAGCCGAGCGTCGCCGGCATCACGTCGACGCCGACCACGCCGGGCACGGCGAGCAGGTTCATCAGGGCGAGTCCGCCGGCGCGGTAGACGACGTCCTGGGCGGCGAGGGAGGAGTGACCGGCGCCGAAGGCGAAGAGCCGGCCGCCGTTCTGCACGGTGTCGGCGAGCAGCGTGCCGGCCGCCTCGACGGTGTCGGCCTCCTCGTCGCGGACGCGGCGCAGGAGGTCGATCGCGGCGTCGATGAACTGGCCGGCCGGCTTGCGGTCGCTCATGCGGGACCCCTTCGGTGTGGCTGCGTCGCGGATCACCGTGCGGTCTGGACCAGTGCGGTGTCAATACGGCGTCAATGCGGCAGGGTGGACCGTGCGGGCCCGGCTTTCCGCGGCGATGCACGGTTGTCAGTGGTATGCGTCAGAATTGAAGCCAGGGCCAGCGCACGCGCCGGTGGGCCGTAGCCTCCGGCAATCTCATCAAGGGGCACGAATGTCCGGACTGATCGACACCACGGAGATGTATCTCCGCACCATCCTCGAGCTGGAAGAGGAAGGTGTGGTCCCGATGCGCGCCCGGATCGCCGAGCGGCTCGACCAGAGCGGCCCGACGGTCAGCCAGACGGTGGCGCGGATGGAGCGCGACGGTCTGGTGTCCGTGGCGGCCGACCGGCATCTGGAGCTGACCGACGAGGGCCGTCGGCTGGCCACCCGCGTGATGCGCAAGCACCGGCTCGCGGAGTGCCTGCTCGTCGACGTGATCGGCCTGGAGTGGGAGCAGGTGCACGCCGAGGCCTGCCGCTGGGAGCACGTGATGAGCGAGGCCGTCGAGCGCCGCGTGCTGGAGCTGCTGCGGCACCCGACCGAGTCGCCGTACGGCAACCCGATCCCGGGCCTGGAGGAGCTGGGCGAGACGGACAGCGCGGACCCGTTCCTGGACGAGGGCATGGTGTCGCTCGCCGACCTGGACCCGGGGCCGGAGGGCAAGACGGTCGTGGTGCGCCGTATCGGCGAGCCGATCCAGACGGATGCGCAGCTGATGTACACGCTGCGCCGGGCGGGTGTGCAGCCCGGTTCGGTGGTGAGCGTGACGGAGTCGGCGGGCGGTGTGCTGGTGGGCAGCGGCGGCGAGGCGGCCGAGCTGGAGGCGGACGTCGCCTCCCACGTGTTCGTCGCCAAGCGCTGAGTGGTCGTTGGGACGTCAACTTCCCGCCGTACGAGGGGAATTTGCGTCACCGAGCCGATCCCGTCGTTTCCTGGATTCAGTGCGCCGAATCGCAGCGCCCGGACGCTTCGCGTGCAAGGCTGTGGCGTGAGGCATATGACGTGCGGGGCGCTCGGCCGTGGCCTGACAGCGATGTCGCCCGGCCGGAGAAGGGCCGGCCGGAGCGGGGCCGGTCGGAGAGGGGTGGGCGTGCCGGAGAGCTGGAGAGGGCCCCGGCGCCGTGTGGCGCCGGGGCCTGTCCTCCCCTGTACTGACCCGGAGCCCCGAGCTCCCAGGGTCAATCCCCTCGGACCGTTTTCCCCGAGCGGTCCGCCTCCCGTTGAAGATCTCCCCTCGGCGACGGCGATCAATCCCTGAGAGGTGTCACTCGAATGAGGGGTGTTGCTCGGCAAGACGGCGCTCTCGAATAGGCATTCGATACTCTGCGGGCGTCGATCGGTCGCGGACACCACGACAGGTCACGACAGGTACGGCAAGGCACGACAGGCAGGACACGGTTCACGGTTCACAGGAACGACCGGCCCGGGAGGGGCGGGCGGTCCGAGCGGAGCTTGGGGGTGCCAGGACCTATGGCGCGGCGCATCGACGTGACCGGCGCGGGCGGCGTACGCCTCGCGGCCTGGGAGTTCGGCGAC
Source organism: Streptomyces sp. NPDC056296 (assembly GCF_042268605.1). Lineage (NCBI taxonomy): Bacteria > Bacillati > Actinomycetota > Actinomycetes > Kitasatosporales > Streptomycetaceae > Streptomyces > Streptomyces sp. NPDC056296. The sequence continues at coordinate 11,016 of NZ_JBHJRX010000095.1, read as the reverse complement.
CCTCCCAAGACCGACCGGACGCACGACACGGCACCGGCGGACACGGCACCGGGGGACACGGCGTCGGGGGGCCCGGCATCGGGGGACCTCGCCCCGGCGGACACGGCCCGGGCGAACCCCGCGTACGGGGCCGGCGACCTGCCGGGCGTGCTCTTACTGCACGGCCTGATGGGCCGCGCCTCGCACTGGGCCCCCACCGCCCGCTGGCTCTCCGGCCGTCACCGGGCCGTCGCCCTCGACCAGCGCGGCCACGGCCGCAGCGACAAGCCCCCGCGGGCGTCGTACACCCGCGAGGCCTACGTCGAGGACCTGGAGGCCACCCTTGAGCAGCTCGGCCTCGGCCCGGCCGTCCTGATCGGCCACGCCATGGGCGCGCTGACCGCCTGGCAGCTCGCCGCCAAACGCCCCGACCTGGTCCGTGGTCTGATCATCTGCGACATGCGGGCCTCCGCGCTCGGCGCCGCCTCGCAGCACACCTGGACCGAGTGGTTCCGCGCCTGGCCGGTCCCCTTCGCCACGCTCGCCGACGTACGCAAGTGGTTCGGCGAGGACGACCCGTGGGTGGAGCGGCCGAACCCGGCCCGGGGCGCGTTCTACGCCGAGGTGATGGCCGAGTCCCCGGACGGCTGGCGGCCCGTCTTCGAGCCGGAGCAGATGCTCAGGTCCCGCGAGACCTGGGTCTACGACGCCCACTGGGAGGAGCTGGCCCAGGTGCGCTGCCCGACCCTGGTCGTCCGCGGCCTCGACGGCGAGCTGGGCCGGGCCGAGGCGCAGGAGATGGTCCGCGTGCTGCCCCGTGGCCAGTACGCGGAGGTCGCCGACGCGGGCCACCTCGTCCACTACGACCAGCCGGAGGCGTGGCGGGCGGCCATCGAGCCCTTCCTGGACTCCCTCCGGGAGAGCTGACCGCACCCGGGGCGGGCCGTCACCCCTTGCTGACCGCACCCGGGGCGGGCCGTCACCCCTTGCTGACCGCCGTGAGGATCTCCGGCAGCCGCCTCGCCGTGCGCGGCGCCGCCAGCCGCAGACCGAGCAGCGTCAGCGCGGCGCCGTAGACCGTGCCCACCGGCAGCAGCAGCCAGCCCCCGTCGCCGCCCTCGCGCACGTTCAGCCAGATCGTCAGCGCGATCACGGGAGCGCACAGCAGGGCCGCTCCGACCATGCCGCCGAAGATCGAGATCCAGGCCAGTCCGACCTGTCCGGGGGCGACGTTCTTGTAGCCCTCCTGCGGGATGGAGTACGGGAAGCGCGCCGAGGTCCACGCGCCGGTCGCCAGCATCGCGCCGAGCAGCGCGAAGGACAGGCCGAGCGCCTCGGGCAGCGTCCGCCAGTCGTCGAGCATCGCCGTGGTCAGGACGGTGACGAGGGTCGCGTACGGCAGGGTGATCAGCAGCAGGGCCAGCGCGCGGGCGCGCAGCTCGACGTACGCGTCCCGGGTCGACGAGATCGTCATCGCGACCATCCAGAACGCGGACGTGTCCTGCCCGAACTGGTTGTACATCTGGATGCCGAGCATCCCGGCGGCGAAGCAGGCGAAGTAGACCGAGCCGGTGCCCTGCCAGGCGTTGAACACCGGCACGATCAGGCCGATGGCCAGCGAGGTCACCCAGGCCGCCTTGGTCTTGGGGTCGCGCCACACGTAACGCAGGGCGCGCTCCATGGTGGTGCCGGTGCGGCCCGCGGGAAGCAGCCGGGCGAGTCCGGCCGAGCCGCGCTCGCGCACCGGCCGGGTGTCGCTCTGCAGGGTGGAACCGTCGGGCGTGGTCATCAGCCGCGTCAGGTGGCGCTCCCACACCCACAGCAGCAGCACGAGGGCCGCCGCGGTCAGCGCCAGTTGGGCGAGCGCGACGCCGTACGACCCGTCGCTCGCCGCGTCCATCGCGCCGATCGCCGACGCGGGCGGTACCCAGCGCAGCACGCCGGCCACCGGGTCGAGCTGCTCCAGTCCCGACGAGCCGAGCCGCTGCGCGCCGAAGTTGACGAGCTGCGCCCCGATCGCGACGACCAGACCGCTCAGCACCGCGAGGTCGCGTCCCTTGCGGCTGGTCAGCAGCCGCACGTTGGCGGCGGCGACGGCCCGGGCGAGGGTCACGCACACCAGCAGTGCGAGGACGGCGCCGACGACCCCGACGGCGTACGCCGCCCCGCCGTGCGCGACCGCGACCACGGAACCGGCGAACACGCACAGCGTGAACAGCGGCCCGATGCCCACCAGCGACGCCGTCAGCAGGGCCCGGACCAGCGGGCGGGGCCGCAGCGGCAGCATCACCAGCCGGGTCGGGTCGAGCGTCTCGTCGCCGCCGGGGAAGAACAGCGGCATCACCGCCCAGCCGAGGCCCAGCACCGCCGCCAGCAGGACGACCAGCGAGTCCACGTGCGCGTATCCGCGCAGCGCGATCAGGCCGATCAGCTGGAGCGCGGCGAAGAGCAGCACGACGACGGCCGAGGCGATGTAGGCGGCCCGCCGGCCACCGGACTGCCGCAGCCCGTTGCGCAGCAGGGACAGTTTCAGCCGTACGAAGACGGGTGTGACGGACGCGGCGGAGGCGGCGGACGCGCCTGGCGTGCCCGGCGTGCCCGGTGTGCCGGCGGCGAAGGGGGTGGTTTCCGCACTCATCGGGACCCGCCGCCCAGCCAGTCCAGGTCGGACCCGGCGTCCCGGCCCCCGGCGCCGACGAGTTCGAGGAACGCCTGCTGCAGGGAGGCCGCCTCGCCGCGCACCTCGGCGAGTGTGCCGGTGGCGCGGATGCGGCCGGCGGCCATGACGGCCACCCAGTCGCACAGCGACTCCACCAGCTCCATGACGTGGGAGGAGAAGACGACGGTGGCTCCGGAGGCGGTGTAGCGCTCGAGGACGCCCCGGATGGTCTGGGCGGAGACCGGGTCGACGCCCTCGAACGGCTCGTCCAGGAAGAGCACTTCGGGGTTGTGCAGCAGCGCGGCCGCGAGTCCGATCTTCTTCCGCATGCCGGTCGAGTAGTCGACGACCAGCTTGTGCTGGGCTCCGGACAGGTCGAGCACGTCGAGCAGCTGTGTGGCCCGCTTGTCCACCTCGGACCCGGGCAGTCCGCGCAACCGCCCCGTGTAGGCGAGCAGTTCTCGCCCGGACAGCCGCTCGAACAGCCGCAGCCCCTCGGGCAGCACCCCGATCCGGGCCTTCACCTCCACCGGATCACGCCAGACGTCGTGCCCGACGACCTCGACCGATCCCTGATCCGGCCGCAGCAGCCCGGTCACCATGGAGAGGGTGGTGGTCTTCCCGGCCCCGTTCGGTCCGACGAGCCCGATGAACTTGCCCGCGGGCAACTCCAGATCGATCCCGCCCACGGCGACCTGCTGCCCGAACCGCTTCCAGAGCCCTTGTACGCGTACGGCGCTCGCGCTCACCACGTCTCCCTCCGTCGGCTTCGCACCCTACGGGGAAGCGCCAGGAAGGGGCGCGGGGCTGTGCCGATCCGCGGCTTCGCAGGCGTCCCCTAGCGATCCCTGCCGCACGCGTACGCCAACGGCGAGATCAACTCCTCCACATCCGGCAGCCACCGGTTCGCCGGCGTCGGCCGGCAGGCCCACTGCACGGCCCCCCGCGTCCCGTACCGCGTGGGCGGCGCGGCCACGTACGTCCCTTCCCCCAGTGCAGTCAGGTCGAGGGACAACGGCGACCATCCCAACCGCCGCACGAGGTCCGGTACCTTCACCGCGGCCCCCGGGAGAACGAAGAACCGCATCCGCCGGTCCGGTGTCAGCGTCACAGGACCGAGCGTCAGCTCCATCCGCTCCATCCGGGCCAGGGCCAGGAACCCCGCGGTCTCGGGGACGTCGATCGCGTCGAAGGTGCGCCCGGTGGGCAGCAGGATCGACGCCGTCGGCTGCTTCTGCCACATCCGGCGGGCCACGGTCGCGCTGCCCGTCGCCTGCGTCGCCCAGTCCTCGCGCGCCGGGTGCGCGCCCGGGGCGGCGCACGCGGGGTCCTCGCAGGAGCAGTGCTGCACCCCGTCGGCGGCTACCAGCCAGGTGCCGGGAAACACGTCCCAGTGACGCTCCTCGGCATAGCGTACGGCGGTCTCCAGCAGCGATGTGCCGCGCTGCTGGGGGATCTGAGCGGCTTCGGTGCCGGGGATGGTCTCTTCCACGTGGAACTCAACTCCCGTGCTCAACGGGGGTTACGGGGGGTGTGCGCGCGGGGGAGGAGCATCGATTCCGCATCCGGGGCGCATGGGTGCATGTATGGGGGCGCGCGGGAGGATTCGCCGCGGGAGCTGGGTAGCCAGGTGTGGGGCCGGCTTCAGCCGCGGCCCCGGCAATCCTCGCAAGCTTCGCAAATCTCGCATTGTCGGCACATCGACGGGGCATTGATCTTCACGGCCGGATCTTTTCGTCCGCCGGGACAGCATCGAGACCGCATGAGACCGCATGGGGGTTACGCCATGGCCGCAAGGCCTCTCGTCGCGCGGCAGCCGAACGAACGACTGCAGGCGCTCATTCAGGAAGCGGGCTGCTCGAACGCGGGCCTCGCCCGCCGGGTCAACATGTGCGGGGTCGAGCACGGCCTCGACCTGCGGTACGACAAGACGTCCGTGGCCCGTTGGCTGCGTGGACAGCAACCGCGCGGCCGGGCACCGGCGATCATCGCCGAGGCGCTCGGGCGCAAGCTGGGCCGCACGGTCACGATCGACGAGATCGGCATGGCCAACGGCAAGAACCTCGCGTCGGGTGTCGGCCTCCAGTTCTCGCCGACGGTACTGGGAGCCATCGAGCAGGTCTGCGAGTTGTGGCGCAGCGACGTGGGTCGCCGGGACTTCCTGTCCGGCTCCTCCGTCGCCGCCTCCGCGCTCGTCGAGCCCAGCCGGGACTGGCTGATTTCCGCCCCCGACTCGCAGGTGTCGCGCGCGGCCGGGCCTCGGGTGGGCCAGTCCGACGTGGCGGCCGTGCGGGCGATGACGCAGGCGCTGGTGGACCTGGACCACCAGTACGGCAGCGGGCACGTGCGCCCGGTCGTCGTGCACTACCTGAACAGCGTCGTCTCCGGACTGCTCGCCGGCTCCTACCGGGAGGCGGTCGGGCGGGAGTTGTTCGCCACGGTGGCCCGACTGACCGAACTGGCCGGATACATGGCCGTCGACACCGGGCAACCGGGCCTCGCCCAGCGGTACTACATCCAGTCGCTGCGGCTGGCGCAGGCGGCCGGGGACCGCGGTTACGGCGGGTACGTCCTGGCCGCGTCCATGAGCCACCTGGCCGCGCAGCTCGGAAACCCGCGTGAGATCGCGCAGTTGGCGCGCGCGGCGCAGGAGGGGGCGCGCGGGCGGGTGACGCCGCGCGCGGAGGCGATGTTCCACGCGGCCGAGGCCCGCGGCCACGCGCTGCTGGGCGACGTACGGGCGGCCCATACGGCGGCGGGGCGGGCGGTCGGCGCGATGGAGACGGCCGATCCGGCCTCCGGGGACGACCCGGTGTGGATCGCGCACTTCGACGAGGCCTATCTCGCCGACGAGTTGGCGCACTGCCACCGGGACCTCGGGCAGGCCGACGCGGCGGCACGGTACGCGCGGCAGTCCCTGGACGGGCATCCGGAGTCGCGGGCACGCAGGCGGGCCATCGGACATGTGCTGCTCGCCACCGCGCAGGTGCAGCAGCGCGAGGTGGAACAGGCCTGCAACACCGCGACGAAGGCCGTGGAACTCCTCGAGACTTTGCGCTCGAACCGGGGCGCCGAGTACCTGGAGGACTTCCAGGCCCGACTGGAGCCGTACCGGGAGGAGGCGGTGGTAAGGGAGTTCGGGGCGCGGCTCGATCTGCAGGCCGCCGCGTGAACGAACGGGCCGCGGACGCGTGAACGTGCCGGAAACGACGGCGCGGTGAGCGGCAGGCGCCATGAACAGCGTGCCGCGGCCTGGTTTTGTTACTGCTGTCACAGGGAAGGAGTCCACGCCCCATGCGGCGTGGCAGTGGGCTCCGAGGACCCGGTAGCGTGAGCCGACGATTCCGAAGGTCCCCCATTCGTAGGAGTCCCGGTGACGCAGAGTGGACAGGGCGAGGAGCCCTCGGCGCGGCAAGCGCACGAAGGCATCGTGCTGCCCTCGGACGGCGGCGAGCCCTTGCTGCCGGGCTCGGCAGGCGGCTCCGCCGGCCCGCAGGCCGGTCGGCCCGCGCCCGCCTCGGCGCCGCCCGGCGGCCAGGCCTGGGACCGGCCGTGGGGCCCCGAGCAGCCGCAGAGCCCGGCCCAGGATCAGGGCCAGGGTCAGGGCTGGCCCACGCCGCCCGGCGCCCAGCCCTGGGGGTCCCCGGAGACCGGCCCGTCGGCCGCCCAGCCGTCCGTCCAGCCGTCCGCCTCGCATGCCTGGCCCGCGCAGAGCGGCCCGGCACAGGCACCCGGCGCCCTGCCGCCCCAGGCGGGCCCGGGTCCGCTGCCCCCGGAGGGCGCGCAGGCCCCGGCGTACGGCGGCGGACCGGCCGACGGTCAGACGTACGGAGCGCAGCCGCCGTACGGGCAGCACGGCCAGGCGCCCGCGCCTCAGCCGCACGCGCCCCAGCCGCAGGCGCCGCAGGTGTCCCAGCCGCCCGCGCCCCAGCCGCAGGCGTATCAGCCGCACGCGCCGCAGGCGTCCCAGCCGCAGGCACCGCAGGCGTATCAGCCGCAGGCACCGCAGGCGTATCAGCCGCACGCGCCGCAGGCGTCCCAGCCGCAGGCGCCGCACGCGCCCCAGCCGCACGCGCCACACGTGTCCCAGCCGCCGCACGGGCCCCAGCCGCACGCACCGCACCCGTCCCAGCCGCACGCGCCGTACCCCTCCGCGCTCCCGGCGTCCGTCGACGAGGGCGCCACGCAGTACCTGCCGCCGGTCGGGATACCCGCGGACGAGGGCGCCACACAGTACATACCCCCCGTGGCGCCGGGGGCGCTGCCTCCGGAGAGACCCGCCCAGACGCACGCCGAGTCGACGCAGTTCCTCGGCCGGGCACCGCAGTACCCCTCGCAGCCCGCGGCCGGCTACCAGCCCGCCCCCGCCGCGCCCGCGCCCGCCCCCCACCCCGACGCCGAGGCCACGCAGTTCATCGCGCCCGTACCCGGCGGCCCCGCCCCGGCCCCGTACGGTGCCGCGCCCGGCGGTGACGAGGGGCGGCAGCCGCCCGCCGAGTTCGACAACCTCTTCCGCAGCGCGCCGGGCGCCGACGGCCCGGCCTCGGCCACCCAGCAGCTGCCCGCCTTCGACGAGCCGCAGCGTCCGCGCCCCGGCGACCAGTCCATGTACGCCCCGCAGGGCCCGGGCGGCGGCGGTGGCGCCGGTGGCGGCGGCAGGCGGCGCGGGCAGGACGGCGGGGGCGGCCGGGGAGGCCGCGGCGGGCGGACCGGTTCGCGCCTGCCGCTCCTCGCGGCCGTGGGCGTCGGTATAGCCGTCGTCGGTGTCGGCGCCGGCGCCATGATGGCCGGCGGCGGTGGCGAGGAGGACGAGGGCGGCAACCAGACCGTGTCCGCCACGGCCCCGGTCTCCGAGTCCGCGTCGGCCTCCGCCTCGCCGTCCGTGGACCCGGTCCGGCAGCAGGCCGTCGAGCTGGACAAGCTGCTGGCCGAGAGCGGCACCGGCCGGACCACGGTGATCAACGCCGTCGGGGACGTGAAGTCCTGCGACAACCTGCCGAAGGCGGCCAAGGACCTGCGCGACGCCGCCAAGCAGCGCACCGGGCTGGTCACCAGCCTCTCCCAGCTGTCCGTGGACAAGCTGCCGCGGCACACCGAGCTGACCACCGCCCTCACCAAGGCGTGGCAGGCCTCGGCGTCGGCCGACAACCACTACGCGGCCTGGGCCGACCAGACGGCCGGCAAGAAGGGCTGCAAGAAGGGCAAGGCCCGCACCACCAGCCACACCCAGGCCGGCAACCGGGCGAGCGGCACGGCGAGCAAGGAGAAGGCCGAGGCAGCCAAGCTCTGGAACACCATCGCCAAGAAGTACGGTCTGACGGAACGCCAGCCGACCCAGCTGTGACCCGCCGGGCGGGTGGCCCCCGCCCGGCCCGCCCGGCCGCCCGTGGCGCCGGCTCGTTCAGGCCACGTCGGCGTTCTGCAAGGTGCGGGTGGTGTCCACGGCGCCCTCACGGGCCGACACCAGGCGGCCCTGCCGTACGACCTGGAGGGTGACCTCGGCGTTGACCAGGCGCGGGAAGCCGACCGACGCCAGCTTGTCCTGGAACTTCCACCGGAGGGGCGGGGTGAGCCCGCCCGTGTCGATCCTCAGCCCGTCGTCGAGGGAGCGGGTCAGGGTGTCGGCGCTGACCTCGCCGTCGCCGAGGGACTCGACGGCCGCCTTGAAGACGGTGTACGCGATCCAGGTGGTCTGCACCCCGGCGTCCGCCGCGTCGACGTCGTTGTCCCCGAACGACTCTGCCTTGATCACCTTCTTCATCGCGTCCCAGGCCGGGTCGTTCACCGCCGGGTACCAGCCGGTGACGTACGCGCCCTCGTAGGGCCCGGACGCCCCGCCGCTCGCGTTGATCGTGGTCTGGTCGACGCTGCCGAGCACGCTCGCGGTACCCACCTCGGGGTAGTCCTCGCGGGCGCGCCGGAAGGAGTCCATGAAGGTACCGGTGCGGTCCCCCAGGACGGGCACCACGCACCCCGGTTCGGCCGGGTCCGTGGTCGTGCTCTCCAGCGCCTGCTCGGACTGTCCGTCGTACTCGGTGGCGTCCTCCGCCGCCCGCTGGTCCTCGGCGCGCTCGTGCCCGCCCGCGGTTAGTCCCGAGTCGAGCAGCGCGGGCAGCTGGTCGCCCGCGATGGTGTCCGGCCGGACGAGGGTGACGGGCCCGCACGAGTCGGCGAGCGTGCTGCCGAGGCCCGCCAGCAGCGCCGGCTGGCCGCCGTTGACCGGGTAGGACAGCGGGCTGGTGAACTCCGTGTTGGTGATGCCGTAGCCGCCGATGTACGGGATGCCGGCGCCCTCCAGCACGGGGAAGAAGGAGTCGGCGTGCTGGCTGTAGGAGCCGACGACGGCGACCGCGTTCTCCTTGACGGCGCGCCGGGCGCACTTCGCGGCGGCGATGCCGTCGTTGTGGTCGTTGCAGGTCAGGACGTTGAGTTCGCGGCCGCCGAGGCCGCCCCGGTCGTTGATCCAGCGGGCGTAGGCCTGCGCGAAGGCGGGCATGCCCGGTTTGTTGGTCGCGCCCGTGTCCTGCGGGGCCCAGGTCATGACGGTGATCGGATCGTCCCCGGAGCCCCCCGTGGCACCGGGGACGATCCCGCAGCCGGCGGCGAACGACGCACACGCCACCAGGGCGCCCGCGGACAGAGCGCCGGTGCGGGTGGCCCGGGAGCGGCCGCGCGGGCCGCGGAGGAAGGTGCTGCGGGTGGGTCGCCTGCCGGTCATGTACCCGCACGATTCCGTCACACGGCTAACCTGTAAGTGACCTGCGGTCAACGCGTGGTGACGCGGAGGTGAATTGCGGGGGTCGGTGAGGCACGGGTGGAGGGGAACGTACGATCGATGACCGTGCAAGGTTCGGAGAACTCTTCCCGTCGCGGCCGTCGCTCCTCCACCATGGGCGGCATGCCACTCAACGACATGCCGTGGTGGCGTTGGCGCAGCCAGGTGCGCTCAGCGCTGCACATGCTCTCCGCCCCCGCCTTCCAGCGGGACGTCTGGCTGGCCGGTGTGGACGGCTACGGCGACGTCACCGACGCGGTGTACCGGCTGGTGGAGGACACCTGGCTGGATCACTGGTCCGCCGAGAAGTACGTCGGCACGGTCTTCCGCGACTCGCAGGAGGCGGCGCTCGTCGACACCGCCGTGCTGCGCGTACTGCGGATCATGCACCAGGTGGGGCCGGACGCGCCCGTGCACGCCTACCTCGACCACCCGGACTGGCCGGAGGCGGTGCGGGCGGCGCGCGACGCGCACGTGCGGCTGGCCGCCGGTGACGGCGAGGACCCGGAGACGGAGCCGCGCACCCTGGAGGTGCTGCAGATCCTGACCCGGTCCGCCTGACGGGACGCCCGCCGGGGGCAGGGTCCGGATATGGGACCCTGTCCTGCATGAACGAGCAGTCCTCCGCGGCCGTCCCCCGGGCCGCCGCCCCGGCCGACCAGTACGTCCTCACCCTGTCCTGCCCCGACAAGCAGGGCATCGTGCACGCCGTGTCGAGCTACCTGTTCATGACCGGCTGCAACATCGAGGACAGCCAGCAGTTCGGCGACCACGACACGGGACTGTTCTTCATGCGCGTCCACTTCTCGGCCGACGCGCCGGTGACCGTGGACAAGCTGCGCGCCAGCTTCACGGCCATCGGTGACGCCTTCCACATGGACTGGCAGATCAACCGGGCCGACGAGAAGATGCGCATCGTGCTCATGGTGAGCAGGTTCGGGCACTGCCTGAACGACCTGCTCTTCCGGGCCAGGATCGGCGCGCTGCCGGTGGAGATCGCGGCGGTGGTGTCCAACCACACCGACTTCGCCGAGCTGGTGGGGTCCTACGGCATCCCCTTCCACCACATCCCCGTGACCAAGGACACCAAGGCGGAGGCCGAGGCGCGCGTCCTGGAGATCGTGCGCGAGGAGAACGTCGAACTCGTCGTGCTGGCCCGCTACATGCAGGTCCTCTCGGACGACCTGTGCAAGCAGCTCAGCGGCCGGATCATCAACATCCACCACTCCTTCCTGCCGAGCTTCAAGGGCGCGAAGCCGTACCACCAGGCGCACGCGCGGGGCGTGAAGCTGATCGGCGCGACCGCGCACTACGTGACGGCCGACCTCGACGAGGGGCCGATCATCGAGCAGGAGGTCGAGCGGGTGGGCCACGACGTCACGCCGGACCAGCTGGTCGCGGTCGGGCGGGACGTGGAGTGCCAGGCGCTGGCGCGGGCCGTGAAGTGGCACGCGGAGCGGAGGATTCTGCTGAACGGGCGGCGGACGGTGGTGTTCGCCTAGCGGGGTGGGGGTTCTGTTTCGCGGGCGGCTGCGGGTGGTGGGTGGTTGCTCGCGCAGTTCCCCGCGCCCCTTGAGGGCGTGCAGTGGACGCCCTCAAGGGG
>NZ_JBHJRX010000094.1:15451-22767 GCF_042268605.1 Streptomyces sp. NPDC056296 | reverse complement strand
AGCCGTCACGCCTCAACCCGCTGTTGCCGCAGCGGCATGACCTGGTCACAAGGCGTCACCACCCCGGCTTGACACCATGATTGGGAATCTCTTTCTGGTCCGGCACGGTGAGACCGAATGGTCACGGTCCGGGCGGCACACCGGGCTGACGGACGTGCCGCTGACCGAGAACGGGCGGGAGCAGGCTCGGGGCCTCGTACCGCTGATCCGGTCGCACCGGATCGGGGCCGCCTTCGTCAGCCCGTTCCAGCGGGCCCGGGAGACGGCGGAGCTGATCGGGCTGCACGGGGTGCGGATCGAACCGGATCTGCACGAGTGGGACTACGGCGGGTACGAGGGGATCACGACGGTCGAGATCCACCGGAGCCGGCCGGACTGGTTCCTGTTCACGGACGGGGTCACGTCCGGGCCGCCGGACCACCCCGGGGAGACCCCGGAGCAGGTCGGGGAGCGGGCCGACCGGGTGCTCGCCAAGGTGGAGGCCGCGTTCTCGAACACCGAGGGGTGCGTGGTGCTGGTGGCACACGGGCACTTCCTGCGGGTGCTGACCGCCCGTCACCTGGGGCTTCCGGCATCGGACGGCGCCCTGTTCCAGCTGGGCACGGGGACGCTGTGCCGGCTGGGTACCGAGCACGGGCGGCCGGTGATCGCCGCGTGGAATGTCAGACCTCCGTCCTAGCCTTCTGAGGAGTCGCCTTCTTCGAAGGCGTCACCGGTGAGGGAGGGAGAACGCCGTGGCACTGTCGCCCACCGCCGCGCAGCGGCGTGTCATCGACGCCGCCGACCCCGCGACCGGGCGTCTGAGGGGTACGGAGGCGCAGCTCGCGGCGCTGGTGAAGCGGGGGCTCGCCTTCCGGCATCCGCGCCCGCCGCACGACCACTTCCTGACGCCGGCCGGGCACCGGATACGGGAGTCCCCCGCCGAGCCTCGGATGCCGACGACGACCGCGCCCGCGGCACCGGCCGCCGCGCCGGCCGCCGGTGGGGTGTTCGCCGCGCGGGTGGGCGGGGAGGACGCCGTGCCGGGCAACGCCGGGCCGGCCCGGCTGCGTGAGGTGCGCGGCGCCTGGCAGGGGCTGCTGGAGCTGCGCCGGATGACGCATACCGACGGGAGCACGGACCGGCCCTGCGGGTGGGAGCGGACGCACCTCGTGCAGGCCGCCGCGCTCGCCCTGGAGGCGGCGGGACACCGTCCGGCCGGCCCGGACGGCGGCGACGGGTACCGGGTGCGCGCGACACCGCAGCCGGAGGCCGTCGCCGTGTACGAGCCCGACGGCACCGCGCTGCGGGGCTGCGGGGCCACTCTGGAGGGCGCGGGCTGGCAGGTCGGTGAGTACACGGAGCCGCGGACCAGGGTGCGCTATCTGCTGGCGTCCCCGCGCAAGGTGTGACGCCGCGGCCGTGTCAGGATCGGGCGTCAGCATGTCCACGAGGAGAGGCAGCAGCGGTGAGCGAGCCGTTTTCCGTCCCGGTGACCGTCCGCGGGTACGAGACCGACACGCAGGGCCACCTGAACCAGGCGGTGTACCTGAACTACGCCGAGCACGCCCGCTGGTCACTGCTCCAGGCGGCCGGAATCCGGCAGGCCGACCTGGTCGCCCGCGGCGTGGGGCCCGTGGCCCTGGAGACGACCATCCGCTTCCGGCGGGAACTGCTCGCGGGGGACGAGGTCGAGGTGACCTGCGCGTTCGAGTGGGGCGAGGGCAGGACGTTCCGCATCCGGCAGGTCATCCGCAAGGCGGACGGCACGGTCGCGGCGGAGGTCGAGGGCGTCGGCGGGCTCATGGACCTGAAGGCGCGCAAGCTGGTGGCCGATCCACGGCAGCGGTTCAAGGAACTGGCTTCGGATCCCGGACTGTTCGGGGGATGAGCGAGCGGAGCCGCCCGACTTCTGGGGAGAGGCGGAGGACGCTCAACGCTCGTTCGTACGAGCCCGGGGCGCCGGTGCGGCGAGCTCGGCCAGGTGGTGCAGCGAGTTGATGAGATGCCCGGGGCCGAACGGCGGGAAGTGGAGGTACTCCCGGATGGACCGCGGCACCGCCGACCAGTCGTAGGTGAGCGTGACCTCGGTCTCGGACGGCCCGAGCGGCGCGAGGTCGTAGCGCCAGATCCAGCCGCCGAACTCCAGGTGCCCGTCTTCCTTCTCCTGCCCGGTCAGCCAGCCGATGGCGCGCGGCGGGTCGAGTACCCGGACCTGATTGGCCACCTGGTAGTCGCCGTCCGGATGGCCGGGGTGGTACATGTCCATCCGGAAGACCTGCCCCACCTCGGTCAGCGGTGCCCGGTCGGCGGCTTCCTGGACCCAGCCGGTGCCGTCGATCGCGGAGTGGGTCGTCGGGTCCGCCAGCACCGCGAACACCCTCGCGACGTCCACGGCGACCGTCAGGGTGGCGCTCACGCTCTCCTCGGCCATGGTCGGCACGCTCCTCGTCATCTCACGCCGGGCCTCCCGCGGGTGCGGAAGAACACGTTCCCTACGTGCAGACGACGCGGCGGGGCGAAACTCATCGGTACCCGCGCCCATGCCGCCTCCCGGCTCCCTTCCAGCTCGTCCGACGCGGATGGGCCGGTGCCTCTCGATCCGTCGAGAGACACCGGCCCATCCGCGTCAGGACCTCGGGGTCACGGCGTGGCCGGGGCCCGCGACGCCTCGCTGATCTCGTTTCCGGCCTCCATCGGATGGGTCACGTCCTCCGCTTCCCGGCCCTGGCCACCGATGTGGTTGAAGACCAGGTTGAGCAGGACGGCGGCCAGACAGCCGGTCGAGATGCCCGAGTCGAGGATGATCTTCGCGTTCTCCGGGAACGAGTGGTAGAACTCCGGCGCCGCGATCGGGATGATGCCGACGGCCAGGGACACCGCCACGATCAGGACGTTGTTGTCCTTGTCCAGGCTCGCCCGGACCAGGGTCTGGATGCCGCTGGCCGCGACCGAGCCGAACAGCACCACACCGGCGCCGCCGAGGACGGGGCGGGGCACGACGGCGATGAGCGAGGCGGCCATCGGACACAGGCCCATCAGGACCAGGAAGCCGCCGCCCGCGGCGACGACGTAGCGGCTGCGGATCTTCGTCATCGCGACGAGGCCGATGTTCTGGGCGAAGGCGCTGCACATGAAGCCGTTGAACAGCGGGCTGATCGCCGAGCCGAGGGTGTCGGCGCGCAGGCCGGCCGCGATGGTCTTCTCGTCGGCCTTGCGGTCCACGATCTCGCCGAGGGCGAGCATGTCGGCGGTGGACTCGGTCATCGAGACCACCATCACCACGCACATGGAGAGGATCGCGGCGAGCTGGAACTGCGGGGCGCCGAAGTGGAACGGGGTCGGGAAGCCGACGACGCTCGCGTCCGCGACCGGCCCGAAGTCCGTGACGCCGAACGGGATGGCGATGATCGTGCCCGCGACGAGGCCGAGCAGCACGGCGATCTGCTTGACGAATCCGCGAGTGAAACGGCGCAGGACAAGGACGACGACCAGGGTGATCGCGGCCAGGCCCAGGTTCGTCGCGGACCCGAAGTCATCGGCCTCCGGGCTGGATCCCTGTGCCCAGCCGAAGGCCACCGGCAGCAGGGATATGCCTATGAGGGTGATGACCGTGCCGGTCACGACCGGTGGGAAGAAGCGGATCGCCTTGCTGAAGAAGGGGGCCGCGATGAATCCGAGGAGTCCGGCGACGATGACGGCGCCGAAGATGATCGGCAACGCGTCCGACTTGTCCTCGGTGGAGGCGACGATCGCGGTCATCGGGGCGACACCGGCGAAGGTGACGCCGTTGACGAAGGGCAGCCGGGCACCGATCTTCCAGATGCCGAGGGTCTGCAGGAAGGTGGCGAGGCCCGCGGTGAACAGGCAGGCGCCGGTGAGGAAGGTCAGTTCGGTGGCGGTGAGGCCGATGGCCGCACCGACGATCAAAGGTGGAGCGACGACTCCGGCGTACATGGCGGCCACGTGCTGCAGGCCGGTAGTCGCCATTTTCAGTGGCGGGAGTTTCTCGTCAACAGGGTGGTCTGCCACGGCGGCGTTCCTCCGGTCGGGTACACGTCGGCTCTGACGCGGGTGTCAGGGAGGTGGTGCTGGTGCTGGTCGTGCGGGACCGTGACGGACCGTTCGGGGAAACGGTGACCGCTCCGGGGGCGTGCGCATGGGCGCACGCCCCGGAGACGGCCGCCATGGACCCCGCTCGGGTCCACGGCTACCGGCCGGAAGCCGTCCCTCCCGGCCGGAGATCTAGTGGTGTTCAGTTGTACGAAGGTGACTACCGGCAGGCCGGCGAACCGGGCTGTTCGGTTGTGCGGTTGTGCGGCTGTGCAGTTGTGCGGCTGTTCAGCCCTGCGCCGCGATCCGCGCCAGGCGGCG
This sequence comes from Streptomyces sp. NPDC056296, assembly GCF_042268605.1. Lineage (NCBI taxonomy): Bacteria > Bacillati > Actinomycetota > Actinomycetes > Kitasatosporales > Streptomycetaceae > Streptomyces > Streptomyces sp. NPDC056296. The sequence goes on along the minus strand of NZ_JBHJRX010000094.1, from coordinate 18,414 downwards.
CGCCTCGTCCCGGGTGGAGCGGGCGATGGCGTCCTCGTCGACCGTGAGCAGCCGGCCGTCCTCGACGATCTGGCGGCCGTTCACGAACGACGCCGTGACCGGGGCCGCGGCGCCGAAGACCAGGGCGGTGACCGGGTCGGCGATGGAGGAGTGGGCGAGGGTGTCCATCCGCCACAGCACCAGGTCGGCCAGCTTGCCCGGCTCCAGCGAGCCGGTCTCGGCGGCCCGGCCCAGGACCTGTGCGCCGCCGTGGGTGCCCAGCCGCAGCGCCTTGCGGGCGTTCAGCGCGGCCTCGCGGTGGGCGCCGAGGCGGTTGACGAGCAGGGCGTTGCGCAGTTCGGTGTGGAGTTCGCCGGACTCGTTGGAGGCGGTGCCGTCGACGCCGAGGCCGACCGGGACGCCCGCGGCGAGCATGTCGGGGACCCGGGCGATGCCCGCGGCCAGGCGGGCGTTGGAGGACGGGCAGTGGGCCACGCCGGTCTTCGTGCGGGCGAAGGCGGCGATGTCGGAGTCGTTCATGTGGACGCAGTGCGCCATCCACACGTCCTCGCCGAGCCAGCCGGTGGACTCGAAGTAGTCGGTCGGGCCCATGCCGAACAGCTCGTGGCAGAACTTCTCCTCCTCGACGGTCTCCGAGCCGTGGGTGTGCAGCCGCACGCCGAGCCGGCGGGCCAGCTCCGCGCCCTGGCGCATCAGTTCGGTGGAGACGGAGAAGGGGGAGCAGGGGGCGACGGCGACCTGGGTCATCGCGTCGAAGGAGGAGTCGTGGTGTTCCCTGACGGTGGCCTCGGTGGCGGCGAGCGCGGCGTCCAGGCTCTCCACCGCGAAGTCCGGCGGCAGCCCGCCGTCGGATTCGCCGCGGTCCATGGAACCGCGGGCGAGGGTGAAGCGGACACCCATCTCGCGGGCGGCGCGGATGATCGCGCCGGACAGGTCGCCGGAGCCCCGCGGGAAGACGTAGTGGTGGTCCATGGCGGTGGTGACGCCGCCGCGGGCCATCATGGCGAGGGAGCCCTGGGCCGCCGCGTACGCCATCGGCTCGTCGATGCGCGCCCAGGTCGGGTAGAGCGCGACCAGCCAGTTGAAGAGGTTGTGGTCGGTGGCCAGGCCCCGGGTGATCCACTGGTAGAAGTGGTGGTGGGTGTTGACCAGGCCGGGCGTGACCAGGTGACCGGTCGCGTCGATCCGGCGGACCACGTTCTCCAGGCCCTCGGGTGCCTGCCCCGCGCCGACGGACTCGATCCTGTTGCCGGCGAGTACGAGATACCCCGAGGCGATCTCGGTGTCGCCCGCGTCCACCGTGGCGATCGCGCAGTTCTCGATCACCACGCGCTCGGCCACGCGCTCGGCTGCCGATGATGCTGCCATGCTGCTTCCTTCTTTCAGTGGGCCCATGGGCGGGGAGTGAGTACCCACGGGGAGGGCACGGCAGGACCCTAGGAGGATTTGAGTGCCGGAGCCGTCTGGCGGCTCCGGGTGCCGAGATGGTGGAAGAACAGGTTGAGCGAGACCGCGACGAGCGCGCCGGCGCTGATGCCGGAGCCGAGGACGGTCTGCGCCCAGGCGGGGAACTCGGCGTAGAAGGTCGGCGCGGCCAGCGGGATGATGCCCGCGCCGAGCGCCACGGCGACCAGGATGATGTTGGAGCTGTCGTCGAGTCCGGCCTCGGACAGCGTACGGATGCCGCTGACGGCGATCGAGCCGAAGAGCACGATGCCCGCACCGCCGAGGACCGGCATCGGGACCAGGGAGACGACCGCGCCGAGGACCGGGAAGGCGCCGAGGACCAGCAGGGTGGCGCCGGCGACGGCGACGACGTAGCGGCTGCGTACCCGGGTGAGGGAGACGACGCCGACGTTCTGCGCGAAGGCGGAGGTGGGGAAGCCGCCGAAGACAGGGCCGACCAGGGTGGCGAGGCCGTCGGTGCGCAGGCCGCGGGTGATGACCTTGGAGTCGGCGCGGCGGTCGCAGATCTCGCCGAGGGCGAGCATGCCGGCGCTGGACTCGGTCATCAGGACCAGCATCACGATGCAGAGCGACAGGATGGCCGCGGGCTGGAACTCGGGGGCGCCGAAGGCGAAGGGCGTGGGCAGCGCGGCGACCGGGGCGGACTCGATGCCGCTGAAGTCGGCCATGCCGAAGGGGATCGCGGCCAGGGTGCCGATGAGCAGGCCGAAGAGCAGGGCGACCTGCTTGAGGAAGCCCTTGCCGAAGCGCTGCATGACGAGGATGACGCCGAGGGTGAACGCGGCGAGCGCGAGGTTGCGCATCGAGCCGAAGTCGGCGGCGGCCTTGTCGCCGCCCTGGGCCCAGGCGACCGGGACCGGCATCAGCGTGACGCCGATGAGGGTGATGACCACGCCGGTGACCAGCGGCGGGAAGAAGCGCAGCAGCCGGCCGAAGAACGGGCCGACGGCGAGACAGAAGACACCGGCGACCATCACCGCGCCGTAGATGGCGGGGAGTTGGCTGCCCTCGCTGTTCGTCTCGGCGATCGCGAGGATGGGCGCGATGCCGGCCGAGGAGGCGGCGTTGACGAAGGGCAGGCGGTTGCCGACGAAGCCCTTGACGCCGATGGTCTGGATCAGGGTGGCGATACCCGCGATGAGCAGGCTCGCCGCGATCAGCCGGGTGCGGCCCTCGATGTCGAGGCCGACGGCCTGGCCGATGATGAGCGGAGGAGTGACGACGCCCGCGTACATCGCGGCGATGTGCTGGAGCGCGGCGGGGACGAGCCGCGAGGGGTGGAGCTTCTCGTCCACGGGGTGCACGGACGTGACGGCGTCCTCGGTGTGCTCCGGTGACGGGGTGGAACTTGAGCCTTTCGCCGGCTCCGTTGCAGGCTGTGCCATGGTGTTCCCTCCGGTGTGGCGGGGGGACCGAACCCAACAGGAGAGAGAGGGGGGGTAGGGCCCGACCCGGAGGGGGGGGGTCGGCACAGGACGAAAACTTCTGGTCCACCT
>NZ_JBHJRX010000094.1:8674-15441 GCF_042268605.1 Streptomyces sp. NPDC056296 | reverse complement strand
TTTTTTTTTCGTGGTGTTTTTTTCTTTTTTTTCTCCGCTGTGGCCCCCCACACCCCACGGGGCCGCCCGCCCTTCCCCCCCGCGTCCCGCGTCAGAGGTTGGTCATGTCGACCGGGATCAGCTGCTCGGCGCCGTCCCGCAGGATGGTGGCCTCGATCAGGCCGTAGGGGCGGTCGGCGGCGTAGTACACGGCGCCGTCCTTGGCCTCGTTGTCGATCCCGAACGGCGACAGGTCCGAGCGGAAGTGGTGCTTGTTGGGCATCGAGAAGCGGATCTCGTCCACCTCGTCGCGCGAGTTCAGCACCCGCACACCCATCTCGAAGAGGGTCTGCTGGAGCGAGTACGAGTAGGTCTCGGCGAACGCCTGGAGCGCGTGCTTGCGCACACCGTTGTACGAGCGGTCCCAGTCCGGGGCGTGCGAGTCGACGCCGTCCCAGTTGTGCCGCCACCAGGTGGAGACGGTGGTGGCGAGGATCCGGTCGTAGTCCTCCTTGAGGGTGGTGTACTTGTCCTTCAGGTAGCCGAAGAACTCGGAGTTGGTCGAGTTCAGGACGGTCAGGTCCTTGAAGCCGGAGAGCACCTGGATGCCGTGGCCGTCGTAGGTGATCTCGGCGACGCGGGTCTCCTGGCCCGTGCGGACGAAGGAGTGGGCGATCTCCTCCGAGCCGACGAAGCGGGCGCCGCCCTTGGAGGTCTCGATCCGCTCCCAGCCGTACTCCTCGACGCGGATGCGGGCCCGGTGGATGGGCTCGTTGTTGTCCACGAAGTGGCGGGCGAGCTTGACGCCGAGGTCCTCGGCGCTCTCGATCCCGTGCTCCTTGGCGAAGGCGAACACCGTGTTCTTGGTGGTGTCGGTCGGCAGGACGTTGGCGTTGGACCCGCTGCGGTGGACCTCCTCCATGTCGCCGGAGAGGGCGACGGAGACGTTCAGGTCCTTGATGTGGTGCGTGTCGCCGTCACGCGTGATCTTGACGACGCGGTTCTCTGCCTTGCCGTACTGGTTCTGTCCCAGGACGAAACGGGTCATGTGTCGGTCAGCTCCCTCGGTAAACGGAGTAGCCGAACGGGTTGAGCAGCAGCGGAACGTGGTAGTGCTCGCCGGGCACCACCGCGAAGGTGATGGTGACCTCGGGGAAGAACACGGGCCGGCCGTTCTCGCTGTCCCGGAGCGCGGGGGCGTCCTGCTGGGCCGCGGCTTGTTTCTTGGCGAAGTACGTCTCGGTCTCGAAGTCGAGCCGTACGTGTGTGGTGCCCTCCGGCAGTGCCGGGAGGTCCTTGCACCGGCCGTCCGCGTCGGTCGCGGAGCCGCCGAGCTTCTGCCAGTCCGCCTCGCTGCCCGCGCGGGCGGCCAGGTGGACGGCGACGCCCTCGGCGGGGCGGCCGACGCTGGTGTCCAGGATGTGCGTGGACACGGAGGCGGTGGTGCTGGTGCTCATGGTCAGGCGTCCTGTTCGACGAGTCGGGAAAGGCGGATGCGGTTGATCTTCCCCAGTTCGGTGCGGACGATCTCCCGCTCCTGCTCGGGCGAGTTGCCGATCCGCTCCTTGACCGCGTCCCGCATCTGCTCGCCGGTCCGGCCGGTGGCGCAGATGAGGAAGACGTGGCCGAACTTCTCCTGGTAGGCCAGGTTGAGTTCGAGCATCTCCGCCTTGAGTTCCTCGGCGGCGCCGGCCATGCCCGCCTGTTCGCGGGACGAGGTCGGGTCGCCCGGCTTGGGGCGGCCGATCGGCGGATGCCCGGCCATCGCCTCCGCGAGGTCGTCCGCCGTCAGCTCGGCCATGGCGGCGTCACTGGCGGTGTAGAGGTCCTCGGGGGTGGCGAAGGGGCGGGTGGCGAGCAGGTGCCGGGCCCACGCCGTGGAGGCACACGCCTCGTGGAGTTCCGCGAGCGCCGCGGTCTCCTCGAGGGTGTTGAAACGGGCCAGGCCCGACGCGGAAGTGGACGTCACGGGAGCCTCCGTGGCCTTGTGCTGAACGGGCGTGCCGATAGCTAACGCCCTCGGAAACAAGCCGTCAACACTTTGTTGAAAATTCGGGGCAACAAAAGCCGCCGTCCGGTTGCCGGACGGCGGCTTGCTGTTCAGGAGGTTGTGCCTGGCCCAGGACCCGTTCTCCGGTCAGGCGTCCTTCTCGCGGTTGAGGTAGTTGTAGACGGTGAAGCGGCTGACGCCGAGGGCGCCCGCGACGGTCTCCACGCCGTGCCGCACGGAGAAGGCACCGCGCGCCTCCAGGGTCCGTACGACCTCCTGCTTGGCCCGCCGGTCGAGTTCGGCCAGCGGCCTGCCCTGCCGGCGCTCCATGGCCGCCAGGATGTGGTCCAGGGAGTCGGCGAGCTGCGGCAGGCGTACGGCGATGACGTCGACGCCCTCCCAGGAGAGCACCACGTCGTCCTGGCCGGCCTCGTCCGGCGGGAGTATCTCGCCGCCGATGGCGTCGACCAGGGGTTTCACGGCCGCGATGAAGGGCTCCTCCCCCGGCCCGGTCACCGCTCGCCCTCCCCGGCCGCGCTCTCCTCGCCCGCACTCTCCTCGACCACGTTCACCTGGAGCGAGATCCGGGTGGCACCGGCCTCCAGGGACCGGCGCAGCAGCGCGTCCACGGCGGTGAGCACCGCGTCGGCACCGCCCTCGGCGGTGTTGCCGAACGGGCCGACGTCGACCTCGTCCAGCTCCGCGGCCTCGACGACCTCCCGGGCGACCACCGCGTGCGCGGGTGCCTCGTCCAGGTCGAAGGGCTCGGTCGTGAACTCCACTCTCAATCGCACCCGGTCAACCTAACGCGCGGTGACCGTTTCCGCCGAGCCCTCTTGACAAGCTCCGGCAACCGACGGCAATCTTCCATTAAGCAGAAACGAACTTCCGTAATGCGGAACACGATCGAAACGGAAGGGAGCGCGGCACCCGATGGGATTCGCAGATCAGCGCTTCAACGTCAACCTGTCGATCCTCTTCACGGAACTCCCGCTCCTGGAGCGTCCCGCGGCCGCCGCCGCGGCCGGCTTCACCGCGGTCGAGCTGTGGTGGCCCTGGATCGACTCGCCCACCCCCGAGCAGTCCGAGCTCGACGGCCTGAAGAAGGCCATCGAGGACGCGGGCGTCCAGCTCACCGGGCTGAACTTCTACGCCGGAAAGCTGCCGGGCCCCGACCGCGGCGCCCTGTCGGTCCCCGGTGAGGAGTCGGACCGGTTCCGCGCCAACATCGACGTGGCCGCCGACTTCGCGAAGTCGCTGGGCTGCACGGCGCTCAACGCCCTGTACGGCAACCGCGTCGAGGGCGTGGACCCGGCCGAGCAGGACGCGCTCGCGCTGGAGAACCTGGTCCTCGCCGCCCGCGCGGCCGACCGGATCGGCGCGATCCTGCTGGTCGAGGCGCTCAACAAGCCCGAGTCGCCGCTGTACCCGCTGGTGTCGGCACCGGCCGCGATCGAGGTCGTCGACAAGGTCAACGAGGCCACCGGACTCGGCAACGCCAAGTTCCTCATGGACCTCTACCACCTGTCCATGAACGGCGAGGACCTGCCGCGGGTGATCGAGCGGTACGCCGCGAAGACCGGCCACGTGCAGATCGCCGACAACCCCGGCCGCGGCGCCCCCGGCACCGGCTCCCTCCCGCTGGAGGAGCTGCTCGACCAGTTGCAGAAGGCCGGTTACGACGGCTGGGTCGGCCTGGAGTACAAGCCGGGCGACAACCCCAGCACCGAAGCCTTCTCCTGGCTGCCGGCCGAGGCCCGAGCGGCCCGCTGAGCGCCACCCGCAGAAACTTTTCAGAGAGGTATCCACCATGAGCACGCTTCCCAAGGTCGCCTTCATCGGTCTCGGCATCATGGGATCTCCCATGTCGGAGAACCTGATCAAGGCGGGTTACCCGGTCACCGGCTTCACGCTGGAGCAGGACAAGCTGGACCGCCTGTCCGCCGCGGGCGGCACCGCGGCCGGCTCGATCGCCGAGGCGGTGCGCGACGCCGACGTCGTCGTCACCATGGTGCCCGCGTCGCCGCAGGTCGAGGCCATCGCCTACGGCCCCGACGGCATCCTGGAGAACGCGAAGTCCGGCGCCCTGCTGGTCGACATGTCCTCGATCACCCCGCAGACCTCCGTCGACCTCGCGAAGGCCGCGAAGGACAAGGGCATCCGCGTCCTGGACGCCCCCGTCTCCGGCGGCGAGGCCGGTGCCATCGAGGCCGTGCTGTCCATCATGGTCGGCGGTGAGCAGGCCGACTTCGACGAGGCCAAGCCGCTCCTGGATGCGCTGGGCAAGACCATCGTGCTGTGCGGTCCGCACGGCTCGGGCCAGACCGTGAAGGCCGCCAACCAGCTGATCGTCGCCGTGAACATCCAGGCGTGCGCCGAGGCCGTGGTCTTCCTGGAGAAGTCGGGCGTGGACCTCAAGGCCGCCCTCGACGTCCTCAACGGCGGCCTGGCCGGCTCGACGGTGCTGACGCGGAAGAAGGACAACTTCCTCAACCGCGACTTCAAGCCGGGCTTCCGCATCGACCTGCACCACAAGGACATGGGCATCGTCACCGACGCCGCCCGCAACGTCGGTGCCGCGCTGCCGGTCGGCGCCGTGGTCGCCCAGCTGGTCGCCTCGCTGCGCACCCAGGGTGACGGCGGCCTGGACCACTCGGCCCTGCTGCGGGCCGTGGAGCGCCTGTCCGGCGCCCAGGTCTGACCGCGGGCACCTCATGAGACCTCCGGGCGGCGCCGTCGCTGACACCTGTCCTGTCGCGCCCGAGCGGCGGCGCCGCCCGGAACCCACTTCAACAAACTGTTGACGTGCTCGTCACCCAAACTTAAGCTCCACGAAGCGGAAACAGTTTTCCGCTGACCCCTCGCACGGAAGGTCCCCGATGTCGCAGCGCGTGCTCACGACAGAGTCCGGCGCCCCGGTCGCCGACAACCAGAACTCAGCCTCCGCCGGCATCGGCGGCCCCCTCCTCATCCAGGACCAGCACCTCCTGGAGAAGCTCGCCCGCTTCAACCGCGAGCGCATCCCGGAGCGCGTGGTGCACGCCCGCGGCTCCGGCGCCTACGGCCACTTCGAGGTGACCGACGACGTCACCGACTACACGCACGCCGACTTCCTGAGCACCGTCGGCAAGCGCACCGAGGTCTTCCTGCGCTTCTCCACCGTGGCCGACTCGCTGGGCGGCGCGGACGCGGTCCGCGACCCGCGCGGCTTCGCGCTGAAGTTCTACACCGAGGAGGGCAACTACGACCTCGTCGGCAACAACACCCCGGTGTTCTTCATCAAGGACCCGATCAAGTTCCCCGACTTCATCCACTCGCAGAAGCGCGACCCGTTCTCGGGCCGCCAGGAGCCGGACAACGTCTTCGACTTCTGGGCGCACTCCCCCGAGGCCACGCACCAGGTGACCTGGCTGATGGGCGACCGCGGCATCCCGGCGTCGTACCGCCACATGGACGGCTTCGGCTCGCACACCTACCAGTGGACGAACGGCAAGGGCGAGTCCTTCTTCGTCAAGTACCACTTCAAGACGGACCAGGGCATCCGCACCCTGACCGCCGAGCAGGCGGCCGAGCTCGCGGGCCAGGACCCGACCTCGCACCAGACGGACCTGGTGCAGGCCATCGAGCGGGGCGTGTTCCCGTCCTGGACGCTGCACGTGCAGCTGATGCCGGTGGCCGAGGCGGCGAACTACCGCTTCAACCCGTTCGACGTGACCAAGGTGTGGCCGCACGCCGACTACCCGCTGCGCCGCGTGGGCCGGCTGGTGCTCGACCGCAACCCGGACAACGTCTTCGCCGAGGTCGAGCAGGCCGCGTTCTCCCCGAACAACTTCGTTCCGGGCATCGGCCCCTCCCCCGACAAGATGCTCCAGGGCCGTCTGTTCGCCTACGCGGACGCGCACCGCTACCGCCTGGGCGTCAACCACACCCAGCTCGCGGTGAACGCCCCGAAGGCGGTGCCCGGCGGCGCGGACAACTACGGCCGCGACGGTCTGATGGCCGCCAACTCGCAGGGCCGCGGCGCCAAGAACTACGAGCCGAACTCCTACGACGGCCCGGTCGAGACCGGCCGCCCGCTGGCGGCCCCGCTCGCGGTGTCCGGCCACACCGGCACCCACGAGGCGCCGCAGCACACCAAGGACGACCCCTTCTACCAGGCGGGTGAGCTGTACCGCCTGATGTCCGAGGACGAGAAGCAGCGCCTGATCGCGAACCTCGCCGGCGGCCTGTCCCAGGTCTCCCGCAACGACGTGGTCGAGAAGAACCTCGCGCACTTCCACGCCGCCGACCCGGAGTACGGCAAGCGCCTGGAAGAGGCGGTCCGCGCCCTGCGCGAGGACTGACCGCAAGACTCGCGCACGGGACCCGGCGGGGAGGCCGGGACTGTGCGCGGCCCGTGAAGGCACCGGAGCGGCCCGGATGAGGGGTGGCCGCCCGGTGCCGGCACGGGCAGGGCGAGGACCGCGGCGGCCTGCGAGCCAGTGCGGTGGTGAAGGGCCCGGGAGCTTCTCCTACGACCTGAGGGGAGAGGCGTTCCGGACCCGTCGCACCGCCGCGGTCCCAGCCATCACCCGCCCCTTCGCAAGGGGCCCCAGAACTCCGTCCGGCGGCGCGAACGACCTGTCGCGCCCAGCCTCGCGCTGTCGGACGGACACCATGTTAAGAACCTTCACCGGCTGAGCAGCGGCGGGTGCGGACGGGCCCGCCCCCGGCGCTCTTCCGCTTTCGCCCGGGTGTGGAGTCCCCGCCCACCCAACAGGCCTAGGGTAGGGCACACCCACCTCAGCACCCGCACAAC
>NZ_JBHJRX010000094.1:0-8664 GCF_042268605.1 Streptomyces sp. NPDC056296 | reverse complement strand
GGCCCCCGCCCCCCCCTTCCCGCCTTGGACATACCACCCCATGTAAACCCCTCACCCCGGGTGAGAATGGTGAGACTTGTATGTTCGCCCCCCCCCCGCTTCTCGGCGTTCGCCGGGGTGCGGATTCCCGGCCCGCGCAGCAGCCTGAAGTCATGGCACACCCACCCGAGCACCCGCACATCGTGGTCCACGCCCCCGCCCTGGACGGCTCCCGCCGGGTCACCTCCGGCGAGGAGACACTGGGCGTCGCCTCGCACGTCGACGACGTCGCCGAACTGCTGCGGCTGGCCGACCTGTACGTGACCGACGTGGCGGAGAGCGAGCTGGTCGAGTGGCAGGGCGGCGGCCCGGACGACTGGCCGGGACTGCACGAGCACCATGGGCACCACGAGGGCTGAACGCGCGTAGGCGCTCCCGGCAGCGGGCACAACCCCGGGCACACGGGGTGCTCTCGGGGGTGGTCTCATGAGCGACGACAGGGACGACGGCAGGCACGACGACAGGACGGTCCGGCTCGCACCGCACGAGGTCGCGCTGCTGCGCGGCGGCCCCCGTGCCGCCGTGACGGTCGCCGTGGTGGACCTGTATCTGCGGGGCGCCCTCGACTGCGGCCCGCCGGGCACCGTACGGGCCCTGTCGTCGGGGCCGGGTGCGGCCGCGGTGCCCCTCCCGGCGCTGGCGGAGGCGGTGCGGGACTCCCTCGACGAGCCCCTCGCGCCAAGGAGGCTGACCCGGCACCCGGACGTCCGCCTGGCGGTGGCGCTGATGCGCATCCCCCTGGCGGAGGCCGGGCTGCTGCGCTACCCGCTGCTCGGCCCGACCCGTGCCGCCCGCCGCCGTGTACGGGCCCTCCAGGAAGCGCACCCGCTGCCCACGAGCCGACGCGGCCTGACGGCCGACGACAGGCTGCTCGCCGTCGCCCTGCACGACGTGGCCGCCCTACGCGTCCTGCTGCCCCGCTTCGCTCTGCGGGCCGGGCTCACCGAACGGGTGCAGGTGGCCGACAAGGGCCTGCTCAAGCACTCCCCACCCGAACGCGGAAGCGGCCCGGGAGGCGGCATGGCGTACTACTGCGGCGGGGGCGGAGGTGGCGGCGGTGACTGAGCGGGACCCGGCCCGGCGGGCACTCGTCCGGACACGACACCCTCGCCGCCCGACGCCCCGCCGACGCGACGGTGCGACCACTGCCGGGAGGTGAGACTGCGGCCCGCCGGGGCCCCGGCGCCGGCACGCCTCCGGCGGCGGGCACGTCTCCGGGCGTCCGGCACGCCTCCTCATGACCGGCACGCCTCCGGCGGCCAGCCCGGCCCCGTCCCCGGTCGGCACGTGAAAGAGCGGCCCGTTCGTCAGGAACGGGCCGCTCTCGGTGTGCTGCGTGCGGGTCAGGCCTTCAGGGTCCGGATCGCGGTCGGGGCGTGCCCCGGCTCGGTCGCCAGTTCCTCGAACTCCAGGACGTTGCCGATGTCGTTGGTGCCCGACATGGAGATGTTGGTGATGCGCTCCAGGATCGCCTCGACCACGACCGGCACCCGGTGCTCGGCGGCGAGCTTCTTGGCCTGCTCCAGGGCCGCGCCCAGCTCGCCCGGGTCGGTCACCCGGATCGCCTTGCAGCCCAGGCCCTCGGCGACCTTGACGTGGTCGACGCCGTAGACGCCCAGCTCGGGCGAGTTGATGTTCTCGAACTCCAGGTTGACCTGGAAGTCGATCTCGAACGCCCGCTGCGCCTGGCGAATCAGGCCCAGGTAGGAGTTGTTGACCAGGACGTGGACGTACGGGATCTTGTGCTGCGCGCCGACGGCCAGTTCCTCGATCATGAACTGGAAGTCGTAGTCGCCGGAGAGCGCCACGACCTGCGCCTCCGGGTCGGCCTTGGCCACGCCGAGGGCCGCCGGGACGGTCCAGCCGAGGGGGCCGGCCTGGCCGCAGTTGATCCAGTGCCGCGGACGGTAGACGTGCAGCATCTGGGCGCCGGCGATCTGGGAGAGGCCGATGGTGGAGACGTACCGGGTCTCCGGGCCGAAGGCCTTGTTCATCTCCTCGTAGACGCGCTGCGGCTTGATCGGGATGTCGTCGAAGTGCGTACGGCGCTGGAGGGTCGCCTTCTTCTCCTGCGCGGAGGCGGCCCACGCGGAGCGGTCGGGCAGCTTGCCGGCCGCCTTCAGCTCCTTGGCCACCTCGACGAACAGCTCCAGGGCCGCCTTCGCGTCGGAGGCGATGCCGTAGTCCGGGGCGAAGATCTTGCCGATCTGGGTCGGCTCGACGTCGACGTGGACGAACTTGCGGCCGGCGGTGTAGACGTCGAGCTTGCCGGTGTGGCGGTTGGCCCAGCGGTTGCCGATGCCGAGGACGAAGTCGGACTCCAGGAACGTCGCGTTGCCGTAGCGGTGCGAGGTCTGGAGGCCGACCATGCCGGCGTTCAGCTCGTGGTCGTCGGGCAGCAGGCCCCAGCCCATCAGGGTCGGCACGACCGGGGTGCCGGTCAGCTCGGCGAACTCGACCAGCAGGTCGGCGGCGTCGGCGTTGATGACACCGCCGCCGGCCACGATCAGCGGGCGCTCGGAGGCGTTGAGCAGGCCGATCGCCTTCTCGATCTGGGCGCGGCTCGCGGCCGGCTTGTAGACCGGGAGCGGCTCGTAGGTGTCCGGGTCGAACTCGATCTCCGTCATCTGGACGTCGATCGGCAGGTCGATCAGGACCGGACCCGGCCGGGCGGAGCGCATCAGGTGGAACGCCTGCTGGAACACGCCGGGGACCTGCGCCGCCTCCAGGACGGTGACGGCCATCTTGGTGACCGGCTTGGCGATGGAGGCGATGTCGACGGCCTGGAAGTCCTCCTTGTGGATCACCGCGGTCGGCGCCTGGCCGGTGATGCACAGGATCGGGATCGAGTCGCCGATCGCCGAGTAGAGGCCGGTGATCATGTCGGTGCCGGCCGGCCCCGAGGTACCGATACAGACGCCGATGTTGCCCGGGTGGGTCCGGGTGTAGCCCTCGGCCATGTGCGAGGCACCCTCGACGTGGCGGGCGAGGGTGTGCTGGACGCCGCCGGAGGCCTTGAGTGCCGCGTAGAAGGGGTTGATCGCCGCGCCCGGCACACCGAACGCGTCGGTGACGCCTTCGCGCTTGAGGATCTCAACTGCCGCTCGGGCAGCGGTCATACGAGCCATCGAGTACTCCTGCTCCGGCTTTCGGATTCGCACGCCCGTCGCGCCCCGCGGTGAGCTCTTCCGTAGCAACTTCCGTATAGCGAAATTTGTTTTCTACGATCTGGAAGTAATGTAAGTGGGCAGCCGAGGGCAGTCAAGAGAGGACGATGGGGCCATGTCCGAGACCATCTCGGTGGGCTGCACCGCCTGCGGGCGCCGGCACCGCTACACGGCACCGTCGTATCCCTGTGTGTGCGGGGCACCCGTCGCCCCGGCGCTCGATCCGCGCGGGTCCCCGACCGCGGTCACCCACCGGACGTGGGACGAGGAGTGGATCGGCGTGCGCTGCGCGGCCTGCGGTGACGAGAGCCGGTGGCCGCGGCCGGAGCTGGGCTGCTCGTGCGGGACGGTGCTGTGCGTGCCGGTGGATCCCGCGGCGAGGGGCCGGTCCGGGCGCACCCCCGGGTCGCGGGTCCCGGCCCACCGGTCCGTCCCGATCCGCACCGCCCGCGACGCGGTCACCGCCGCCGTCCTGTATCTGCGCGGGCTGGGTCACCGGGACGTCCGCCGCGCCGAGCAGCGGCCCGTGTCCGGCATCGGGCTGGCCGCGCCCGGCATCGTCGTCCAGGTGGATCCGACGGTGGGACCGGCCTCGGCGCGGGACGTGGAGTGCCTGTGGCTGACCGCCATGGCGGAGTCCGCGGACTGCGTCTACTTCTCCCTCGCCGGGTACGCCGAGGAGGCCCGCGCCCGCGCCGACCTGCTGGGCGTCCCGCTCTTCGCCCTCGACCCCGCGGATGTGCCACGCCCGGTCAACGCGCCGGCCGTGGCGCTGGACGCCACGGCCGGTTGAGATCTACTGCTGTGGTGACTACCGCGCCGTGTAGCCGAAGCGGGCTCCGCTCGCCGGGAGGCCTCCCTGACCGGGCTGGTAGGTAGTGACCTGTGCGGTGGGCTGGCCCAGAGTCACGTTGGACATCGGCAGGGCGTGGAGGGCGCCATGGGCGCTCGGGCCGTAGGGCATGCCGACGTACAGGTGGGTGCCGGTGAAGTGAATGCTCTTGCCGAGGTACTGCTTGGCCTTCGGGGCACCTGGGATGCCGTCGCCGTCGCCGGACTCGACCCACTTGTCGTTGGTGCCGGGTGCGCCGAGCAGCGAGAAGATGTGGACGGCTCCGGAGCTGGTCTCCGACCCGATGGCCTCGTCCGGGATGCCGACGGCCATCTTCATCGTGGCCGCGGTGCTCACCGCGCGCGGCGCGGTGTTCACGGCGGTCAGGGTCGCGCCGAAGTGGTCGCCGGCCTCCGAGGTACCGGAGACGTCGTCGTCTCCGGTACCGGAGGAGTATCCGTCGAGCTGGGTGTAGGTGCCGGAGGCGGTGACACGGAAGGTGAGGACGCTGCCCGTCTCCGCCTTGCTGACACCGCCCACGTTCAGGGCCTCGCCCGGCGAACCGACCGCGAGAATCGACTCGTTGGCGGTCGCCGCGCCGGACGGGCGGTAGGGGGCCAGGGCGAGGGAGGCGCCGAACCGGTCACCGGCCTCGGCACCGCCGGAGACGGTGTCCAGGTCCTGGTCGAGGCCGAACAGCGGGGTGGGCCGCTTCTCGGCGTCCAGCTCGTGGCTGAAGACGGCCAGGTTGCCGGCGTTCGCGTCGGAGCCGATGGCTTCGCCCGGGGCGCCGATGGCGATGTGGTTGGCGTCGGCCGCGATGGTTCCGCCGAAGCCGTCGTTCGCTTCCACGGCGCCCGGTACGCCGGTGCGGTCCTGGTGGATGGAGGCGTTGGTGGTGCCGTGCACGTAGAAGGCCATGCCGGCCTTGGTGGTGCTGCCGAGGGCCTCGCCGGGCACGCCGATCACCAGGAAGGGCTCGCCGGCGGCGGTGGTGCCGGCGGCGAGGGCGTGGCCCATGCGGTCGCCGGCCTCGCTCGCGTACGAGGCCATGGAGCCGGACTCGATGCCCTGCTCGAAGTGGGTGTCCTTGGTCGGGCCCGTGCCAATACCACCGGGGGCGCCGTGCAGGATGTCGACCATGCCGGCCTGGGCGGCGCCGCCGAGGTCCTCGGCGGGGGTGCCGACGACCAGGTCGGTGCAGCCGTCCTCGTCGTAGTCGACGGTGGCCATGGTCTCGGCGAACCAGTCGCCGGCCTCGGAGCCGCCCCTGACCCAGTCGAGGTCCTGGCTGATCTCGGCGGTGCCCTTGCCGCCGCCGTACACGACCCGGACCAGACCCGCGTCGGCATCGCCGCCCACGGTCGCCTTGGGGTCGGCGACGGCGATGTCCTCGGCGCCGTCGCAGTTGAAGTCGGTGATGCGGGTCGCACCCACCTTGGACTCCACCCAGGAGCCCAGGTCGTCGACGCGGGCGACGATGCCGCCGGTACGCGTCTCGGTGGCGTCGATGCCGAAGCAGCCGCCCTGGTACGAGCGGCTGCTGAGGCCGACCAACTGCTGGGCACCGTTCGCCACCCGGACCAGGGGGCCGCCGGTGTCGCCCATGCACGCGGACACGCCGTCCTTGCCGGTGACCGTCGCCGTGGTGACGGCGGCCGAGTCCACCGAGAACACCCCGGTGTGCAGGTTCAGCGGCGCCCACTCGGTCTTGGTACGGCCGTACCCGGCGAGCTTCAGCTCCTCGCCCGCCGCGGGCGCGGTGGTGGCCAGGGCGATGGGAGCGACTCCCGCGACCGGGCGGTTCAGCCGGGCCAGGACCACGTCGCGGTCGGTGCGGGGCACCAGCTCGACGATCTCGCGCACCGCGCCCGCGGTGCCGGAGAGGTCGGAGCGGCCGATGGTCGCGGTGGTCGTCCGCCCCGGCTTGCCCGCGGGCACCGCGAGGCTCTCGGCGGGGTTGTCGGCGAAGCAGCTGGCCGCGGTGAGCAGCCACTCGGCGTCCACCAGGACGCCGGAGCAGCCACGGTCGTGGTCACCGACGACGATCTGTGCCGTGTAGGCGTGTGTGGTGTCGGAGGAGGCGGAGGCGGGGCCCGTCACGGCTGCGGCGGGAACGGCGGTCATGACGACCGGTCCGGCAGTCAGGGCTACCGCCAGTGCGGCGAGGCGCACGGGTCTGGTGTGTCGCATCAATTCAGTTCCTCGGTGGCAGGTCTTGGCAAGGGGAGACGGTTGCGCGCTACTTGGTGGTCCTGATCTCCACGAGCACGTGGGGGCGGCCTTCCGGGTCGGCGGTCTCGCCCACTGCCTGCCAGGAGTTCGCGGGGACGTCGACGGAGGTCTGCTCGCTGTCGACGGTCATGTCGAGTTCGGTGTCGTACCCGTTGGTCTGGACGCCGTAGACGGAGGCGACCTCCAGCGTCAGCCAGCCCGTGTCACCGGTGACACGGAAGCAGATCTTGGCGTTGGAGCGGGAGTAGACCTCCAGCTGACCGGTCCCGGCGGCGCAGGTGGCAAGGGTGATGCGGCCGTCACCGCGCTTGAGGACGACACCCTGCTCTTCGAGGATCTTGTCCGCCTGCGGATAGGCGAAGTCCTCGACCGCGTACCCCGGAGCCTCGTCGGCGACGGCCTGGCCGGTGAGGACGTCCTTCCCGGCGGGCGGTCCCGCCTGGCCACCCGTCATCGCAAGCCACGCCAGGGCACCCGCCGCGGCGGCGACACCCAGAGTGCGCCCAACGAGGCGCTTGGTTCTTGACCCAGTCGTGCCATGTGCCTTCATTGCAGTCCTATTGGTCGGTTCGGACCGAAGGTCCGGAACAGAATCAGAACGGGCGTGAAGGCTGCGTCACAGAGGTCCGCAATTGGCGGAGAAAATAAGAGGGAACCCCTCATTCGAGTCGCTTCGAGGAGCACAACGCGAATCTCATCCCGCAGCCTCAGGCATGTAAAGCCGCTGTTCACACGTTTGTCCATCGGACTGAAACATTACAAATAGGTCATACACGAGATGCACCCTGTGGCCTACATCACCACCATGAAAGGTTGTGTGGATAAATGTGTATGTTCAGTGAAGGAAATGTAAATAGAGGATAACGTTCCGCTTCCTGTCAATCCATTGGCGCTGCACTTCCGACCCTTATCCCGGAATTAACCTTCCCGAAAAGGGATGGCGAACCGACGTTGGCCGGGTAATGTGCCGACGTGTATAGCGGGATCCGATACGGCGCCCCAACTCCTCCCGGAACAAGGAGCGTTGTGGCGCCGCATCCCTGTCCGCACCGTCGTGTCTCGAACGGGAAGGATGCACACTTTGTCAGCGTCACTGTGGAGCAGACGCCGGATACTCACGAGTATCGCCGGGGCAGCCGCCGTCCCTGTCCTGCCCTCGGTCCTCACCCTGACCGCCACACCCGCCCACGCCGAGGGGACGGATCCCACGGGCACCGGCCTCCCGGAAACCGACCGGGGCAAGGCCGTATGGGCGTACAAGACAGGCGGCCGGTCGACACGTGAGGCCGCCACCCGCGCCCTCGTCGGCTCCTCGGCGGCCGTATCGGCCTTTCTCACCGGCGAACTGCCCGCGGTGAACGCCGAGGACAACCGTTTCACCGTGCTCTCCACGCTTGCCAAAGCGGGCGCGTCCACCCGCGAGTCGGCCGAGGCGGCGTTGTCCGCGGGTGACGACGCGGTCGCGGCGTTCCTCGAGAGCGGTTACGCCCAGCCCCTCGAGACGGACATGCGGGCAGCGGTCTTCACCATCCTCAACAACAGCGGCACCGCCGTGAAGCGTGAGGCCAACAAGGCCCTCGGCGCGGGCACGCCGGAGGCGCTGCGGACCTTCCTGGAGGCAACCCAGTACACGGCGCGCGAGGAGGACGAGCAGGTCGAGGTCTTCTCGATTCTCTCGACCGCCTCCCCGCAGGTGAAGCTGTACGCGGAGCGCGCCCTGTCCGAGGGCACGCCCGAGGCGATCAGCCACTTCCTCGCCTCCGGTCAGTACATCGCCCGTGCCCGCGACGAAGAGGCCGCCACGATCCAGCAACTGGTCGAGATCGTGGAACGCGAGGGCAAGCGCGCCCAGTTGAAGACAGAGCAGGCCATCACCGCCTCCGACCAGGCGAAGGAGGCCGCCGCGAAGGCCAAGGAAGCCGCGCTCAAGGCCGCCGAGGAGGCTCGGGCCGCCCAGAACGACGTCCGCAGGTCGGCCGCCGCCGCCAACAAGGCGGCCGCCGCCGCACGCGGTGCCGCCGACGCCGCCGGCACGGCGATCTCCGCCTCCCGTGCCGCCCAGTCCGCCTCCAGCCGCGCCGCGCGGGCCGCACAGGCCGCCGCTGCCGCCGCCGCGTCCGCCGGCAGCGCCGCCTCACGGGCGTACCACGCCGCCATCGCCGCCTCCAAGGACGCGTCCAAGGCGTCGGCCGCCCGGCAGGCCGCCCAGGGCGCCCGGGACGCCGCGGCGCGTGCGAAGTCCGCCGCCGCCGCTGCCGACAAGGCCGCCATCGCGTCCCAGAGCGCCTCCGCCGCCGGCTCCTCCGCCGCGAGCGCCGCCCGGAACGCGGCCGCCGCCGCCAACGCGGCCGCCAGCGCCGCCGCCAGCGCCGGGGCCGCCCAGTCCCAGGC
>NZ_JBHJRX010000093.1:0-24001 GCF_042268605.1 Streptomyces sp. NPDC056296 | reverse complement strand
GCAAAACGCTCGGCTGGGATACCCCAGCCGAGCGTCTACGTGATCTACTCACCACCTGAAACCAGGCGGTGTTGCGACGACCCCTTGAACCCAAGATGCGGCACACGCTTGCGGGCCCTCTCCGGCGGGCCCTCGCATGCGGCACACGCTTGCGGGCTCTCACCTGTGGGCTCACGCATGCGGGCCTTCGCATCCGGGCCCTCGCTTGCAGGCTCCCGCCTGCGGGCTCACGCATGCGGGCCCTCGCATCCGGGCCCTCGCCTGCGGGCCCTCTCCTGCGGGCCTTCGCATGCGGCACACGCTTGCGGGCCCTCTCCGGCGGGCCCTCGCCTGCGGCTCGCGCTTGCGGGCCCCTGCTTCCGGGCTCTCGCCTGCGGGCCCTCTCCCGCAGGCCTTCGCATCCGGGCTCACGCTTGCGGGCCCTCTCCCGCAGGCCTTCGCATGCGGGCTCACGCATGCGAAGGCCCTCCGCTACTTCCGGCGGCGCTTCTTTGTCGGGTTGCCCGAGCGGCGGGTGGTGCGTTTCTCGTACTCCTCGCGGGCCTTCTCGTACTCGGCGCGGTGGAGTTTCTCGCCCGGGGCTTCGGTGAAGGTGCGGAAGAAGTAGGCGAGGAGGGAGCCGACGAAGCCGATGGCGAGCAGGCCGCGCAGGGATGCCTGGCGGTCGGGGTCGGGACGGCTGGTGAAGCCGGTCCAGGTGTGGCGGAAGGCCAGGGCGCTGCAGATCGCGAACATCACGATCATCAGCAGCGAGACGAAGCTGCCGATGTCGGCGATCTGGAGGCCCTGGTAGGCGACGCGGAGCACGAAGCAGGCGGCGGCCGCCACGGCGAGGGAGCCGACGGCGAGGCCCACCCGGCGGGCGGTGTAGCCGTTGTCGTGGTGCACCCAGGTCGTGCCGTAGAACCGGAGGGGCTCGGGGCGAGGGCCCGCGGGGATGTCCGGGATGCCGTTCTTACCGTTCTCTGCGCTCACGGGTCGATTATGGCGCCGGTGCGGCGCGGGCCCCGGGGCGGGCCCGGCACACCGGACGAGACTCGTGGGACGTGGGTGCGTCAGCCGCCCTGGCCGGCGCTGCCGAGCGGGCCGACCTGCACCGGGGTGCCGGAGCCGTCCGTGACGGGCAGCGTGGCGCCGCCCGGCCAGTCGAGGGTGACCGACTTCGTCTCGTCCGGCGGGGTCACCACCAGGCCCGTGACGCGGACGCCGGAACCGCCCGAGTCGTTGATCGGGTAAGTGATGCCGAAGGTCACCGTGTCCCCGTCCGCGAGGACGACCGAGGGGGCCGGCTCACCCGTGCGCTCGGCGGACAGGGTGCCGGAGTTCGTCTTCAGGTCGACGCCCGCGTAGCCCGCGAGCGAGCAGTCCCGGCCGCCGCCGTTCTTCAGGTCCACCGCGACGGTGCCCCGGTCGTCGCCGCCGATCGTGGCGTCGGTCGCCGTGATCTCCAGCTCGTCGGTGCGGCACTTGGCGGCCTTGCCGTCCTCGTCGGTTCCGCCGGTGCCGCCGGTGCCGTTGGGGGTCTTCCCTCCGGAGTCGGTGCCGCCCTGTTGGTCCGAGCCGCCGGTCGAGGAGGACGCGGTGGAGGCGGCCGGCGGTGCGGCGCTCCGGTCCGTGCCGTCGTCGTCGTTCTGGCAGGCCGTGAGCGAGAGACCGGCGGCGAGAGCCATGGCGGCGATGGTCAGCTTGCGAACGCGCATCGTTGTCTACCTCAGAGTCGGTTGGCGTGCCGGACCCGCCCGTACCCAACGGTGCGAGCGGGCGTTTCTGACCACCAAGAGCCGCTCGGCCCGGCACGCCGTTCCTCTCGGCAACCTCCTGATACGCCTTCAGGACAGCCCTGTTACAAGGTCAGCAGCGAGGGGCCACGTAACCGTCGCTGCCGGTGCGGACGTACGCGTCGGAGACGTACTGACCGCTGCCGATGCCGTCCCAGATGTTCGAGGTGCCGTACGGGCCCGAGACCCGGGTGCCCGGCGTCTGGCAGTGGATCTGGACCCGGGAACCCTCGGACAGGGTCCGCACGATGGAGTAGCCGGTGCCGGGACCGCTGCGGACGTTCAACCGGTAGCCCGGCGCCACCGGGTAGGAGCCGGCGGCAGCGGCTGCCGTGGTGACGGCCTCCGTGGTCGCCTTCTCGTCCCCGCCCGTGGCGTCCGTGAGCTGGTCGACAGACATGAAAAACCTCCCCCGTTGCACCCCACGGGTTTCGTGGGGTCACGTTGATTCCCCTGGATCAAGATGCGAAACACCAGTTCGCAACTCGCACGCGGAGGCTAGCAAGCCTCCTCGGTCCCAAAAGAACCATCGACTAGGCTCCGAGCGTCGCGCGCGCGAACGAACAGCACGGGGGTGGTTCCATGGCGCCGCAGCCGAACGCCGGAGCGGGTGCGGAAGCGGAACTTCCGGAGTACGCCGGTCACTACCGACTCGAGTCCTGTCTGGGCTCGGGTGGCATGGGGGTCGTGCACCTGGCCCGCAGCACCTCCGGGATGCGGGTCGCGGTGAAGGTCGTGCACGCCCGGTACGCCCTGGATCCCGAGTTCAGAGGGCGGTTCCGGCAGGAGGTGGCCGCGGCGCGGCGGGTGAGCGGGGCCTTCACGGCACCGGTCGTCGACGCCGATCCGGATGCCGGGCGACCCTGGATGGCCACGCTGTACATCCCTGGCCCGACGCTCTCCGAGCAGGTGAAGCGGAACGGTCCGATGGATCCCGCCCAGTTGCGCCGGCTGATGGCCGGGCTCGCGGAGGCGCTGCGCGACATCCACCGGGTGGGGGTCGTGCACCGGGATCTGAAGCCGAGCAACGTGCTGCTCGCCGAGGACGGGCCGAAGGTCATCGACTTCGGCATCTCCCGGCCGAAGAACAGTGAACTGCGGACGGAGACGGGGAAGCTGATCGGCACGCCGCCGTTCATGGCGCCCGAGCAGTTCCGGCGCCCCCGCGAGGTGGGGCCCGCAGCGGACGTGTTCGCGCTCGGGTCGCTCATGGTGCACGCGGCGACCGGACGCGGGCCGTTCGACTCCGACAGTCCGTACGTCGTCGCCTACCAGGTCGTGCACGACGAACCCGACCTGACCGGCGTACCGGAGACGCTCGCGCCGCTGGTGCTGCGGTGCCTCGCCAAGGAGCCCGCCGACCGGCCCACTCCGGACGAGCTGATGCGGGAGCTGCGGTCGGTGGCGGCGGCGTACGACACACAGGTGTTCATACCGGCACAGCGGGTGGAGGACTCGTCGGCCCCGGAGATGGCCGCTGCCTCGGAGCGGGCCCCGGCGCCGGAGGCTCCCGCCGAGCCGGCCGTGCGGCGGCTCGGCAGGCGGGCGGCGCTCGTGGCCGGTGCGCTCTGCCTCGCCGTGACCGGAGGTCTCGTCTCGGTCCAGATGTCCGGCGACGCCGAACCGGCGCACAGGACGCCCGCCGCGCGGAGCGGCCCGGGTGGGTTCGGCGCGTGGGAGGCGGTGCCCGCGTCGGAGGGCGGTGGCGTCCCCCAGTGCTCGTACGCGGCGCGGCGGCTGCTGTGCGCGCGGCCCGGGCTGGTCTTCGCGGTCGATCCGGCCGACGGCAGCACGCTGTGGCGGCACGCCGTGGAGGAGGCCGTGCGGAGCGAACCGCCCCTCGTGTCGGGCGGGCTCGTGCAGCCCGAAGTCGGTCTGCTGGGCCCGTTGGAGGCGCTCGACCCCGCCACGGGCAAGCCGGTGTGGCAGGAGGAGATGCCCGCGTACGACGGTCTGCGGTGCGTCGGCGACATGCTCCTGCTCACCCGCGCCGACGGGATGGTCACCGGTGTGGACAGCGCCTCGGGGCGTCCCCGGTGGTCGCACCGGATCGCCGGGCAGTCCGTGCCGTACTTCACCTCGTTCGCCGGTGAGCGGCGACCGGTGGCGTACGCGACGAGCCGGACCGCGGACGGGGAGCGGACCCGGGTCACCGCGGTGGACCCGGCCGACGGGAACGTGCGGTGGGACACGGAGCTGGCGGGGGCGCTGACGCCCGTGGGGGCGGCGGACGGGTCGGTGTACCTCGTCGCCGAGGGGGCGGCCCACGGTGACGTCGAGGCCGTGGTCCGCTACACGCCCGCGACCGGTACGACCCGCCGCGTGAAGCTGCCGATCCCGGTCGCGCAGGCGTCGGCGTCGGCGGGCGTTCGCGGGGACACCGTGTACCTCATGGGCGCGGGCGGCTCGCTGGTCGCCGTCGACCTGGCGGCCGAGGCGCAGAAGTGGCGGCTGGAGACGGGCGTGAGCCGGGGCTCGGCGCCGGTCTCCGACGGCCGGCACGTGTACGTCACCGCCCCCGACGGGCGGCTCCTCGGCGTCGACGCCCGCAAGGGCAAGCTCCTCGGGCAGACCCGGCCCCGGCTCGGCGCCGACTCCGACAAGGTGCCCGCGTCACTGCCGGCGCCGCTGCTCGCGGGCGGGCACGTGTACGCCGGGGCGCCGGACGGGACGGTGTTCGGGGTGCCGGGGCGGGACCCGGGGGCCTGGTAGGCCCCGGATCCCGGCCGAGGGGGTCAGCCCAGCTTGCTGACGTCGCGCACCGCGCCCTTGTCCGCGCTGGTCGCCATCGCGGCGTAGGCCTTGAGGGCCGCGGAGACCTTGCGGTCGCGGTTCTTCGGGGCGTACCTGCCGTTCAGGGCCCGGTCGCGGCGGGTCAGCTCGGCGTCGTCGACCAGCAGCTCGATGGAGCGGTTAGGGATGTCGATGCGGATGCGGTCGCCGTCCTCGACGAGGGCGATGGTGCCGCCGGCGGCGGCCTCGGGGCTGGCGTGGCCGATGGAGAGACCGGACGTGCCGCCGGAGAAGCGGCCGTCGGTGACCAGGGCGCAGGCCTTTC
Source organism: Streptomyces sp. NPDC056296 (assembly GCF_042268605.1). Taxonomy (NCBI): domain Bacteria; kingdom Bacillati; phylum Actinomycetota; class Actinomycetes; order Kitasatosporales; family Streptomycetaceae; genus Streptomyces; species Streptomyces sp. NPDC056296. The sequence continues at coordinate 19,165 of NZ_JBHJRX010000093.1, read as the reverse complement.
CGAGGCCGCGGCCCTTCAGGTACGAGGTCGGGTAGAGCATCTCCTGCATGCCGGGGCCGCCCTTGGGGCCCTCGTAGCGGATGACGACGACGTCGCCCTCCTTGACCTGCTGGGTGAGGATCTTCTGGACGGCCTCCTCCTGCGACTCGCAGACGACCGCCGGGCCCTCGAAGGTCCAGATCGACTCGTCGACGCCGGCCGTCTTCACGACACAGCCGTCGACCGCGAGGTTGCCGCGCAGCACCGCGAGGCCGCCGTCCTCGGAGTAGGCGTGCTCGGCGGAGCGGATGCAGCCGCCCTCGGCGTCCTCGTCGAGGGAGTCCCAGCGCTCGGACTGGGAGAAGGCCTCGGCGGAACGGACGCAGCCGGGTGCCGCGTGCCACAGCTCCACCGCCTCCGGGGACGGGGAGCCGCCTCGGACGTCCCAGGTCTTCAGCCAGTCGGCCAGGGACGGGCTGTGCACGGAGTGCACGTCCTCGTTGAGCAGGCCCGCGCGGTGCAGTTCGCCGAGGAGGGCGGGGATGCCGCCCGCGCGGTGCACGTCCTCCATGTAGTACGTGCGGTCCTTGGCGACGTTCGGCGCGACCTTGGCGAGGCACGGGACGCGGCGCGAGAGGGCGTCCATCTCGGTCAGGCCGAAGGGGACCTCCGCCTCCTGGGCGGCGGCCAGCAGGTGCAGGATCGTGTTCGTGGAGCCGCCCATGGCGATGTCGAGGGCCATGGCGTTCCCGAAGGCCGCGGGGGTGGCGATGTTGCGGGGCAGGACCGAGTCGTCGTCCTGCTCGTAGTAGCGGCGGGTCAGGTCGAGGACCGTGTGCGCGGCGTTCTCGTAGAGCGCCTTGCGGGCGGTGTGGGTGGCCAGGACCGAGCCGTTGCCGGGGAGGGAGAGGCCGATGGCCTCGGTCAGGCAGTTCATCGAGTTGGCGGTGAACATGCCGGAACAGGAGCCGCAGGTCGGACAGGCGTTCTCCTCGATCCGGAGGATGTCCGCGTCGGAGATCTTGTCGTTGACCGCCTCCGACATCGCGTCGACCAGGTCAAGGGTGCGGACCGTGCCGTCCACCAGGGTGGCGCGGCCGGACTCCATGGGGCCGCCGGAGACGAAGACCGTGGGGATGTTCAGCCGCAGGGCGGCGTTGAGCATGCCCGGGGTGATCTTGTCGCAGTTGGAGATGCAGATCAGGGCGTCGGCGCAGTGGGCCTCGACCATGTACTCCACGCTGTCCGCGATCAGGTCGCGGGAGGGCAGGGAGTAGAGCATGCCGCCGTGGCCCATGGCGATGCCGTCGTCGACGGCGATCGTGTTGAACTCACGCGGGATGCCGCCGGCCGCGACGACCGCCTCGCTGACGATCCGGCCGACCGGGGCGAGGTGGGTGTGGCCCGGCACGAACTCCGTGAAGCTGTTGGCGACCGCGATGATCGGCTTCCGCCCGATGTCCGCGCCGGGTACACCGGAGGCACGCATAAGGGCGCGGGCGCCCGCCATGTTGCGGCCGTGGGTGACTGTGCGGGACCTCAGTTCGGGCATCGTCGCTCGCTCCTTCGGAGAGTTATGACTGCCGTCGAGCGTACGCCGGTCATCCAGGGGCCGGGACAGGGTGTCCGTAATGCGGGACGCCCGTCTCGCCGCCGACGCCGTGTGAAGGGTGCGTCAGGGGCCGGTGAGGTGGCCCTGTACGACCGGTGCCAGGCGGGCGATGATCCGGTCCGGGTCCGCCGAGGCCAGCGGCTCCGCCTTGATCACGTAACGGAGCACCGCGCACCCCACCAGCTGCGCGGCCGCCAGCTCGGCGCGCAGCTCCGCGTCCGGCAGGTCCAGCCGGGCGGCGATGCGGCGCAGCAGCTGGGCGGCGATCAGGCGGCGGAAGACGGCGGCGGCGGTCTCGTTGTTCAGGGCGGAGCGGACGATGGCCAGCAGCGGAGTACGGGTGGCGGGGTTCTCCCAGAGGCCGAAGAAGAAGCGGGTGAGCCGTTCGCCGACCCCGTCGAGGGGGCCGTCGCCGATCGCCTCGGGGGCTCCGAGGACCGGTGCGAAGGCGACCTCGATCGCCGCCTCGAAGACCTGCTCCTTGGTGCCGAAGTAGTGGTGCACCAGTGCCGGGTCGACGCCCGCCGCCTTGGCGATACCGCGTACGGACGTCTTCTCGTAGCCGCGCTCGGAGAACTCCTCGCGGGCCGCGGCGAGGATGCGGTCGCGGGTGCCGGCGGACTCCGTACGCGGTGGGCGGCCGCGGCGGCGGGGTCCCCCGACGGTGTCGCTCACCGCCGGTGTGCCTTTCCCGCGGAGTCCGCCGGGCGCGCCGAGCCCGGTGCGCCCGCCGACGCCAGGTGCAGGCGGGTGAAGGCCAGTGCCTCGGCGAGATCGGCCTCACGTTCGGCGCTGGACATCGCGCGACGGGTGTTGACCTCGATGACGACGTGGCCGTCGAAGCCGGTGTGCGCGAGGTGCTCCAGCACCTCGGCGCAGGGCTGGTCGCCGCGGCCGGGGACGAGGTGCTCGTCCTTGGCGGAGCCCTTGCCGTCGGCGAGGTGGACGTGGCCGAGGCGGTCGCCCATGCGGTCGATCATGTCGAGGCTGTCGGTGCGGGAGGTGGCGGCGTGGCTGAGATCGATCGTGAAGTGACGGTAGTCCTCCTTCGTCACGTCCCAGTCGGGGGCGTACGCCTGCATCTCGCGGTCGCGGTAGCGCCAGGGGTACATGTTCTCGACGGCGAACCGGACGTCCGTCTCGTCCGCCATCCGCCAGATGCCGCTGACGAAGTCCCGGGCGTACTGCCGCTGCCAGCGGAACGGGGGGTGGACCACCACGGCGCTCGCGCCGAGTTTCTCGGCGGCGGCGCGGGCGCGCTGGAGCTTGACCCAGGGGTCGGTGGACCAGACGCGCTGGGTGATGAGCAGGCAGGGCGCGTGCACGGCCAGGATCGGCATGCGGTGGTAGTCGCTGAGTCTGCGCAGCGCGTCGATGTCCTGGCTGACGGGATCGGTCCACACCATGACCTCGACTCCGTCGTAGCCGAGGCGTGCGGCGATCTCGAAGGCCGTCGCGGTCGACTCCGGGTAGACGGAAGCCGTCGACAGGGCGACCTTCGCATCCGGGATGCGGACTACGTCCCTTGGTTTTGCCACGGGGGTCAGGTTACGGGGTGGCGCTGGGTGGGTGCGGGGTGCCCTTTCGCCGTTGTGGTGATTGACGTACGGCGGGTGCGGGGCGGTTCGTGGTTGCTCGCGCCGTTCCCCGCGCCCCTTTGGGGCGCGCTATACCGGGCCCATGTGGTCCAGGCGCCGGAGGATGACTCCCTCTCTGAGGGCCCACGGGCAGATTTCCAGGCTTTCCACGTGGAAGAGGTCCATCGCGGCCTCGGCGACCAGGGCACCGGCCAGGAGCTGGTTCGCGCGGCCCTCGGAGACGCCGGGGAGCTCGGCGCGCTCGGCGGTGGTCATGGCGCCCAGGCGGGGCACCCAGGCCTCCAGGGAGGCCCGCTTCAGCTCGCGCTGGACGTAGAGGCCCTCGGCGGAGCGGGCGGCGCCGGCGATGCGGGCCAGCTGCCGGAAGGTCTTGGAGGTGGCGACCACGTGGTCGGGGGCGCCGAAGCGGCTGAAGTCGCCGACCGTGCGGGCGATCTCGGTGCGGACGTGCCGGCGCAGGGCCCTGACGTCGTCCGGGTGGGGCGGGTCGCCGGGCAGCCGGGCGGCGGTCAGCCGGCCCGCGCCGAGCGGCAGCGACACGGCGGTGTCGGGCTCCTCGTCGATGCCGTAGGCGATCTCCAGGGAGCCGCCGCCGATGTCGAGGACCAGCAGCTTGCCCGCGGACCAGCCGAACCAGCGGCGGACGGCGAGGAAGGTGAGCCGGGCCTCCTCGGCGCCGCTGAGGACCGTCAGCTCGACGCCGGTCTCGTCCCGCACGCGCGCGAGGACGTCGTCGGCGTTGCTCGCCTCGCGCACGGCGGAGGTGGCGAACGGCAGGAGGTCCTCGACGCCCTTGTCCTCGGCGGCCTGGAGCGCCTCCCGGACCACCGCGACCAGCCGGTCGACGCCGTCGGGGCCGATCGCGCCGTCCTCGTCGAGGAGCTGGGCGAGGCGGAGATCCACCTTGTGCGAGTGGGCGGGCAGGGGGCGGGCGCCGGGGTGCGCGTCCACCACCAGCAGATGCACCGTGTTCGAACCCACGTCGAGGACACCGAGTCTCATGTACGGAACGCTACTGCCGGCGGAGAGTGCGGCGGTGCCGTCATCCGGCCCGGGCGACTTACCCTGGAGCCGTGCCAAAGACGAAAAAGACGAAGGACGAAAAGTCGACCAAGAAGGACAAGAAGCACAAAATGGGCGACGAGAAGGGCCTCGACTTCGCGCGCGCGTGGGTGGAGTTTCCGGATCCGGCGGACGACGAGCAGGTCTTCCGGTGCGATCTGACATGGCTGACCTCCCGCTGGAACTGCATCTTCGGCAGCGGCTGCCAGGGCATCCAGGCGGGCCGCGCGGACGACGGGTGCTGCTCGCTGGGCGCCCACTTCTCCGACGAGGACGACGAGAAGCGGGTCGCCGAGCACGTGGCGCGGCTCACGCCGGACGTCTGGCAGCACCATGCGGAGGGCACACGGGACGGCTGGATCTCCGAGGACGACGAGGGCTCCCGGCAGACCCGGCCCTTCCAGGGCTCGTGCATCTTCCAGAACCGGCCCGGCTTCGCCGGGGGCGCGGGCTGTTCGCTGCACATCCTGGCTCTGAAGGAGGGCCGGGAGCCGCTGGAGACCAAGCCGGACGTGTGCTGGCAGCTTCCGGTCCGGCGGACGTACGAGTGGATCGACCGGCCCGACGACACCCGCGTGCTGCAGGTGTCGATCGGTGAGTACGACCGGCGCGGCTGGGGCCCGGGCGGGCACGACCTGCACTGGTGGTGCACCTCGGCGACCTCGGCGCACGGCGCGGGCGATCCGGTGTACGTCTCGTACCGGCCGGAGCTGATCGAGCTGATGGGCAAGGCGGGCTACGACCGGCTGGTCGAGCTGTGCGAGGAGCGGCTGGCCTCGCAGCTGCCGCTGGTGGCACCGCATCCGGCGGATCCGGCGCGCTGAGTCCGTTCTGCGGGGCTTGCCGCGAGGCGTTCTACGAGGTGGTCGGGCTCGGGTCGCCGTCCTCGCCGGGCGGCGGAGACGAGCCGCCCGTGCCGCCGGTGGGCGACGGGTCGTTGGTGGGCGTCGTGTCGTCGGTGGGCGTCGGGTCCGGGCCGGGCGACGTGGGCGGCGGGTCGTCCGTGGGGGTCGGGTCGGGAGGCGCCGAGGTCGACGGGGACGGATCCGGGTCCGGGCCGGGGTCGGACGGGGGCGGGGAGTCGTCGGGCGTGCTGGGGCGCGGGTCCGGGTGGGAGGGGCTGGGCGCGGTGCCGTAGCCCTCGATGGAGACGACGGCGCCGGCGGGTGAGACGGCCACCCGTGCGCTCCAGTGGCCGGACGGTTCCCGCAGGTGGTCGACGTACACCTTGATCGTCAGCGTCTCGCCGGGGTCGAGGGTGCCCGACGACTGGCTCAGGTACAGCCACGAGGCGCCGGTGGACGCGGACCAGCGCACCGGTGCGTCGCCGGTCGCGGTCAGGGTGACGAGCGTGGTGTCGCCGTCGTGGCCGGCCGTGACGTCCAGGTGGCCGGCGCCCTTTCCGCCCGCGCCGGAGACGCTGACGACCTCCACGGAGACGTCGGCCTTGCCGTTCCCGCCGAAGCGGGGGCCGGGGGTGGTGCTCGCGTTGCCCGCGTTCTCGTAACCGTGGCCGCCGCCGGCGGACTCGCCGTCCAGGCCGTCGGGCCCCTGCGCCTCGCTGGCGCTGGCCGAGCGGCCGTCCTCGCCCTCGACGACCGGGGTGCCGCGGTAGGCCGCCCACAGGGCGAGCACGGGGGCGGCGACGACGGTGGCCACGACGGTCGTGGTGACGGCACGCGCGCGCAGGCGGTCGCGCCGGGCCGCGCGGTCCTTGGGGTCCATCGGGAAGCCGCGCCGGTCGAAGCGGGGTGCGGCGCTTCGCGCGCGCGGGAGGTGCGCCATGGCGACGTGCAGCGCCGCGCGGGGTGCCTCCAGGACGGGCAGCTCGGCGGGCGTCACGCTCGTGCCGGGCCAGCGGCCCGGGATCGCGCGCTCCGCGGTACGGCGGCAGCGCGGGCAGTCGTCCACGTGCCGGACCAGCTCGCGGCGCAGGGCGGCGCTCAGTACGTACTGGTTGTCGCCGGTGAGGCGGGCGACGCCCGGGCAGGTGCCGGTCTCGACGACGGCGAGGGCGGCGCGGGTGCGCTCGACCTCGCAGGCGGCGGAGGCGAGCAGTTCACGGGCGGCGGCCAGGTCCATGCCGAGGACGGCGGCGACCTCGTGGGCGGCGAGGTGGTGGCGCACGGCGAGTTCCAGGGCCTCGCGCTGCTCGGGGGTCGTGCCGGCGGCCTCCGGCCAGGCGAGGAGGGCGAGTTCGCGGCGGTGGCGCTGCTGTTCGTCGTCGTTTCCGTCGCGTCCGTCGTTTCCGTCGCGTCCGTCGTATCCGCCGCGTCCGTCGTGTCCGTCGTGCGGGGTGGGCGGGGGCGCGGGCTGCTGCTGTTGCTGAGCGGTGCGCTGCCGGACGGCGTGGGGGCGGCCCGCCGCGTGGCTGCTCGGACGTTTCTGCTTGGCCTCGGCCAGCTTGCGCAGGCAGGCCCAGCGGGCCAGCGCGTACATCCAGGCCCTGCGGTCCCCGGCGGCTCCCGGGCCGCGGTGGCCGCGGCGCTCGGCGAGCGCCAGGACGTCGCCCACGGCTTCGGTCGCGGCGTCGTGGTCGCAGAGCACGGACAGGCAGTACGTGAACAGGCCGTCCAGATACGCGTCGTAGCGCGCGGGCGGCCGCTGCGCCAGCGTGCGCGCCGCGGTGCGGTCACGCGCTTCCCGGTGCGCCCGGTGTGCGCCGGTCGTGCGGGTCGTGGTCTCCGGACTGCTCCTCATCACTCGGCGACCGTAGGGGGCTATGGGTGGCGCGAACTGGCGCATTGGGCCCTTTTAATCCGTACGGGTGAAACGATCCCTCATAAGGGGACAGGAAGCTGATGTTCCGTGGCTGGTTCGGGGTGCCGGGTGGTCCGTTCGGGGTGCGGGGCGGGCCGTTCGGCCGCCAGGTTGGGTGCGGGTCTCGCGTCGGGGTCCGGTGTGGGTCGGGGCCGCGCCGGGGGGTGTCCGTCCTCGGAACGGCGCGGAATCGGTCGGCCACAGAAGTGCCGGCGCGGACGCGCCAACCGCTGCGGGCGGACACCCCCCGACACGTCCCCTTCTCGCCGTACGCGGCCACCGGTCCGCGTCGCCGGGGGCCGGCTGTGGGCCGGCGCCGCTTCGTCGCGGCACGGGTTGTCAGTGGGGGCGGTTACGGTTCGTGCATGGCTGCCCGTACGAAGTCCACCAAGGAACGGCCGTCCTACCGCTGCACCGAGTGCGGCTGGCAGACGGCCAAGTGGCTCGGCCGCTGTCCCGAGTGTCAGGCGTGGGGGACGGTCGAGGAGTACGGCGCGCCCGCGGTGCGGACGACGACGCCGGGGCGCGTCACCACCTCCGCGCTGCCCATCGGCCAGGTCGACGGGCGGCAGGCCACCGCCCGCTCCACCGGCGTGCCCGAGCTGGACCGGGTGCTCGGCGGCGGACTGGTGCCCGGCGCCGTGGTGCTCGTCGCGGGCGAGCCCGGCGTCGGCAAGTCCACGCTGCTGCTGGACGTGGCGGCCAAGTCGGCGAGCGAGGAGCACAAGACCCTCTACGTCACCGGGGAGGAGTCGGCGAGCCAGGTGCGGCTGCGCGCCGACCGCATCAAGGCCATCGACGACCATCTGTACCTCGCCGCCGAGACCGATCTGGCGGCGGTGCTGGGGCATCTGGACGCGGTCAAGCCGTCGCTGTTGATCCTCGACTCCGTGCAGACGGTGGCCTCGCCCGAGATCGACGGCGCCCCCGGCGGCATGGCGCAGGTGCGGGAGGTGGCGGGCGCGCTGATCCGCGCCTCCAAGGACCGCGGCATGTCCACCCTGCTGGTGGGACATGTCACGAAGGACGGGGCCATCGCCGGTCCGCGGCTGCTGGAGCACCTCGTGGACGTCGTGCTTCATTTCGAGGGTGACCGGCACGCCCGCCTGCGGCTGGTCCGCGGCGTCAAGAACCGTTACGGCACCACCGACGAGGTCGGCTGCTTCGAGCTGCACGACGAGGGCATCACCGGCCTGACCGACCCCAGCGGACTCTTCCTCACCCGCCGCGCGGAGCCCGTGCCCGGCACCTGCCTGACCGTCACCCTGGAGGGCCGCCGCCCGCTGGTCGCCGAGGTGCAGGCGCTCACGGTCGACTCCCAGATCCCGTCCCCCCGGCGCACCACCTCCGGTCTGGAGACGTCCCGCGTGTCCATGATGCTGGCCGTCCTGGAGCAGCGCGGTCGCATCAGCGCCCTGGGCAAAAGGGACATCTACTCCGCGACGGTCGGCGGTGTGAAGCTTTCCGAGCCGGCCGCCGACCTGGCCGTCGCACTCGCCCTCGCCTCGGCCGCCAGCGACACCCCGCTGCCCAAGAACCTCGTCGCGATCGGCGAAGTCGGCCTCGCCGGTGAGGTGAGACGGGTCACCGGCGTGCAGCGCAGGCTCTCCGAGGCGCACCGCCTGGGCTTCACGCACGCCCTGGTGCCGACCGATCCCGGCAGGGTCCCCGACGGCATGAAGGTGCTGGAAGTCGCGGACATAGGGGACGCCCTGCGGGTGCTTCCGCGCTCGCGTCGGCGAGAGGCCCCACGGGAGGCGGAGGACCGCCGGTAGACTTTGCCCTGGTCTCGCCCGTCCGTACGACCGAGTGTGCGACAGGGGAGCGCCTGAAGAACCTGCGACCGGAGGAGTGCAGTGGCAGCCAACGACCGGGCAGCAGCTCCCGGAAAGTCCGGTGGGAGTGCCGGTGCCGATGGGCTGATGCGCGCCTCCCTGAGCGCCGTGGCGCCCGGCACGCTCATGCGGGACGGCCTGGAGCGGGTCCTTCGCGGCAATACCGGCGGCCTGATGGTGCTGGGGTCCGACAAGACCGTCGAGTCGATGTGCACCGGCGGTTTCGTGCTGGACGTCGAGTTCACCGCGACCCGGCTGCGCGAGCTGTGCAAGCTCGACGGCGGCATCGTGCTGTCCTCGGACCTGTCCAAGATCCTTCGGGCCGGCGTGCAGCTGCTTCCGGACCCGACCATCCCCACCGAGGAGACCGGCACCCGGCACCGTACGGCGGACCGGGTCAGCAAGCAGGTCGGCTTCCCCGTCGTCTCCGTGTCGCAGTCGATGCGGCTGATCGCGCTCTACGTCGATGGCCAGCGGCGGGTGCTGGAGGACTCCGCGGCGATCCTGTCCCGCGCCAACCAGGCCCTGGCGACCCTGGAGCGCTACAAGCTCCGCCTCGACGAGGTCGCGGGCACGCTGTCGGCGCTGGAGATCGAGGACCTGGTCACCGTCCGGGACGTCTCCGCGGTCGCGCAGCGGCTGGAAATGGTGCGCCGGATCGCGACCGAGATCGCCGAGTACGTGGTGGAGCTGGGCACGGACGGGCGGCTGCTGGCGCTCCAGCTGGACGAGTTGATCGCCGGCGTGGAGCCCGAGCGCGAGCTGGTCGTGCGGGACTACGTGCCCGAGCCGACCGCCAAGCGCTCCCGCACGGTCGAGGAGGCGCTCGCCGAGCTGGACAAGCTCAGCCACGCCGAGCTGCTCGAACTGTCCACGGTGGCCCGTGCGTTGGGCTACACCGGGTCTCCGGAGACCCTGGACTCGGCGGTGTCGCCGCGCGGCTTCCGGCTGCTGGCGAAGGTTCCGCGGCTGCCCGGCGCGATCATCGACCGGCTGGTGGAGCACTTCGGCGGCCTGCAGAAGCTGCTCGCCGCCAGCGTGGACGACCTCCAGACGGTGGACGGCGTCGGCGAGGCGCGTGCGCGCAGCGTGCGGGAGGGTCTGTCGCGGCTGGCGGAGTCGTCGATTCTGGAGCGGTACGTCTGAGCACCATGCCTGGGCACTGCGGTCTGAGCACTGCGGTCTGAGCACTGCCGTCCGAGCACTGCCGTCCGAGCACTGCCGTCCGAGCACTGCCGTCCGAGCGCAGTGCCGTCCGAGCGCTGCGTCTGAGCACCGTGCCTGGGCACAGCGTCCGAGCGCAGTGCCGTCCGAGCGCACTGCCGTCCGGGGCGGCGCGGGCGGGCCGCGGCGGTGCCGGGGCTCGTCAGGGGATCAGTCGCTCTTCAGCACGAACGACGTCCGCACCTTCTCGAAGCCGGCCGCCTTGGCCTCCACCAGGTACGTCCCCGCCTTGGCCGACCCCGCCGGAGGCGTCCCGCACTCGGGGGCGCTCGGCTTGCGGTCCCACTTCACCGTGTAGGCGATGCCACTGCCGGCGGCCACCCGGTACCGCAGGCTCCCCGCGCCCTTGACGCAGTCGTCGGAGGACCAGTACGCGTCGTCGCCCTCGGCCGGCGTGATCGTCAACACCGCGTGCTTCGGGCCGAGATCGACCTGGCAGTCGCTGCCGGAGGTGTTCCGCGCGGTCAGTTCGAAGGTGGGGGTCTGACCGGGCGGGTAGTTGTTGCGGACACTGCGCAGGCTCAACTTTACCGCGCCCGGGGTGCAGTTGGGCAGGTCGGAGCCACCCGGCAGTGCGTCACCCGCGCCGACGCCGGTCGCCGCCCCGCCCGCGGAACCGCCGCCGCCGGCACTGCCCGACCCGCCGGACCCGTCGCCGTCGCCACCCGACTCACCGCCGCCCGAGCCGGACCCGTCGCCGCCCCCGGAGCCCGAACCCGAACCGCTGGAGTCCCCGCTCCCCGACTCCTCGCGCCCACCCGGCGCCTCACTGATCGCCGGCCCGGAGCCCGAGGGCCCCGGAGTGATCGAAGGCGCCGGATTCTTGCCGTCGGCACCGTTCTCGCGGCCCTTGCCGCCACCACCGCCGCCGGCGACCACGATCCACGTGATCAGCAGCGCCAACAGGGCGAACAGGGACAGCAGTACGGCCCTCCGTCGCCAGTAGATGGAGGAGGGAAGCGGCCCGACCGGATTGCGCAGAGATCCCACGGCGCAAACTGTACGAGAGATCGGCGCGTTCCCTTGTCCCACCCGCCGTTCAGGGCCGCAACTTTTACGGATCATCATTCCGCAGAACGCCCCGGACCCCCTGCCGATCGTCAGGTGCCGCACATGTCGATCGCAGGGTGTGACCGAATCGCCCGTCCGCCTACCGTCCGTGAGCATGACCTTCAAGGACGACGAGCTCTACCGCGACATCACCGGCTTCGCCCACGACACCCCTACGTGGGTGCAGCACACGGCGGAGGTGTGGACGGAGGCCGGAATCCTGGTGTTCGGCGCGCTGTTCGTCGTCGCGTGGTGGCGATCGCGCCGCGACGGCCCGCACGGGTTCGCGATCGCGGTCCTTGCACCCGTGGCCACGGCTGTGGCGTACGTGTGCAGTGAACTGCTCAAGTCCGGTTTCACGCAGGAGCGTCCGTGCCGGGCGCTCGCCGAAGCGGTGCCGTCCCTGGCCGCATGCCCGCCGACCGGTGACTGGTCCTTCCCGAGCAACCACGCGACGATAGCGGGCGCTTCGGCCGTCGCCCTGGCCCTGGTACGGCGGGCGGTCATCTGGCTGACGGCCCCGCTCGCCCTGCTGATGGCCTTCTCCCGGGTCTTCGTCGGCGTGCACTACCCGCACGACGTCGCCGCCGGGCTGCTGCTCGGTGCCGTGGTCGCCGCCACGGCCGTACGTCTGGGCAGGCGTCCGGCGACGCGGCTGGCCGAGGCGATGCGTGCGTCGTCGGCGCCCGCGGTGCGGTGGCTGACCGGGCCGGGCCCGGCCGCCGCTCCCGCCGCGGCGTACGTCACCTCGCACCGACGGCGCTGAGGCACGCAGGCGTTCAGGCGTCAGGCGTTCAGGCGTCCGTCTCGACCAGTCCCGCCTCGTACGCGACGATCGCGGCCTGGACCCGGTTGCGTACCTCCAGCCGGTCCAGGACCGCGCTCACGTACGCCTTCACCGTGCCTTCGACGAGGTGCAGCCGGGCGGCGATCTCCGGGTTGGACAGGCCGGCGCCGACGAGGCCGAGCACCTCGCGTTCGCGGGGGCTGAGGCGCGCCACACGCGCGCGGGCGTGTTCCTCGCGGGCGAGCCGGCCGCCACCGCCGCCCCTGCCGAGGTCCTCGACGACGTACCGGGCGACCTTCGGGGACAGGAAGGCGGCGCCCTCGGCCACGGCCCGTACGCCCGCCATCAGTTCGTAGGGGTCCCCGGACTTGAGCAGGAAGCCGGTGGCGCCGCCGGACAGGGCCTGGGCCACGTAGGACTGTTCGGAGAAGGTGGTCAGCATGGCGACGGCGGTGCCGGGGACGGTCCGTACGATCTCCCGCGCGGCCGCGAGTCCGTCCAGACGGGGCATGCGGATGTCCAGCAGGGCGACGTCGGGGCGGTGGGCGCGGGCCAGTTCGACCGCCTCGCGGCCGTCCCCGGCCTCGGCGACGACCTCGCTCTCCCCGCCGCTCGCCAGGATGGCGCGGACGCCGGCCCGCACCATCGCCTCGTCGTCGGCCAGCAGTACCCGGATCACCGTGCGGACTCCTCGTGTCGCTCGTACGGCTCGCGTCCCTCGCCGGACGGTCCGGCGCGGGGGATGACGTCCTTGGCGGCCAGGCGCCGCTCTCCTTCGTCGTCTTCGTCGAAGCAGAGCCGGAAGTGGTCGACGGAGACGAGGAGTTCACCGCTCGACCGGTAGTAGCGGCAGTCGGCGTCCTCCGGGGGCGCGGGGGCGCGTTCGACGGGCGGGTCGTCGACCGCGCGGTCCGGCAGTACGGGGGCGACCGCGTCGTAGGGCGTGCCCGGGCGCAGTTCCGCGTACGCGGCGGGGCTGAGCACCGAGTGCGTCTCGGTGTACGCGTACCAGCCGAAGGCGGCGCCGACCAGGACGACGCCCGCACCGGCGGCGGCGCCCAGGCCGAGGGCGACGCGGCGGCGGGCGCGGGCGAAGGGCGCCGAGGGGGCGGGCCGGGAGGCGGGGACGGGTGTCTGCTGTGCGGGGACGTACGCCCGGACCCGGAAGCCGTCCCCGTGCGGGCCCGCGTCGAAGTCGCCGCCGACCGAGGCGACGGCGGCGCGCAGCCCGAGCAGTCCCGAACCGCCCGCCGAAGGGGACGCCTCCTGCGCGGCCGGTCCGTTGGTGACGGTGACCGTCGTGCCGTGGGCCTGCCCGGTGACCGCTACGACCACGGGGGCGCCCGGCGCGTGCCGGGCCGCGTTGGTCAGGGCCTCGCGCACCACCCGGTGCAGCAGGCGTTCGGTGATGCCGCCGGGTTCCGGGGGTGGGGTGGCGGCGTCGTCCCGCGGTTCCCAGCGGACGGGGAGGCCGGACTCCGCGGCCCGGGCGACGAGGTCCTGGACGCTCTCGCCGGCCGGGGTCAGCGGTGCGGGTTCGTCGTTGACGGACACGTCGCGCAGTACGCCGATGATGCGGTGCAGGTGGTCGGTGGCGTCGGCGGCGGCGACGCGCAGGTCGGCCGCGGCGGCGCGGTGGTCGGCGGCGAGGCCCGGTGCGACCTGAAGGGCGGCGGCGCGCAGGGCGAGCAGGCTCAGTTCGTGGCCGAGGGAGTCGTGCATGTCCTGGGCGATCCGGGCCCGTTCGCGCAGCCTGGCCCGTTCCTCGGCGTGCCGCTGTTCGTCCTCCAGCCGGGCGGCCCTGAGCCAGCCGGCCTCGGCCAGCGCCCGGCTCTGCCGCCAGTAGCGTCCGCCGAGCCAGGGGAAGACGCAGCCGAAGAGCAGCGTGCCGGTCAGGACCAGCCACTCGGGCGCCGGGTCGACTCCGACCAGCGCGATCCGCGCCGTGCCGACGACGCCGACACCGACGAAGCCGGCCGCCGCGGGGCGCGGCCGCCGCGCGCGCAGGCCGAGCAGCAGGGCGAAGACGGCGAGGGCGGGGCCGTAGGAGACGCTGAACAGAGCCCGGGTCGCGGCGAGGCTCAGGCCCGCCGTCAGCGCGAAGGCGACGAGCGGCTGCCGCCGGGAGAACGCGACGGCCACGGCGAGCACACCCAGGCCGGCCAGCTGCTGCCACAGGGGCCGCGGCTCGTTCATCCCGAGCCGGTCCGCGGTGGCCGCTGGCAGGGCGAGGGCGGCCCACAGGAGGGCGCCGCTGCCGAGGGCGGCGAGGCGGGTGGGCCCGACGCCTTCGCCGACGCGCCCACCGCCGGCCCCGGCGTCGTCGGCCGGGCGGGTTGCGTTCACGGGGCCGACGCTACAAGCGGGCGGCGGGGCGGCGCCCCTGCCGATCGTCAGGGGTCGTGGCCGATACCGGGTGGCGGTGCGCCCGTGGGGTGGTCCTCCCGTGGCAGGATCGGGGGGTCATGACTGCGCCCACGAAGCCCTCGCACAACGGCCCCTCCGACCCCGCCGCGACCCCGGCCTCCGCCGCCGTCTCCGGTGCCCCGGCGTCCGCCGCCGTCCCGGTCGGTGAGCGGGCCGCGTCCGGTGTGCTGCTGCACGCCCCCGTCATCGACTGGTTCGACGAGCACGCCCGCGATCTGCCGTGGCGGCGCCCGGAGGCCGGCGCGTGGGGTGTGATGGTCAGTGAGTTCATGCTCCAGCAGACGCCGGTGAGCCGCGTCCTGCCCGTCTACGAGCAGTGGCTGGCCCGCTGGCCGCGCCCCGCCGACCTCGCCGCGGAGGCGCCCGGCGAGGCCGTCCGCGCCTGGGGCCGGCTCGGCTACCCGCGTCGCGCCCTGCGCCTGCACGGCGCCGCCGCGGCCATAACGGAACGGCACGGCGGCGACGTACCGGCGGACCACGCCCAGCTGCTGGCGCTGCCCGGCATCGGCGAGTACACGGCCGCCGCGGTCGCCTCCTTCGCCTACGGCCAGCGGCACGCCGTACTGGACACCAACGTCCGCCGGGTGTTCGCCCGGGCGGTCACCGGTGCGCAGTACCCGCCGAACGCCACCACCGCCGCCGAGCGGAAGCTGGCGCGGGCGCTGCTGCCGGACGACGAGGCGGGCGCGGCCCGCTGGGCGGCCGCCTCCATGGAGCTGGGCGCGCTCGTCTGCACGGCGAGGAACGAGTCGTGCCACCGCTGTCCGATCTCGGACCGGTGCGCCTGGCGGCTGGCCGGCAAGCCCGCGCACGACGGACCGCCGCGGCGCGGCCAGACGTACGCGGGTACCGACCGGCAGGTGCGCGGCCGGCTGCTCGCGGTGCTGCGGGACGCGCACGGGCCGGTGCCGCAGGCGGCCCTCGACCAGGTGTGGCACGAACCGGTCCAGCGCGCCCGGGCCCTGGACGGCCTCGTCGCCGACGGTCTGGTGGAGCCGCTGGCGGACGGGCTGTACCGGCTGCCGCTGAGCTGACGTACAGCCGGAGCTCAGCGGTGAGCACAGCGGTGAGCACAGCCGTGGCGGGGACTTTCGTGACAGGTCACATAGCGGGTGAATCGGTCATTACCCGCCCCAAGTGGTCTGCCGTTTCACCCGGTTCCCGCTTCCGTTACACAACCGACGGACAGCCGAGGGCCCCCCGCAGGCTGCCTCGCACAGCGCCGTGACAACGCTTCCCTAACTTCGTTTCCGTGCCCCGCAGGCACAGCAGGGCTACGGATCGGAAGGCGGTTGACATGGGCGAGGTGCTCGAGTTCGAGGAGTACGTCCGGACCCGGCAGGACGCGCTGCTGCGCAGCGCCCGGCGACTGGTCCCGGATCCCGTCGACGCCCAGGATCTGCTGCAGACCGCGCTGGTGCGCACGTACCGCCGCTGGGAGACCATCGAGGACAAGCGGCTGGCCGACGCCTACCTGCGCCGGGTGATGATCAACACCCGTACCGAGTGGTGGCGGGCGCGGAAGCTGGAGGAAGTGCCGACCGAGCAGCTCCCGGAGTCGTGCGTCGACGACTCCACCGAGCAGCACGCGGACCGCGCCCTGCTGATGGACGTCATGAAGGTGCTCGCCCCGAAGCAGCGCAGCGTCGTGGTGCTGCGACACTGGGAGCAGATGTCTACGGAGGAGACCGCCGCCGCCCTCGGCATGTCGGCGGGAACGGTCAAGAGCACGCTGCACCGGGCGCTCGCCCGGCTCCGCGAGGAGCTGGTCGCCCGCGATCTGGACGCACGGGCGCTGGAGCGTGAGGAGCGGGAGCGTTGCGCGGCCTGACCGTCGGTCGATCACCCGGGGATGCCCGGAGGAGTACGCAGGCGGCGAGTACGGCGGTGGCCGTGTTCGTCGCCCTCGGCCTGTCCCTCTCCGGCTGCGGCGCGGGCGGCACCGGCGCCCGTGACGAGGGGCCGGCCCACGCGGACGCGGTGGCGGGCGCCGCCTCCTCCTCGCCCGAGGCCTCCCCCTCCAAGGTTCCCGACCGCGTGGACGCGGTCCGGCTCGTCAAGGCCGACCCCAAGGTCTCCGCGGAGGTCAAGCGCGAGCTGAAGCCGTGCGTCGCGGACGAGTACCCCGTCGACGTGTCGTACGGGGAGCTGACCGGCGGCTCGGGATCGGCCGAGGACGTCGTCGTCAACGTGCTGACGTGCGGTGACGCGGTCGGTGTGGGCAGTTATGTGTACCGCGAGGAAGACGGCGCGTACCAGAATGTCTTCAGGGCCGAGGAGCCACCGGTCTACGCGGAGATCGACCGCGGCGACCTGGTGGTGACCAAGCAGGTGTACGAGAAGGGCGACCCGGTGTCCAGTCCGTCCGGCGAGAACGTGATCACGTACCGCTGGGCCTCGGGCCGGTTCACCGAGGAGTTCCGCACCCACAACGACTACAGCAACGCCGCCGGGAGCGTGCCGACCCCGGCCCCGGAACCGGACAGCTGACGCGCACGGCGAGCGAAATGGTCGGGCCGCGTGAACCGATCGGGCCGCTCGGACCGATGGAGACATGAAGACCCCGAGGGAGACATGAACACCCGCGGAGAGATGAACGCGGCGCGCGCCCCCCGCGTCTACCGAGTGACCGCACACGAGGACTGAGAGCACCCGGATGGCAGACCAGACCCACGTCCTGTTCGTCGAGGACGACGACGTCATCCGCGAGGCCACCCAGCTCGCCCTGGAGCGGGACGGCTTCGCGGTCACCGCGATGCCCGACGGGCTGTCGGGCCTGGAGGCGTTCCGGGCCGACCGCCCCGACATCGCGCTCCTCGACGTCATGGTCCCCGGCCTGGACGGCGTCAGCCTGTGCCGCCGGATCCGGGACGAGTCCACCGTGCCGGTGATCATGCTGTCGGCGCGGGCGGACTCCATCGACGTCGTACTGGGGCTGGAGGCCGGCGCCGACGACTACGTCACCAAGCCGTTCGACGGGGCGGTGCTGGTCGCCCGGATCCGCGCGGTGCTGCGCCGCTTCGGGCACGCCGGCGGCGGTGACCGGGGGGACGCGGGGGCCGCCGCCGACACCGGGGGCGTGCTCGCCTTCGGCGAGCTGGAGGTCGACACCGACGGCATGGAGGTGCGCCGGGCCGGGCGGCCGGTGGCGCTCACCCCGACCGAGATGCGGCTGCTGCTGGAGTTCTCCTCCGCGCCGGGCACGGTGCTCTCGCGCGACAAGCTCCTGGAGCGCGTGTGGGACTACGGCTGGGGCGGTGACACCCGCGTCGTCGACGTCCATGTGCAGCGACTGCGCACCAAGATCGGTCAGGACCGCATCGAGACGGTCCGCGGCTTCGGCTACAAGCTGAAGGCCTGAGCGGGGATTCGGGGATACAGGGACATGCGGGGGTTCTTCCGTACGAGGCTGAGCATCCGTACCGGGCTGCGCTGGAAGCTCAGCGCGGCCATCGCGCTGGTCGGCGCGCTGGTGGCGATCGCGCTGAGCCTGGTCGTGCACAACGCGGCCCGGGTGTCGATGCTGGACAACGCACGTGATCTGGCGGACGACCGGGTCCTGATCGCCCAGCGCAACTACGAGCTGTCCGGCCGGCAGAACTTCCCGAACGCCAAGATCGACGACCCCGAGCTGCCCCCGGAGCTGCGCCGCAAGGTCGAGAACGGGCGACGGGCGACGTACGTCTCCGAGCGGGCCGACGGGGTGACGAACATCTGGGCCGCCGTGCCGCTCAAGGACGGGCACGTGATGTCCCTGCACTCCGGGTTCACCGACCGCAGCGCGGACATCCTCAAGGACCTCGACCAGGCGCTGGTCATCGGCTCCATCGCGGTCGTCCTCGGCGGCAGCGCGCTCGGCGTGCTCATCGGCGGCCAGCTGTCGCGCCGGCTGCGCAAGGCCGCCGCCGCCGCGCACCAGGTCGCCAAGGGTGAGCCGGACGTCCGTGTGCGGGACGCCATCGGCGGGGTCGTGCGGGACGAGACCGACGACCTCGCGAGCGCCGTGGACGCGATGGCGGACGCCTTGCAGAAGCGGCTGGACGCCGAGCGGCGGGTCACCGCGGACATCGCGCACGAGCTGCGCACCCCGGTGACCGGGCTGCTCACCGCCGCCGAGCTGCTGCCGCCGGGCCGGCCGACCGAGCTGGTCCTCGACCGCGCGAAGGCGATGCGGACGCTCGTCGAGGACGTCCTGGAGGTGGCCCGGCTCGACGGGGCCTCGGAGCGGGCCGAGCTGCAGGACATCATGCTGGGCGACTTCGTGTCCCGGCGGGTGGCGGCCAAGGACCCGGACGTGGAGGTGCGGGTGATCCACGAGTCGGAGGTCACCACCGACCCGCGCCGCCTGGAGCGCGTGCTGATCAACCTGCTCGCCAACGCGGCCCGGCACGGCCGGCCCCCCGTCGAGGTCAGCGTCGAGGGCCGGGTGATCCGGGTCCGCGACCACGGGCCGGGCTTCCCCGAGGCCCTTCTCGCCGAGGGCCCCAGCCGCTTCCGCACCGGCAGCACGGACCGGGCGGGCCGCGGGCACGGGCTCGGGCTGACCATCGCGGCCGGCCAGGCGCGGGTACTGGGCGCCCGGCTCACCTTCCGCAACGTACGGCCCGCGGGGGCGCCGGAGCACGTACCGGCCGAGGGCGCGGTCGCCGTGCTGTGGCTGCCGGAGCACGCACCGACGAACACCGGGAGCTACCCGATGCTGCCGGACCGGACCCACAGCGGCTCTCCGGGCCGGTCCTAGCTGTACTGCCCAGCCAGGTTGGTCGAGTTTGTGCGACGACACGGTCTGAATCTGTAGGACGGCGAAGGCCTCCGGTTGTGGAGTGGAGCT
>NZ_JBHJRX010000092.1:0-24023 GCF_042268605.1 Streptomyces sp. NPDC056296 | reverse complement strand
GGAAAGAGGAGGTAGGCGCCCCCCTCCGTCGTCCCCTCCCCCCCCCCCCCCTCTCCTCGCTGTCTCAGCCGGTGCCGCTACTTCTTCTTCGCGCCGCGCTTCTCGCGCACCCGCACCGAGATGTGGATCGGCGTCCCGTCGAAGCTGAACTCCTCGCGCAGCCGACGCTCGATGAAACGCCGGTAGCCCGCCTCGATGAAGCCGGAGGCGAAGAGCACGAACCGCGGGGGCTTGGTGCCCGCCTGCGTACCGAACAGGATGCGGGGCTGCTTGCCGCCCCGAACCGGGTGCGGGTGGGCGGCGACCAGCTCACCCAGGAAGGCGTTCAGCCGGCCCGTCGGGACGCGGGTCTCCCATCCGGCCAGGGCGGTCTCGATCGCCGGGACCAGCTTCTCCATGTGCCGCCCGGTCTGCGCCGAGACGTTGACCCGCGGCGCCCACGCCACCTGGCCGAGCTCGGTCTCGATCTCCCGCTCCAGGTAGTAGCGGCGCTCCTCGTCGAGGGTGTCCCACTTGTTGTAGGCGACGACGATCGCGCGGCCCGCCTCGACGGCCATGGTGACGATCCGCTGGTCCTGGACCGAGATCGACTCGGAGGCGTCGATGAGGATGACGGCGACCTCCGCCTTCTCGACGGCGGCGGCGGTGCGCAGCGAGGCGTAGTAGTCGGCGCCCTGCTGGAGGTGGACGCGCTTGCGGATGCCCGCCGTGTCGACGAACTTCCAGGTGACGCCGCCCAGCTCGATCAGCTCGTCGACCGGGTCGCGGGTGGTGCCGGCCATCTCGTTGACGACGACGCGCTCCTCGCCCGCCACCTTGTTCAGCAGGGAGGACTTGCCGACGTTGGGCCGGCCGATCAGGGCGATGCGGCGCGGGCCGCCGACGGCGGCGCCGAAGGTCTGGGCCGGGGCCTCGGGCAGGGCCTCCAGGACCTTGTCCAGCATGTCGCCGGTGCCGCGGCCGTGCAGCGCGGAGACCGGCTGGGGCTCCCCCAGCCCCAGCGACCACAGGTAGGCGGCGTCGGCCTCGCCGCTCGGGCCGTCGACCTTGTTGGCGCAGAGCACGACGGGCTTGCCGGCCTTGCGCAGCAGCCGTACGACCGCCTCGTCGGTGTCGGTGGCGCCGACCTTGGCGTCCACGACGAAGACGACCGCGTCGGCGGCCTCGATCGCGTACTCGGCCTGCGCGGCCACGGAGGCGTCGATACCGAGGACGTCCTGCTCCCAGCCGCCGGTGTCGACGACCTTGAAGCGGCGGCCGGCCCACTCCGCCTCGTAGGTGACGCGGTCGCGGGTGACGCCGGGCTTGTCCTCGACGACGGCCTCGCGGCGGCCGATGATCCGGTTCACCAGGGTCGACTTGCCGACATTGGGGCGGCCGACGACGGCGAGGACGGGCAGCGGGCCGTGCCCGGCCTCCTCGATCGCGCCCTCGACCTCCTCGATGTCGAAGCCCTCTTCGGTGGCCAGCTCCATGAACTGCGCGTACTCGGCGTCGCCGAGCGCCCCGTGGTCGTGCTCCTCGCCCGAGCCCTCGGAGTGGATGTGGTCGTTCATGAAGTCCGTACCTCGTTCATCGTGGTGATCGTGGCGCACCCTGTTTCGCCGGGCGGGCCACTACTCAGTGTCGCCTAGCGCCCGGTGAGGCGCCTGGCGTTTTCCAGGTGCGCGGTGAGCTGCTTCTGGATGCGTTCGGTGGCCTCGTCCAAGGCCTTGCGGGTGCGCCGTCCACTGCCGTCGCCCGCGTCGAAGGGGTCGCCGAAGACGACGTCGATGCGGGAGCGCAGCGGGGGCAGCGCCTTTATCAACCGTCCGGGCCGGCCGGAACTTCCCAGCACCGCGACCGGGACGATCGGGGCGCCGCTGCGGACCGCGAAGTACGCGAGCCCGGCGCGCAGCGCGGCGAAGTCGCCCTCGCCCCGGGTGCCCTCCGGGAAGATGCCCAGCACGCCGCCGTTCTCCAGGACGCCCAGCGCCTGGGTGATGGCGGTGCGGTCGGCGGTAGAGCGGTCCACCTTCAGCTGGCCGATGCCGAGCAGGAAGGGGTCCAGCGGACCGATGAACGCCTCCTTCTTGATCAGGAAGTGCGTCGGCCGGGGTGCCACGCCCATGACCATCGGGCCGTCGACGTTGTGCGAGTGGTTGACGGCGTAGATCACCGGGCCGGTCGCGGGCACCCGCCAGGCGCCGAGCACGCGCGGTCGGAACAGCCCGTACATCAGGCCGACGCCGATGCGCCGCCCGATCTCGGCACCCTTCTCGGAGGGGACGGGCGGGGTGGAAGGTGCGGTCACTTCCCCGCCCGCTTCTCCTCGACGAGGGTGACGACGCACTCGATGACCTGCGCGAGGGTGAGCTCGGTGGTGTCCACCTCGACCGCGTCGTCCGCCTTGGCCAGCGGCGACGTCTTGCGGCTGGAGTCGGCCGCGTCCCGCTTGATCAGGGCCTCGCGGGTGACGTTGACGTCGGCGCCCTTGAGCTCGCCGCTGCGGCGGGCGGCGCGGGCCTCCGCCGAGGCGGTGAGGAAGATCTTCAGGTCGGCGTCCGGCAGCACCGTCGTCCCGATGTCGCGGCCCTCGACGACGATGCCGAGCGGGGCGGAGGCGGCGATGGTGCGCTGCAGCTCGGTGATCCGGGTCCGCACCTCGGGGACGGCGCTGACCGCGCTGACCTTGGAGGTGACCTCCTGGGTGCGGATCGGGCCGGCCACGTCCACGCCGTCCACCGTGATGGTGGGGCCCGCCGGGTCGGTGCCGGAGAGGATCTCGGGCTTTCCGGCCGCGGCGGCGATGGCGTGCGGGTCGTCGGTGTCGATGCCGTTGTTGACCATCCACCACGTGATCGCCCGGTACTGGGCGCCGGTGTCCAGGTAGCTCAGGCCGAGCTGGGCGGCGACGGCCTTCGACGTGCTCGACTTGCCCGTGCCGGAGGGGCCGTCGATGGCGACAATCACGGCCGGGACGGTCGGGGCGGCGCCGTTTTCCACGAGGGGACACCTTCCTGGTGCGGTGCGGTGAGGGGTGTGCGGGACGCGAACGCGTCCCGCACAAGGTTACTGGCTCTCCGGGACCCCTCGGACAGGCGTATCCCACCGGGCACCACTGCCGGGCCCCCGGGGATCACTGCCGGAGCGCCCAGCCCCTCTCCCCGAGGGCCGCCGTCAGCACCGGAGCGGCCTTCGGCTCGACCATCAGCTGCATCAGACCGGCCTGCTGTCCGGTCGCGTGCTCGATCCGTACGTCCTCGATGTTGACCCCGGCCCGTCCCGCGTCCGCGAAGATGCGGGCCAGCTGGCCGGGCTGGTCGTCGATGAGGACCGCCACGGTCTCGTAGACCCGGGGCGCGCTGCCGTGCTTGCCCGGGACCCGCACCTGCCCGGCGTTGCCGCGCCGCAGCACCTCGGCGATGCCGGTACCGCCCTCGCTGCGCTTGTCCTCGTCGGAGGACTGCAGGGCGCGCAGGGCCCGTACCGTCTCCTCCAGGTCGGCGGCGACGTCGGTGAGCAGGTCGGCGACCGGCCCGGGGTTGGCGGAGAGGATGTCGATCCACATCCGGGGGTCGGAGGCGGCGATCCGGGTCACGTCGCGGATGCCCTGTCCGCACAGCCGTACGGCGGCCTCCTCGGCGTGCTCCAGCCGGGCGGCGACCATGCTGGAGACCAGGTGGGGCATGTGCGAGACGAGGGCCACGGCGCGGTCGTGGGCGTCCGCGTCCATCACCACCGGCACCGCACGGCAGTGCGAGACGAGCTCCAGGGCGAGGTTCAGCACCTCGGTGTCGGTGTCCCGGGTCGGGGTCAGCACCCACGGGCGGCCTTCGAAGAGGTCGCCGGTGGCGGCCAGCGGCCCGGACTTCTCACGGCCGGACATGGGGTGCGTGCCGATGTACGCCGCGAGGTCGAGCCCCCGCGCCTCCAGCTCTCGCCGGGGGCCGCCCTTGACGCTGGCCACGTCGATGTACCCGCGGGCGGCGCCGCGCCCCATGGCGTCCGCGAGCACGTCGGCCACCAGGGCCGGCGGGGCGGCGACGATCGCCAGGTCGACCGGCCCGTCCGGGGCCTCGTCGGTGCCGGCGCCCAGTGCGGCGGCCGTACGGACCTGCTCGGGGTCGCGGTCGGCCAGGTGGACGGTGACGCCCCGCTGGGTCAGGGCGAGGGCGGCGGAGGTACCGATGAGACCGGTGCCGATGACGAGTGCGGTTCTCACTGGGCGATGTCCTTGCGCAGGGCCGCGGCGGCGCCGAGGTAGACGTGGGCGATCTCGGCACGGGGCCGGTCGGACTCGATGTGGGCGAGGACCCGGACGACGCGGGGCATGGCGCCCTCGATGTCCAGCTCCTGGGCGCAGATCAGCGGAACGTCGGTGATGCCGAGCTTGCGGGCGGCGGCGGCCGGGAAGTCGCTGTGCAGGTCGGGCGTGGCCGTGAACCAGATGCTGATCAGGTCGTCGCCGGTCAGGTCGTTGCGCTCCAGGACGGCGGTCAGCAGGGCCGCGACCTGCTCGTCCATGTGCCCGGCCTCGTCCCGCTCCAGTTGGACGGCGCCCCGGACCGCTCGTACCGCCACGGCGATGCTCCTTGCTGACGTGCGTAAAGGTTGTTGGTCCGTCCAGCCTAGTCAGCCCGGCGCGTACGGGCCCGGGGCGCCCGTCTCCTGAGACGCTGGCCCCGGCCGGAATCCCCTCCCCCACCCCCCTCTCGGAGCGACGACATGCCCCACAGTCCGACACGCCGTACGGTCCTCCTCTCCACGGGCGCGGCGGCGCTCGTCGTGGGATGCGGCGGAGGAGGCGGGGACGGCGACGCCTCCGCCGCCTCGCCCGGTCAGGAGCTGGCGCCGACGAGCGACATCCCGGTCGGCGGCGGCAAGATCTTCGCGGACCGGAAGATCGTGGTGACCCAGCCGGAGCAGGGCGAGTTCAAGGCGTTCTCGGCGATCTGCACCCACCAGAACTGCCTCGTGTCGGACGTCCGGGACGGCTCCATCGACTGCTCCTGCCACGGCAGCAGGTTCAGCATCACCGACGGCGCGGTGGAGCAGGGGCCGGCCACGAGGCCGCTGCCCGAGGAACGGATCGCGGTGGACGGAAATTCGGTCCGCCTGGCGTGAGGCGCCCGCGTACGCTCCCGGCATGCACCCCGAGACCCTGGTACGCGACCACACGATCTACGCCTGTGTCATGGGTTCGCGCGCCTTCGGTCTGGCGACGGAGGGCAGCGACACCGACCGCCGGGGCGTGTTCCTCGCCCCGACCCCGCTGTTCTGGCGCTTCGAGAAGCCGCCGACGCACGTGGAGGGCCCGGCCGAGGAGCAGTTCGGCTGGGAGCTGGAGCGCTTCTGCGAGCTGGCCCTGCGCGCGAACCCGAACATCCTGGAGTGCCTGCACTCCCCGCTCGTGGAGTACGCCGACGACACGGGCCGCGAACTGCTCGCCCTGCGCGAGGCGTTCCTCTCCCGCCGGGTCCACGGGACGTTCACCCGCTACGCCCACGGCCAGCGCCGCAAGCTGGACGCCGACGTGCGCACGCACGGCGCCCCGCGCTGGAAGCACGCGATGCACCTGCTGCGGCTGCTGATGTCCGCCCACGACCTGCTGCGCACGGGCACGCTCACCATCGACGTCGGCGACCGGCGCGAGTCGCTGCTCGCCGTGAAGCGCGGCGAGGTGCCGTGGCCGGAGGTCGAGTCCCGGATGACCCGCCTGGCCGAGGAGGGCGAGGAGGCCGCGCGGCGCAGTCCGCTGCCCGAGGAACCGGACCGGCGCCGCGTCGAGGACTTCCTCGTCCGCACGCGCCGCGCCTCAGCCCTCCGGGCGGTCCAGCCGGTTCCGTACGACGAAGTCGTGCAGGGCGTCGTACGAGGTGGCGGCGTCGGGCAGGGCTGACGCCGCCTGCGCCTCGTCCAGTACGCCGCGCAGCCGCTCCACGTCGGCACGCACGCGCGCGTGGTCGACGCCGGCGTCCCCGTGCTCGCGCTCCACCTTGGCGGCGATCAGCCCGGGCGGGTAGTCCGGGCGGCGTCGACCTCCCCGAGGAGCGTGGGCAGATGGGGCTGCACCTCGCCGCCGCGCATCAGGTGGATGCCGGTAAGCAGCACCCGGAAGGTGTACAGCAGCGGCTTCAGCTCACCGCTCTTCTCGAACAGCCGCCACTGGGTGTTCGCGAACCCCCGGTAGTGGTGGGCGTGGTGGCCGGTGAGGACGCCCGGCGCGAGCGCGGCCAGCTCCCGGTGCGCCTCGGTGGTGTGCACGACCAGCGGGGACAGCAGCTGCTCCAGCACATAGCCGTTGCGCCGCAGCATCAGCCGTACGAACTTGCGCAGGTCGTGCGTGACCAGGTCCATCTCGACACCGTCCCGGTCCCACATCCGCGACCTGGTCTCCTCCGGCTCGCGCAGCCCGACCAGGTCGGCGGCCGGCAGCAGGTGCACGCCCCGCAGGTCGACGTCCGAGTCGCGGGACGGGAAGCCGTAGAGGTGGGCGCCCGAGACGGTGGCGAACAGCACGGGGAAGGGCTGTTCGGCCACCACCGGGGCCAGGTCGATGTCCAGGGCGTCGATCATGCGCTCAAGCGTCCCAGAGCGCTCCGAGGGCCAGCAGGTCGCCCCGGTACTCGATACGGTCCGCCCACTCGGCGGGCCAGGCGTCGGCGCCCAGGTACGCGCCCGCGAAGGCGCCCGCGAGGCACGCGATGGAGTCGGAGTCCCCGGAGGTGCAGGCACCGCGGCGCAGGGCGGTCAGCGGCTCGTCGACGAAGAGCAGGAAGCAGAGCAGCCCGGCCGCCATGGCCTCCTCGGCGATCCAGCCCTCGCCGACCGCGAGGCAGGGATCAGTCTCCGGCGAGACGGTGCGCACCGCCTGCTGGAGGCGGTCGAGTATCGCCAGGCACTCGTCCCAGCCGCGCGACATGAAGTGCTCGGGCGTGGGGTCCTGGGCGCGGGTCCACAGGTCGCCGAGCCAGCGCTCGTGGTAGCGGGTGCGGTTGTCGTAGGCGTACGACCGCAGCAGCCCGACCAGTCCGGTCGGCTCGGCTCCCTCGGCGAGCAGCCGTACGGCGTGCGCGGTGAGGTCGGAGGCGGCCAGCGCTGTCGGGTGCCCGTGGGTGAGCGCGGACTGCAACTGGGCGGCGCCCGCCCGCTTTTCGTCGCTCAGTCCGGGGGCGAGCCCGACCGGGGCGACGCGCATGTTGGCGCCGCAGCCCTTGGAGTGGATCTGGCTGGCGTCCTGCCAGGGGCGGCCCGGACGCTCCAGGAGGTCGCAGGCCGTGAGACACGTGTTGCCCGGGGCCCGGTTGTTCTCGGGCGACCGGTTCCAGGCGATGAACTCCCGCCGCACGGGCTCGGCCATCCCCTCGGGCGTCAGGACACCGCGGTCCATGGCCGTCCGCAGCCCCTTCCCGAGCGCCAGCGTCATCTGGGTGTCGTCGGTGACGATCGCCGGCCGGGGCAGTTCCATCTCCCGCCACGGACCGCACTTGGCGAGGATCGACGGGACGTCGTTGAATTCGGTCGGGAAGCCGAGCGCGTCCCCGAGGGCGAGGCCGGTGAGGGCTCCGGTGGCGGCGCGCTTGGTGACGGTGGTCGTGGTCATGCGGGGCGTCCTTCCCGAGGGGTGCGGAGCAGGGGCGGGTGCAGGGTGGTCGCCGGGCCGGCGCGGTAGAGCGCGGCCGGTTTGCCGCGGCCGCCGGTGAGGCGGGCGGCGCCCGGGACGGGTTCGACGAAGCCGGGGGTGGCGAGGACCTTGCGGCGGAAGTTGGGCCGGTCGAGGGCGGTGCCCCACACGGTCTCGTAGACCTGCTGCAGCTCGCCGAGGGTGAACTCGGCCGAGCAGAAGGCGGTGGCCACGCAGCTGTACTCCAGCTTGGCGCCGACGCGTTCCCGGGCGTCGGCCAGGATCCGGTCGTGGTCGAAGGCGAGGTCGCGGGCCTTGTCGTACGGCACCCAGCGGGCCGCGGCCGCGTCACCGCCGCCGCGCGGCTCGGGAGCGTCGGGCAGCAGGGCGGCGAACGCGACCGACACCACCCGCATCCGGGGGTCGCGGCCGGGCTCGCTGTAGGTCCGCAGCTGCTCCAGGTGCGGTGCGCTGACGTCGGCCAGGCCGGTCTCCTCGGCCAGCTCCCGGCGGGCCGCCGCCTCCGCCGACTCGTCCGGCAGCAGAAAGCCGCCGGGCAGTGCCCAGCGGCCGGCGTACGGCTCCTGCCCCCGCTCGACGAGCAGCACGTGCAGCGCGCCCGCGCGGAGCGTGAGGACGGCGAGGTCAACGGTGACGGCGAAGGGTTCGAAGGCGTACTTGTCGTAGCCGTGCACAGGCGGCCACCCCCTTAATAGTCATCTTGACTATAAAGGGGGTGGCCGACCCGTCACAACCCTCGCGGCGCCTGAGCGCCTAGAGCTCGACCTCCTGCATCAGCATCCCGACCTCTGTGTTGGACAGCCGGCGCAGCCAGCCCGACTTCTGGTCGCCCAGGGTGATCGGGCCGAAGGCGGTGCGCACCAGTTTGTCGACGGGGAAGCCCGCCTCCGCCAGCATCCGGCGGACGATGTGCTTGCGGCCCTCGTGGAGGGTGACCTCGACCAGGTAGTTCTTGCCGGTCTGCTCGACGACCCGGAAGTGGTCCGCGCGCGCGTACCCGTCCTCCAGCTGGATGCCGTCCTTCAGTTGCTTGCCGAGGTCGCGCGGGATCGGACCCACGATGTGCGCGAGGTAGGTCTTCTTCACCCCGTACCGGGGGTGGGTCAGGCGGTGCGCCAGCTCGCCGTGGTTGGTGAGCAGGATCACGCCCTCGGTCTCGGTGTCGAGCCGGCCGACGTGGAAGAGCCGGGTCTCGCGGTTGGTGACGTAGTCACCGAGGCACTGCCGGCCGTCCGGGTCCTCCATGGTGGAGACGACACCGGCGGGCTTGTTGAGCGAGAAGAACTGGTACGACTGCGTCGCGACGGTCAGGCCGTCGACCTTGACCTCGTCCTTCTCCGGGTCGACGCGGCGGCCCTGCTCCAGCACGATCTCGCCGTTGATCTCGACGCGCGCCTGCTCGATCAGCTCCTCGCAGGCACGCCGGGAGCCGTAGCCCGCGCGCGCGAGGACCTTCTGCAGCCGCTCGCCCTCCTGCTCGGCGCCGGGGAAGGTCTTGGGGGGCTTGACGTCCTTCTTGCCCGCGTACCGCTCGCGGTTGCGCTCCTCGGCCCGCGCCTCGTACTCGCGGGACGTGGCCGGCACCGAGCGCCCCCGCTGCAGGGGCTTCTTCGGCCCGCCCTTGGCGCCGCCGCGGGCCGCCGGGCCGCGGCCCGACTTCGGGCCCTCGTGCGTGGCGCCGGGACCCACGTCGTAGCGCCGCTCCTCGGGGCGCGGGTTCTTCGGACGGCCGCCCTGCTTGTTGTCGCGGTTGCCACCGGCGCCGCGGGGGTTCCCGCCGCTCCCGCCGCGGGGGTTACCGCGGCCACCGCTGCTCCCGCCGCGGCCGCCGCTGTTGCCACCACGGCTCCCGCCGTTGTTTCCGCTGCTGTTCCTGCCGCTGCTGCTTCGCATCAAAGTTCCGTCTTGTCGTCTGCGTCCTCGGAATCCGGGGCGTCCGGATCGAACGACGGGACCCCTTCCAGTGTGTCGGCCTCGATCGCCGCCGCCTCCGGGAGGAAGGGCGCGAGCTCCGGGAGCTCGTCCAGGCCGCGCAGGCCCATCCGCTCCAGGAAGTAGTTCGTCGTCACGTACAGGATCGCACCTGTTTCGGGTTCCGTGCCCGCCTCCTCGACCAGACCCCGCTGCAGGAGGGTGCGCATCACACCGTCGCAGTTCACGCCGCGCACGGCGGAGACGCGGCCGCGGCTGACCGGCTGGCGGTAGGCGACCACGGCGAGGGTCTCCAGGGCGGCCTGGGTGAGGCGGGCGTGCTGGCCGTCCAGGACGAAGCCCTCGACGGCCGCGGCGTACTCGGGGCGGCTGTAGAAGCGCCAGCCGCCCGCGATCAGGCGCAGCTCGAAGCCGCGGCCCTGGACGGTGTACTCGTCGGCCAGCTCGCGCAACGCGTCGGCGATCTGCCGCCGGGGCCGCTGGAGTATCCGGGCGAGATGCTCCTCGGTCGCGGGCTCGTCGACGACCATGAGGACGGCTTCGAGGGCGGGCTTGAGTTCGAGGCCGGCGACGGCCTCCGGCCCGCCCACGGCCTCCCGGGTCTCCTCACTCACGCCTTCCGCTCCTCCTCGGTCTTCTCCGGCGGCCGGTCGAACTCGTCGGTCACCACCGGCTCGGCGTCCGCGTCCCCGCCCGTCCAGCGCACCAGCAGGTCGCCGAGCGCGGTCTCCTGGTCCAGCTCGACGGCCTTCTCCCGGTACAGCTCCAGCAGGGCGAGGAAGCGGGCGACGACGGTCAGCGTGTCGTCGGTGTCCTCGACCAGGAGGCGGAAACTGGCCTGTCCCAGCTCCTTCAGGCGGGCGACGACGATCCCGGCCTGCTCCTGCACGCTGACCAGGGGCGCGTGGATGTGCTCGACGTAGACCTGCGGCTTGGGCTTGGGCTGCATCGCCTTGACGGCCAGCTTGGCGAAGCCCTCCGGCCCGATGCTGATGACGACCTCGGGCAGCAGCTCGGCGTGGTGGGGCTCCAGCCCGACGGTACGCGGGTAGCGACGGGCCTCGGCTTCGAGCCGCTCGTTGAAGATCTCCGCGATCTGTTTGTACGCGCGGTACTGGAGAAGCCGCGCGAAGAGCAGGTCGCGGGCCTCCAGCAGCGCCAGGTCGGCCTCGTCCTCGACCTCGGCGGCGGGCAGCAGCCGGGCCGCCTTCAGGTCGAGCAGCGTGGCCGCGACCACCAGGAACTCGGTCGTCTCGTCGAGGTCCCAGTCCTGGCCCATCGCCCTGATGTGCGCCATGAACTCGTCGGTCACCTTGGAGAGCGCGACCTCGGTGACGTCCATCTTGTGCCTGGAGATCAGCTGGAGGAGCAGATCGAACGGCCCCTCGAAGTTGGCCAGCCGCACCTTGAAGACACCGTCGCGACCGTCGTCGAGCGCGCCCTCGGAGAGCGCGTGGGGCACCTCTCCGGCCTCCGGCGAACGCTCGGCCCCGCCTGGCGGCGGAACCCCCGGTGCCCCGGACGCGGAACCCGCCCCCGCTGCCTCCCCGTCGAACCCCGGGGCGCCCTGCGGAGCCACCGGCGCGACGGACACGGAACCGGCCCCCGCTGCTTCAGCCTCTCCCACCGCCCCGCCGACCCCTGAGACACCCTGCGCCGCGCTCTCGCGGCCCGCGGGGCCGTACGCCACCCCGGGGGCCTCCGGTGCCACGGCGGACGCCTGCGGCCCGGCTCCGGGCGTGAGACCGGGCACCGCCTCGGTGGCCTCCGGTGCCACGGCGGGGGGCCACGGCGCGGCGTCCGGCCGAGGGCCCGCCGACGCTTCCGGCTCGCCACGCGTCCCGGTATCCGGGCGGGGGCGGGCACGCTCGGCGGCCTCCGGCTCGGTTGCCGCGCGGGAGAACCCCCGTGAGGTCGCGTCAGTCGGCGGCGAGGCTTGCGAAGCCGTGGTTTCCGACGGCTCCCCGGACGGCACCGCCTGCGCGACCGTGGCCTCGGGGGGCTCGGTGCCGGACGGCACCACCTCGGGCGCCTCGGGCGCCTCGGGTTTCTCGCGGAGCGGCGGAACCGGCGGAGCCACCCGTGGCTCTGTCGGTCCGCGCCCCAGCGCACGCCGACGGCCGGCGCGGGCGCCGGGGCGGGGGGCGTCGTTCGAGGTCATGGCCCCCGCAGGCTACCGCTACCGCCCGCGCAGCCGTCGTACGAGGATGCTGGCGTCCCCGCGGGTCTCCAGGTCGGCGAGGACCACGGCGACCGCCTCGCGGACGATGCGGCCGCGGTCGACGGCCAGTCCGTGCTCGCCCCGGAGCACCAGGCGGGCGTGCTCCAGGTCCATCAGCTCCTCGGCGGAGACGTACACGGTGATCTTCTCGTCGTGGCGCTCCCGGCCGCTGGGCCGGCGCGAGGGGGACCGCCCGCGCTTGCGCGGCTGGGCGGCGGCAGAACCTTCCTGCGCGCTCACGCTCGGCACGGAGCCCCGCGCGGAGCGCTCCGCGCCCCGGCTGCGCGACTCGCCCGCCGAGCCCGGTTCCGCGTCCGCCGCGGCGTGCTCCGCGCCCCCGCCGTCACCGCCCTGCGCGGGCACCGACTGCGGTGCGTCCTCGGCGGCGGCCTGGTCGCTCTCCCCCGCCGGCGCCGGCACCCGGGCCTCGCCGTTGGCCGGTCGCCGCGGAGAGGAGGCCTGGAGCCCCATCCCCCCTGTCGTACGGAAGAGTTCGTCGGCCCCCGGCAGACTCACTCGGCGTGACACCGGGCGAGCACCTCCCTGGCGAGCTGGCGGTAGGCGGCGGCACCGACGGAGTTGGAGGCGTACGTGGTGATCGGCTCACCGGCGACCGTGGTCTCCGGGAAGCGGACCGTACGCCCGATGACCGTGTGGTAGACGTGATCGTCGAAGGCCTCGACGACACGCGCGAGCACCTCACGGCTGTGCACCGTGCGCGAGTCGTACATCGTGGCGAGGATGCCGTCCAGCTCCAGGTCGGGGTTGAGCCGCTCCTGGACCTTCTCGATCGTCTCGGTCAGCAGCGCCACACCGCGCAGCGCGAAGAACTCGCACTCCAGCGGCACGATCACCTTGTGCGCTGCCGTCAGCGCGTTGACCGTGAGCAGACCGAGCGAGGGCTGGCAGTCGATCACGATGTAGTCGTAGTCGTCCATCAGCGGCTTCAGCGCCCGCTGCAGCGTGGACTCGCGCGCGACCTCGCTCACCAGCTGCACCTCGGCCGCCGACAGGTCGATGTTGCTGGGCAGCAGGTCCATGTTGGGGACCGCGGTCTTCAGCAGCACCTCGTCGGCCGCCATGCCCCGCTCCATGAGCAGGTTGTAGACGGTGAGGTCGAGCTCCATCGGGTTGACGCCGAGCCCGACCGAGAGCGCGCCCTGCGGGTCGAAGTCGACGAGCAGCACCCGGCGCCCGTACTCGGCGAGCGCGGCACCCAGGTTGATGGTCGACGTGGTCTTGCCGACGCCGCCCTTCTGGTTGCACATCGCGATGATCTTCGCGGGGCCGTGTTCGGTCAGCGGGCCCGGAATCGGGAAGTAGGGCAGCGGGCGTCCGGTCGGTCCGATGCGCTCACGGCGCTGGCGGGCCGCGTCGGGCGCGAGCGTGGCGGCGTACTCGGGATCGGGCTCGTACTCCGCGTCCGGGTCGTAGAAGTGCCCCTCGGGCAGTTCGTCGTAGTCGGCGAAGTGGTTGCGGGGCGCGCCACTTCCGTTGCCGGCCATGGCGTTCACGTGTTGGCCATCCATACTCATGTGTGCTGTCTGAGTTGCCTGCGGACTCTGGTGGGCTGCGAAGGTGCGTACAGCGACGGAGCCGACAGCCTCGAGACGCCCGGGGCCGTGGGCCCGTGCAGGCATTCCTGGTTGACCACCCCCGGGAGTAAATGTCGACTCATTCACAAGTCGTCTTACCTCCTTGGTGACCAGGAAATTTCTAGACAGGTCAGCGTGGCACCATGCCGACGTTCGGCGACTCTATGGCGTGTCGGGCGTCCGCAGCAACACAATCCGCCGGACCCGGCCCGATGTGTCGGCAATGAAACATCCCTCTGTCAAGGGCGTACGGCCGTCGCACAGCAGGTTTCACCGGTGCGCGAATCGGTTGAAGCGTTACGTTCGAGGCGAGTTGGCCGAGAATCGCAAAGTGACCATACACACACCTGGCCGGACCTTGTCGGGCAAGGTCCGGCCGGGCGTGTGGGGTTGACGGCGTCTGTTGACGTATCGCCTTTTCCGGTTGGTGACTTAGCCGAGCAGGGTGACCGGGTCGACGTACTCCAGACCGTGCGCCTCGGCGACCTCGCGGTAGACGACCTTGCCGTCATGCGTGTTGAGGCCCTTGGCCAGCGCCGGGTCGCGGCGCAGCGCCTCGACCCAGCCGCGGTCGGCCAGCTCGACGATGTACGGCAGCGTGGCGTTGGTGAGGGCGTTGGTGGAGGTGTTCGGCACCGCGCCCGGCATGTTGGCGACGCAGTAGAAGACCGAGTTGTGGACCTTGAAGGTCGGCTCGGCGTGCGTGGTGGGGTGCGAGTCCTCGAAGCAGCCGCCCTGGTCGATCGCGATGTCGACAAGAACACTTCCGGGCTTCATCCGGGAGACCAGCTCGTTGGTGACGAGCTTCGGGGCCTTGGCACCCGGGATGAGCACCGCGCCGATGACCAGGTCGGCGTCGAGGACGGCCTTCTCCAGCTCGAAGGAGTTGGACATGACGGCCTTGACCTTGGTGCCGAAGATCTTGTCGGCCTCGCGCAGCTTGTTGATGTCGCGGTCGAGCAGGGTCACGTCGAAGCCCATGCCGACGGCGATCTGGGTGGCGTTCCAGCCGGAGACGCCGCCGCCGATGACGACGGCCTTGGCGGGGGTCACGCCGGGCACGCCACCGGGCAGCACGCCGCGCCCGCCGTTGGGGGCCATCAGGTGGTAGGCGCCGACCTGCGGGGCGATCCGACCCGCGACCTCGGACATCGGGGCCAGCAGCGGCAGCGCGCGGCTGGGCAGCTCGACCGTCTCGTAGGCGATGGCGGTGGTGCCGGACTCGATGAGCGCGTCCGTGCACTCCTTGGAGGCCGCCAGGTGCAGGTAGGTGAAGAGCGTCTGGTCCTTGCGGAGGCGGTGGTACTCCTCCGCGATGGGCTCCTTGACCTTCAGCAGCAGGTCGGCGGTGGCCCAGACCTCGTCGGCGGTGTCGAGTATCCGCGCGCCGGCGGCGACGTACTCCTCGTTGGGGATCGAGGAGCCGACACCGGCGTCACGCTCGATGACGACCTGGTGACCGTGGCGCACCAGCTCGTGCACGCCGGCGGGGGTGATGGCCACCCGGAACTCGTTGTTCTTGACCTCGCGGGGGATACCGACCTTCACGTCGATCACGGTCCTTGGCTCAGAGGGTTGGGCTATCTCTACACATACCCGCGTACACGTGGGCACAACGGGAGAGTCCGCAAGAACGTGCGGCAGAGCCAGTCTAATGAAGGTGTTCCCGCTGTCCAGCCTTTCAAAGCATCAATCTTCAGACGATGCGCTGCGGATTTCGCAGGCCTCGGCGGGATCTTCCCTCAGCATGCGATCCGCCGCGCTCCGCTGCAGCCCGGCAGCGACGGGATCGCCGAGGTGGTCGAGCGTGTCGGCCAGCCGCAGGTGCAGCGCGGCCTGGAGCCGGACGTCCTCGGCCCGGCGGGCCCAGTCGACGGCCTCCTGGCAGGTGCGCAGCGACTCCTCGGGGCGTCCGGCGTACTCCTGGACGCGGGCCAGCTCGCTCAACGCCCGCGCGTGCGCGGCCACGTCGCCCGCCCTGCGGTACCCGGCGACCGCGGCGCGCCAGCCCCGCAGCGCCTCGCCGTAGCGGCCGGCG
The DNA here is from genome assembly GCF_042268605.1 of Streptomyces sp. NPDC056296. Taxonomy (NCBI): domain Bacteria; kingdom Bacillati; phylum Actinomycetota; class Actinomycetes; order Kitasatosporales; family Streptomycetaceae; genus Streptomyces; species Streptomyces sp. NPDC056296. The sequence goes on along the minus strand of NZ_JBHJRX010000092.1, from coordinate 8,610 downwards.
TAGGTGTGGGCGGTGGCGAGCCGGCCGTAGACGCGGGAGGCGTCGGCGCGCTCGTCCCGGGCGAGCCGCTGGGCCAGCGCCCGGCCGAACCAGTCGGCGGCCCGGTCGTAGTCGCCGAGTTCCAAATGGGCGCCGCCTACGGATTCCATCGCGCGGCCGGTCGCGTACGGGTCGTTCGCCTCGCGCCCGGCGTCCAGCGCCGCCCGGTAGCGCGCCAGGGCCTCGGCGGTGCGGCCGGTACGGGCGTCCAGGTCGGCCAGGTTCAGCAGGGCCGCCGCCTTCTCCCGGGGCAGCTCACGGCGCTCGGCCACGTCGAGGACGAGGCGGTGGATGCCGTACAGGTCGGGCGCCGCCGCCTGGGTGCCGAAGTGGGCCACCATGGTCCGCACCAGCTGGGACATCAGTCTCCGGGCGAGGGTGTCCAGCTCCCCGTCGGCGACCGCGAGCCGTGCCGCGGCCAGCAGGGCGGGCCGGCGGACCCGCAGCCAGTCGGCGGCGGCCCTCGGATGCGGGAAGCGCAGGGCACGCGGCATGCCGAGGAGCTTCTCGCGGGCCTGCGGGCTGTCGGTCTCGGTGACCGCCCGGCAGGACTGGAGCAGCCGCACCGTCCGCTCCAGCATGCGGGCGCGGGCGAGCTGGAGCTCGGCGGGACGGTCGTGGGTCTCGGCGAGAGCCATCAGCCGGTCGTGCAGGCACCCGGGAACCTCGTACTCGGGCAGCGGCGAGTCGACCGACCGCAGCACGCCGAGGGCGACGAAGTCGTCCAGGGTGGTGCGGGCGCCGTGGACCGAGCAGCCGGCGAGCGCGGACGCGGTGTGCGGGTCGACCAGGCCGGCCGGGGCGAGGGAGAGCAGCCGCAGCATCCGGGCGGCGGGGCTGGGCAGGGACGCGTAGGCGAGGCGGAAGACGCGGCTGAGGGCGGTGCCGTCGTCACCCTCCGCGTGCACGTGCTTGGCGAGGTCGGCGACGGCCGCCTGGGGACGGGCGGCGAGCCAGCCGCCGGCCAGGGTCAGCGCGGCGGGCTGGGCCTGGCAGACCTCGACCAGCTGTTCGGCGGCCCGGGGGTCGACGGTGATGCGCACGGATCCGGTGTGCCGGGACAGCAGCTCCACGGCCGACTTGGTGTCCAGGCCGCCCAGCGTGCACGGGCGGACGTCGGCGATTTTGGTCAGCGGGCCCTCGGCGACGACGACGGCCAGGCAGTCCGGGGTGTCCGGCAGCAGGGCGTCGACCTGCTCGGCGTCGGCCGCGTCGTCGAGCAGCAGCAGGACCTTGCGGTCGGCGAGGGCGGTGCGGAGCGCCTCGGTGAGGTCGTCCTCGTCGGCCCCGGGCGGGGCGGGGCGGTCCAGTTCGCCCAGCAGTTCCCGGGCGAGCCGCCCGACGGGCACGCGCGTGCCGTCCGGTTCGCTCAGCCGGGCGCGCAGCACGCCGTCGGGGTAACCGTCCGCGACCTGGGCGGCCAGCTCCTCGGCGAGCGCGGTGCGGCCGGATCCGGGCCGGCCCGCGATCAGCAGCACGCGCGCGCGGGGGGCCTTGCGGCCGGAGAGGGTGTCCAGTCCCGCACGCTCGATGTCGGCGCGCAGCTCCTTCAACTCCCGGGTGCGGCCCAGGAACCGACTCTCCTCAGCAGGGTCCTCCGACAGCCGTACGCCGTCCGTGTCCACCGCCTGATCCGTCACGGGCCACACTCCCGATCCCACCGCACGCCGGCGCCCGCCGGAACCCCGGTTCGGGCGTTTCCAGAGCCTAGTTCACGCTCTGCTACGTTCCCTGCGGAGCGCGGCGGGCACATCCCTCGATCGGATCAACCGATGGTCACACCATGACGGGCGAGCGTGTTCCTCAGGCCTCGAACGGACGCGCCGGCCACGGCGCCTGAGCCGGGCGCAGCGCGTCGAGCCCGTCGCCCCGCTCCGCCGCGACCAGCGAGAGCACGCCCACGACCAGGCAGTTGTTGTGCAGCTCGCCCGCGAGCACACCCCGGACCAGGTCCGCCACGGGCACCCGGGCCAGCTCCATGTCGGCCTCTTCGTCCTCGACCTCGAAGCGCTCCCCCTCGGCCTCCGACAGGTTCCGGGCGAGGAAGATGCGTACGGCCTCGTCGCAGCCGCCGGGGGTGGTGTAGACGTCGGTCAGCACCCGCCAGTCCTCGGCCTTGACGTGCGCCTCCTCGTACAGCTCGCGCTGCGCGGCGTGCAGCGGGTTCTCGCCGGGGACGTCGAGCAGACCGGCCGGGATCTCCCACAGCTTCTCGCGCACGGGGTGCCGGTACTGCCGGATGACCAGGGCCCGGCCCTGGTCGTCCAGGGCGAGGACGGCCACGGAGCCGGGGTGGACCTGGTAGTCGCGGGTCACCACGGAGCCGTCGGGCATGACCACGTCGTCCGTGCGGACGGAGGTCTTCTTGCCCCGGAAGGGCGTCTCGGTGCCCCTGACCTCCCACTCCTCGGGGATGTCCTTGATCGTGCTGCCCGTCATGCCTGACCTGCCCTTCCAGACGTACGCGAAAAGCCGGGGCCCGCGCGTTTGAATGCGCGCGCCCCGGCCACCGTACAACTGGTGTGTTACTTCGACGTCTTCCGCTCGACCGCGGCCTTGACCAGCCCGGCGAAGAGCGGGTGCGGGCGGGTCGGGCGCGAGCGCAGCTCCGGGTGCGCCTGCGTGGCGACCAGGTAGGGGTGGACGTCACGGGGGTACTCGACGTACTCGACGAGCTTGCCGTCCGGGGAGGTGCCCGAGAAGAGGATGCCGGCCTTCTTCTCCAGCTCCGCGCGGTAGGTGTTGTTCACCTCGTAGCGGTGGCGGTGCCGCTCCTCGACGTACTCCTTGCCGTCGTAGACCTCGCGCACGATGGAGCCCTCGGCCAGCTTGGCCGGGTACATGCCGAGCCGCATGGTGCCGCCCATGTCGCCCTCGCCGGCCACGATGTCCAGCTGCTCGGCCATGGTCGAGATGACCGGGTGCGAGGTGGCCGGGTCGAACTCGGTGGAGTTGGCGTCCGTGATGCCGGCCAGGTTGCGCGCCGCCTCGACCACGATGCACTGCAGGCCCAGGCAGAGGCCCAGCAGCGGGATCTTGTTCTCGCGGGCGTAGCGGATCGCGCCGACCTTGCCGAGCACGCCGCGGTCGCCGAAGCCGCCCGGGATGCAGATGGCGTCGACGTCACCGAGCTGCGCCTTGGCCCCGGCCGCCGTCTTGCAGTCGTCGGACGTGACCCACTTGATCTTCACGCGGGCCTTGTTGGCGAAGCCGCCCGCACGCAGCGCCTCGGTCACCGACAGGTAGGCGTCGGGCAGGTCGATGTACTTGCCGACCAGTGCCATGGTGATCTCGTGGTCGGGCTTGTGGACGCGGTCGAGCAGGTCGTCCCAGGTCGTCCAGTCCACGTCGCGGAACGGCAGGTCCATCTTGCGGACGACGTAGGCGTCCAGGCCCTCGGTGTGGATGACCTTGGGGATGTCGTAGATCGAGCGGGCGTCGGGGCAGGCAACCACGGCGGCCTCGTCGACGTCGCACATCAGGGAGATCTTGCGCTTGATCGCGGTCGGCACCTCGCGGTCGCAGCGCAGCACGATCGCGTCCGGCTGGATACCGATGTTGCGCAGCGCCGCGACCGAGTGCTGGGTCGGCTTCGTCTTCAGCTCACCCGAGGGGCCGATGTACGGCAGGAGCGAGATGTGGACGACGAAGACGTTGTCGCGGCCGACCTCGTGCCGCACCTGGCGGACGGTCTCCAGGAACGGCAGCGACTCGATGTCGCCGACCGTGCCGCCGACCTCGGTGATCACGACGTCCACCTCGTCCGTCGCCATGCGGCGGATGCGGTGCTTGATCTCGTTGGTGATGTGCGGGATGACCTGGACCGTGTCGCCCAGGTACTCGCCGCGCCGCTCCTTGGCGATCACCGTCGAGTACACCTGGCCGGTGGTGACGTTGGCGGAGCCGTCGAGGTCGCGGTCGAGGAAACGCTCGTAGTGGCCGATGTCCAGGTCGGTCTCGGCGCCGTCGTTGGTGACGAACACCTCACCGTGCTGGAAGGGGTTCATCGTGCCAGGGTCGACATTGAGGTACGGGTCGAGCTTCTGCATCACGACGCGCAGACCCCGTGCCTTGAGCAGCATGCCGAGGCTGGAGGCGGTCAGCCCCTTGCCGAGCGAGGAGGCGACACCCCCGGTGACGAAGATGTGCTTGGTCGTCGAAGCTGTGCTGTTTCGAAAAGCAGCGGGCGGCATGGCCAAGAGGGGGCTCCCGTGGTCGCGGTCTGGGGTGCGGTGCGTTCGTCGTCCGACCCGGTCGTACCGGGTTGTCGTCGGCGGCGCCGTCGCTGCGGTTCCGGGGTTCTTCTCCCACCGGTCCACGGGCTACCAGCGTATCAGCGCCTCAGGGCGATGGCTTCCGGCCACCCTCCGCGCACGCCCGGACACTCAGGCGCGCGGCTCACCGTTTCCTCACCCGGTGGTCACTCGTTCGGCGGACCCGGGTTGTCCGGAGCGGCACACAGATCATCTACGTGCGTCGTATCCTGCTCGGACGTTCGCTGCCGAGCCCGCCCGGCGACATGGCACCACCCCTCGCCCGTCAGCACCGGAACAACGAGAGCTCGTCAGTTCGTTGAGCAACAATTGTCGTTTGCGGCACAGCGTTTGGCTTCACGGCCGGACGGCTGCTTTGCTTCATGGCTCAACGACGCATGACACACATCCCTGACACACACCCCTGACCCCACCCTTGACCGCACTAGCGACCGCCCCCACGCGGGGTGACGTGGCCGTTCGACTGGAGTTGCACGTGGCCGGGCGCATCGAAGACTACGCACTCATCGGAGACATGCAGACCGCTGCCCTGGTCTGCCGGGACGGCACAGTCGACTGGCTGTGCCTGCCCCGCTTCGACTCGCATGCCATCTTCGCCGGTCTGCTGGGCACCGGGGAACACGGCTTCTGGCGGATGGGCCCCGCCTACGCCTCCGGCGCCGAGCCCCCGACCGCGGCCCGGCGCGGCTACCGCGGCGACTCGCTGGTCCTGGAGTCCGAGTGGGACACACCGCGCGGCACGGTCCGAGTGACCGATTTCATGCCGCCGCGCGACGGCGCGCCGCAGGTGATCCGGATCGTGGAGGGTGTCTCCGGCCGGGTGCCGATGCGCTCGGAGCTGCGGATGCGATTCAGCTACGGCCGCGTGGTCCCCTGGGTGCACAAGCACGAGGGCCGCACGGTGGCCGTCGCGGGCCCCGACTCCGTGTGGTTCGACACAGAGGCCGAGACCTACGGCAAGGCGCTCACCACGTACGCGGACTTCACGGTCTCTCCGGGTGAGCGGATCGCCTTCACCATCTCCTGGGAGCCCTCGCACAAGGAACCGCCGGCGCTGCCGGAACCCGAGCAGTCGCTGGAGGCCACCGAGGACTTCTGGCGCGACTGGGTCGAGCACTGCACGTACCACGGCCCCTACCGGGAGGCCGTGGTCCGCTCCCTGATCACCCTGAAGGCCCTCACCTACGCCCCCACCGGCGGCATCGTCGCCGCGCCCACCACCTCCCTGCCGGAGGACATCGGCGGCGTCCGCAACTGGGACTACCGCTACACCTGGCTGCGCGACGCGGCGATCACCCTGTCCTCGCTGCTGCGCACCGGCTACCGCGAGGAGGCCCGCGCCTGGCGTGAGTGGCTGCTGCGCGCGGTCGCCGGCGACCCGGAGAACCTGCAGATCATGTACGGCATCGCCGGCGAGCGCGAGCTGGGCGAGGCGGAGCTGGACTGGCTGCCCGGCTACGAGGACTCCACCCCGGTCCGCGTCGGCAACGGCGCGGCCCACCAGCTCCAGTTGGACGTCTACGGCGAGGTCACCGAGGCCCTGCACCTGGCCCACATGACGGGCCTGTCCCGCAACGACTACGCCTCGCTGCTCCAGCTCAAGCTGATCCGCTACCTGGAGGACCACTGGCAGGAGCCGGACGAGGGCATCTGGGAGGTGCGCGGCCCGCGCCGGCACTTCGTGCACTCCAAGGTGATGGCCTGGGTCGCCGTCGACCGCACCATCAAGCTGATCGAGTCCGGCGACGCCGACGGCCCGCTGGAGCGCTGGAAGCAGCTACGCGACGACATCCACCGGGACGTGTGCGAGAAGGGCTACGACAAGGAACGCAACACCTTCACGCAGTCCTACGGCTCCCAGGAGCTGGACGCCTCGCTGCTGCTGATCCCGCAGATGGGCTTCCTGCCGCCGGACGACAAGCGGGTCATCGGCACCATCGAGGCCATCCAGCGTGAGCTGTCCACGTCGGACGGCTTCATCCTGCGCTACCCGACGGAGGGCGGCAGCGAGGGCGTCGACGGCCTGCCCGGTGACGAGGGCGCATTCCTGGCCTGCTCGTTCTGGATGGCCGACGACCTGGCGATGATCGGCCGGGTGGACGAGGCGCGGAAGCTCTTCGAGAAGCTCCTCTCCCTCCGCAACGACCTGGGCCTCCTGGCCGAGGAATGGGACCCCCGCCTCCAGCGCCAGGTCGGCAACTTCCCCCAGGCCTTCAGCCACGTCCCCCTGATCGACACGGCACTGCGGCTGACGGCGAGCGGGGCGTACGGGGGCTGACGAACTCGCCGCCGCCGCTGCGGGCAGTTGTGCCTCCCCCAGTGCCTGAACGGCCTGGGAGGTACCCCCAGGGGCGGCACGGGTGGGCGATGGGGGTCCCCCCCGCGCGAGCGAAGCCGAGAGTGGGGGAGGCACCCCGCAGCGCCGGGCTGCGCGGTCCACCCCCGGCCACGCCCACGCCGGGCAGCCACCAGGCGCCGGGCGGCAGGCCCACCGTCTGCCCCCAGCCGCTCACGGCAAAGGCACCGGCCTCCGAAGATGTGCCCGCCCAACACCCCCAGGTACCGTCCGCTCATGAACACCCCCAGCGCACCCCCACCCTCGGGGATCACCGTGCAGCGCGCCCTGGAACTCCCCGGCCTCCGCAGCGGCCTCCCGGAGATCCTCGCCGGCGCCGACCGTCTGCACCGCACCGTGCGCTGGGTCCACGCCGGCGAGGTACCCAACATCGCCTCCCTCCTCAAGGGCGGCGAGCTCCTTCTGACCACGGGATACGGCCTCGGCACCCGCCCCGCCGAACAGCGCGCCTTCGTCCGCACCCTCGCCGAGCGCGGCATCGCGGCCCTCGTCGTGGAACTCGGCCCGCGCTTCGGCCGCCTGCCGGCCGCCCTCGTGGACACCGCCCGCGCGGCCGGACTGCCGCTGGTCCAGCTGCACCGCGAGGTGCCGTTCGTGACGGTCACCGAGGAGATCCACACCGAGATCGTCAACGGCCACTACGCGCTGCTCCAGCGAGCCGAAGAGGTGCACCGCCGCTGCACGGAGGCGCTCCTCGGCGGCGGCGGGGTGCCCCAGGTGCTCGGCATCCTGGCCGACTTCGGCGGCAACCCGGTCTTCCTGGAGACCACCGACGGCCGCCTGCTGTACGCCGCCGGCGCCGGCCCCGAGGGCGCCGACCCGCTCCAGGTGTGGGAGGGGCTGCGCGGCCCGCACAAGGAAGCCCCGCCCCCGGCCGGCTCGGCCCTGGTGGACGTGCCCGGCGGCGGCCCCGGCACCGGGTCGGTACGCGCCCGGCTCGTTCTGCTGCCCGTACGTTCCCCGCTGGCGCCGGTGCACCGGATGGCGGCCGAGCGGGCGGCCGGCATCCTCGCCGTGGTGCTGATGCAGGCCCGTCAGGAGGAGGAACTGGCGGCGCGCGGGCGCGGCGACTTCCTCACCGACCTCGCCGAGGGCCGGATCACCCCGGAGGACGCCCCGGCCCAGGCCCGCGTCCTGGGCTTCAAGCCGGGCGCCGGCCCGCTGCTCCCGGTGGTGATGCGGCTCGGCGACACCCTGTCCCCCGCCGGTGGCGGCTGGGCGGTGCTGGCGCGCGCGGTCGCCGAGGAGCTCGCGTCGGTCGGGGTACCGGTCCTGCTGGGCGTACGGCCGGTGGAGGGCCGGGTGCCGCTTCTGCTGGGCCTGCGCACGGAGTCGGAGCGGACGGCGGTCGCCGACCGGGTCGCGGTGGCGTTGCGGGCGGGCGTGGAGCGGGCCGGGATGCATCCACCGGGGGCGCAGCCGCCCGTCGTGGTCGTCGGAGTGGCCGGCGGCTGGGCGGCGGCGTCCGCGAGTCTCAGGCACGCGGCGGAGACGGCGACCGCGGCCCAGGGCCTCACCGACCGGCCCTGGTACGACGCCCGGCGCCTCGACATCGACCTGCTGCTGTGGCGGCTGCGCGAGCATCCAGACCTCGCGGCCTTCGTGGACCGGGCGATCGGTCCCCTGCGCGACCACGACAACCGCTCCAAGCCGCCCCTGCTGCCCACCCTCCAGACGTACCTGGCGCACGCCGGCCGCAAGGCGGAGACAGCGCGCGAACTCCACCTCAACCGGCAGACGCTGTACAACCGGCTGGCGCGGATCGGGGAGCTGCTGGGCACGGACCTCGACGACCCGCAGACCGTCCTGGCGTTGAGCCTGGCCCTGCGCGCCCGCCGGCACGTGCCCTAGATGTACTGCCCAGCCAGGTTGGTCGAGTTTGTGCGACGACACGGTCTGAATCTGTAGGACGGCGAAGGCCTCCGGTTGTGGAGTGGAGCT
>NZ_JBHJRX010000091.1:0-24681 GCF_042268605.1 Streptomyces sp. NPDC056296 | reverse complement strand
ACTCCGGCGGATAGTTCTTCATGACCACGAGATGTCCGTCCTCAGATCCTCAGGATCCAGTGTCTCGTGTGTCCAACATCAGGGGTCAAGGCCCCACTTCCCCCTGGGCGAACCCATGATTCCGCGTTGGGTGAGCAGTGAGCTTCAATAGTCGCGGCGATCGCCGGTTACCCAAACCGGTGATCGTCGGCTATGTTGCGGCCGTCTGACTCACACGCGCGCGAATTGGCGGGCTCGGCGGCCAGGCCCTCCAGCAGGGCCACGAAGACGCTGGCGTCCTGCCACTGGCGGAAGCGATTGTGGATGGTAGGCCAGAGGCCGAACCCCTGTGGCATCTTCGCCCCTGCCCCTTCGGCCTTGAACCGCTAGATCACGCCGTCGATCGATCTCCTGCGGCAGCCGCTCGGGACCATGCCGACCACTCGTGATCCTGTCGTGACGGTAAGTCATAAGCTTGGCGCCACCAGCCAGTACCGAGCCGCAGTGGCGTGTGTGCCGCAACCGCACGTGTCCGCCGCAACCGCAGAGGGTAGGAGCCGCGTGTTCGTCAGTAAGAGGCGGAAGGACAGTAAGGACCAGGCGGAACGACGCATCCAGGGACCGGAGGGCAGCCACCAGTGTTACGTGCGATGACCACACCCCTGCGCCACAGATGGCTGCGTGTCCTGCACGGCTCGATCCTGCGGGGCCAAGTGCATCTGGACACCTTCCAGTCGGTGGCCGAGTTCCTGCACACCGACTGCGAACTTGCGGTGAGCCGGGCGCGCACGCTCGGCGAGCGTGCCCGGCGGCGCGAGGTGGCAGACCGCGCCGACGAGCGCAGCAAGCAGTTCTTCGCGGGTGCCGTCGCGCTGACCGAGATACGTCTGGCGGACGGCGAGTCGTCGGCGCACCGCACCGAAACACTGGTCGAGCACTATCTGAGCTGGCGAACGGCGATGAGCCAGACACTGGACGAGCTGCACAGTCCGCCCGAGAGCACAACGCAGCGGCTGCGTAATGAACTGATCTCCCTCTTGGACCACTTCAGCCCCCTGCAGCTCGGAGTCGTGATTTTCGCGGGCCTGCCCGAGAGCACCTACATCACCGGCGGCACCGACTCGCGGCTCGGCAAGGTGTTCGCCGCCGAACTGGCCTGGCTCGCGCTGCGCGGACATGTGTGGTTTCACTTCGGCGGGCCGGGCGTCAATGAGAACGCCATCGTGGCGACGCGCAACCCCGACGTCGCCGATCCTCGGCCGCTGATACCCGAGGAACAGGCTCTCCTGGACTTCCTGTTCGCCGGCGCGGAGGAGACCCGCCTCGCCGAGGATCGGCCTGGTCGCCTTGGCCAGGCCAAGCAGGTGATCAGGCTGGCCCGGCACCGTCTGGCAGAGCAGAGAGTGGGAAAACGACACATACGCGAACGCGCCCGGCTGCTGCGCTCCTTGACGCTCGTGGACTCCTTGCTGCGTCCCGGGCCCGGAATCGACCAGTGGGCCACCGATCCCGAACTTCACAAGAATGCCTACCCGTTGGCGGTGCTCTTCGCTCAACACCTCGGTCCCGGCGGCTGGCCGAGCCCGCCCGAAGAGGAGTTGTTCATCCCTTCTCTTCTGCCCCTCGCATGCACGCTGGCGGCGCAGAATGTCAGCTGAGTCCGAGGCTGTCTCCTGGGACGTCGGCGACAAAATCCTGGAGCAGTACGAGGTAACTCATGTGCACAGGGCCGGGGGTATGGGCCTCGTCTACCGTGTGCGGCACAAACAGTGGGGCCTCGACCTTGCCGCCAAGCGGCCTCGCCCCGAACTCCTCGCCAAGGCCGACGGCGTGGAACGATTCGTCGAAGAGGCCGAGACATGGATGTCGATCGGGCTGCATCCGCATGTGTGCTTCTGTCACTACGTCCGCGTCGTCAGCGGGGTGCCGCTGGTCTTCACCGAGTACGTGGAAGGCGGCAGCCTGCGGGGCTGGCTCGACGACGGACGGTTGTACGAGGGCGGGTCCGAGATCGCGCTGCCGCGAGTGCTCGACATCGCCGTCCAGATGGCGTGGGGACTCGCACACGCGCACGGGCGGAGCCTGGTCCACCAGGACGTCAAGCCGGGCAACGTCCTTCTCGATGGCCAAGGCAGCGTGAAACTCACGGACTTCGGCCTAGCGCGGGCGTTCGTCCGAGCAGGGACGAGCCCTCCGCCGGACAGCTCAGGGGAGGGGCACGCGGAGGTTGCTGACTTTTCGGTGACTGCACGGGGCATGACTCGCCCCTATGCCTCGCCCGAGCAGCTCGCGGGACAACGGCTCGGTCCTGCCAGCGACATGTGGAGCTTCGCCGCGACAGTGCTCGAGATGTTCTCCGGAGAGGTGACCTGGTACACGGGTGCTGCCGTCGGCCAGGCACTCGATGCCCTGCGGCGGCGAGCCCACCGCGAGGGGGCTGCCGAGAGGCGCGAGGTACGCGAAGTCGGCGTCCGGCGGCCCGGGCCCGCGCTGGCAATGCCCGACGCGCTGGGAGACCTCCTCGCCCGGTGTCTGCGTCGGCTGCCTCAGGAGAGGCCCGCGAGTATGGGCGAGTGCGCCGAAGCGCTGACCTCGATCTACCGGGAAGTGTCGGGGGCCGCCTACCCCCGCCCTCGACCGGCCCCGGGGCAGCTGCGCGCCGACGAGCTCAATAACCGCGCCTTGTCGCTGTTCGACCTTGGCCGTGCCACCGACGCCGAGCAGCTTCTGAACCAAGCGCTCGCTGCCGATCCACAACACCCTGAAGCGAATTACAACAGTGGCGTGTTGAGATGGCGCGAGGGGGCGGCGACGGACGGGGCAGTCCTGCACGCGCTGCGAGCCGCGCGCGTGGGGGGCGGGGACCCGCTGCGCATCGATCCGCTGCTGCGGCTGGTCGGCCGGGAGCGGGGCGACAGTGGTGCGGACACCGAAGCGGACACCGGGCCGGACGCGCCCGAGCCGGTTGAAGACTTCGCGGCGTCCAGAGCTCTGACGGTGGTCGCGGTCCCGCACAGCTCCCGCGTTCTCGCCTTCACCACTCTGGGCCGGGCCACACGCTTCTCTCTGCGTAACGTCGCCACGGGTGAGGTCCTGTGGGAGCGCTCTGGCCCCGACGTGGGGATTAGTGCCAGGGGTGGTCCCCCGGTGTTTCCTGTGGGGGACGGCAGCAGGGCCGTCATCGACGCCGCCGACGGCCTGTGGGAGTGCGATGTGGGGGCCGGGCACTTCGTGCGTGTCGTGCACGACCGCCGGATACGAATGCACCTCGTCGCCACGGCCCAGCACTCCCGCCGGGCCGTGGCGGCCGAAGCGCTCCACCGCGCCGGTCCGGTGCGGTTCTGGGATGTGGGCAGCGGCCGAAGGCCCGTACTCATCAAGGCGCGTGACCGCGTACGGGCGGTCGCACTCACCCCGGACGGACGGCACGCGCTGGTCGCCTGTGAGCATGACGAGGTGCAGGTCTGGGATCTGCATGACCGGCGGTACGTCAGAGCCCTGGCCGGACGCCCCGCCGCCGACGCCGGTCCGGTGGACGCACTGCACATCACGCTGGACGGCCACTGGGTGGTCGGTTCGGCCGGAGGTACTCAGGTGAGCGTGTGGGAGCTGGCGACCGGCCGCCGTACCGCATGCCTTGATTTCGGAGCGGACAAGTGCGCCTCCCTGTGTGTCACATCGGACGGACGGCTCGTGACGGGGCACGGCGGCGGAGCAGTCCGCCTCTGGGAGCTGCCGTCCGGCACTCCGGTGCGGGAACTGGCCGCTCATCCCACTGTGGTGACACATGTGGAGGTGGCCCGGGCGGCACAGGAGCAGAGCGCGCGCTGGGCACTGACGCACTGCCTGGACGGCGCGGCCCGCGCGTGGGATCTGGAATCGGGTCGCTGCCTCTTCACTCTGACCGTCGGCTTGACCTACCGCCTCCCAGCCGCTTTGAGTGCCGATAGCCGATACGCGGTCCATGTACGTGACGGGGAGCTGCGGGCCCGGCCTCTCGCCCCGGGGCCCGAGAGCCCTCTGCAGATCTCCCGGCCGCGATCGGTCGCGGTCCAGTACGCAGTCAGGGCGCATGTCGACGACCATCTCGCCCAAGCAGCACAAGCTCTCGTTGCAGAGGAGTGGGAGCGCGCGCACGGGCTGCTGAAGCGGGCTCGCGACCAGGAGGGGCACGAACGGGACAGCAGGGCCTTGGAGTTATGGGGCCGGCTGGCCTTGGTGTCCTCCCGTACCGCCTTCCGCGGAGGCTGGCTCAGCCACACCCTGGGCGACCCGGACACGCTTCCGCTGGCCGTGTGTGAAGTTTCGGGCGAGTCCCATGTGCTGGTGACCAGGCGTGCCGACGAAGGAGCGGGCGACGGCGGGCAGGTTTGGCTGGCCGATCTTGCCACGGGTGCGCGGCACACAGTCCTCGATGGCCATGACGCGGCGGTCACCGTGGGCGCCGTGAGCCTCGACGGCAGGTTCGCTGCCACGGCTGAGGAAGATGGATCCTTGCGCTTCTGGCGCCTCGCAAGCAAAGAGCGCGACAGAAGTGAGCACTTGAGCGCAGAGTGTTTGCACAGGCGCGTAGGACACACAGACGCGGTGTCCGTGCTGTGCTTCAGTCCCGACGCTCGCCTTCTCCTGTCCGGGGGCCGGGATCGCATGATCCTCGCGTGGGACGTATCAAGCGGCCGTTGCGTGCGGGTCCTGAGAGGACACAGGGCGTCGGTGACGGCGCTCAGGGTCACCCCGAACGGACAACATGTCCTGTCCACCGGGCCGTCCGAACACGCGGTACGGGTTTGGGAGATGGACACAGGGCGTCTTCTGCGCTTCCACGCCCGGTCGGCCATCGGGGGACACGACTTCCTCGAAGTGACTCCGGACGGACGCCACGTCGTCTCGGCATTGTTCCAGCAGACCGTCATTGAGGTACGCGCGCTGCAATCGGGGCACCTCGTGCAGCGCATGGAGGGCCCGTCCGCGGCTTTCTGCCGCGGTATGTGCCTGTCTCCGGACGGGCGCTACGTCTTCGCCGCCGCCAGCGACGGTCGCGTCCGTGTTTGGAAGTGGGAGACGGGTGAGCAGGTGGGTGAACTCGTGAGCCGAGACGGTGAGTTCGACGGCGTTTACATGACGAGGGACGGGCGGCATCTGGTGACAGGGCGATCTGGTGGCGCGCCCGGTGTCTGGGAGTGTGACTGGAACTTGACACCAAGGTCCGCCGAGTATGCAGCGGAGGAAGCCCCATGACCAGCGCTGCTTGGCTGAAGCCCGCCGTGCGCGCAGCTCTCGCCGAGCGCGGTGTCCGTATCCTGCGCGAGCTGGGGAAGGGAGCCATGGGCAGCGTGTTCCTGGCCCGCGAGACGGCGACCGGGCAGGACTACGCGTTGAAGGTCATGCTCCCGCGCGTCGTGCCGGGACCGCACTCGCTGGCACGCTTCCGCCGCGAGGCCGAGATCACCGGCAGGCTGAGCCACCCCCGCATCGCAGCCCTCCACCGCGTCGACGAGATCGACGAGACCCTCGTTCTGTACGGGGAGTTCTGCCCCGGTGGCAGCCTCGACCAGTGGGCCGCGCGGCGGCATGAATCCCCCTTCACGCCGGAAGAGGTCCTGCACGTCGCCGACCAAGCCATGGACGGCCTGGCTCATGCGCACACCCAAGGCGTCGTCCACCGCGACGTCACGCCGCAGAACATCCTGGTCAGCGCGGTCAGCAAGCCAAACGGCACTTCCGGCGAGACCTTCGATGTCAAGGTCGGCGACTTCGGTCTCGCCAAAGCCTTCGACGAGGCCGGTCTGAGCGGGTTCACCCTGACTGGCACCACGGCCGGCCGGCCACAGTTCATGTCGCGCGCGCAAGTGGTCGACTTCAAGTACAGCGGCCCCGAGGCGGACGTGTGGTCGCTGGCGGCCTGCCTGTACTGGATGCTTACGCTCACCAGCCCTCGGCCCTTTCCGCCCGGCGCCGACCCCTGGCAGGTCGTACTCGACAGCCCGCCGACGCCGGTCCGGTTCCACAACCCGCAGGTTCCGCGTGAGCTAGCGAAGGCGATCGACCGGGCGCTGCGCGAGGAACCGGGCGCCGCCATGACCACCATGGTCGAACTGCGCGAGCTGCTGTCACATTGCGACACTTTGGCGCCCCTGGTCCAAGGCGGCGAAGGAATCAGAGGAGCCGGGTCATGAGCGGAGAACTCTACGGGCTCATCGGGGCTGTTGGCGGGGCCCTTGTCGCAGGCGTCCTGGCCTACGTTACTCAGCGGCGCGGACAGCGCCATGCCGCACGGCTGGCCAAAGCGGAGGAGGCGACAGTCCGCATCGTGCGGATCAGGACGACGGTGCGAGCCTGGTACGAGTTTCTTGACCACACGGCCCAGGACCTCAGGCTGGAGCGGCCCGTCGACGCGCTCGCCTTCGGGGAGACTGCCAGCAGGCTCGCCTCCGAGGTTCAGGAGGCCCTCGACTCCCTCGCCCGGGACGGCATCTGGTTCCGGCAGGGACGCTACACAGCGGGGACGGACGGCGAACCCGAGGGAATCACCGAGCTGTTGGCTTCCGCGACCCGCCGTCTCAAGGAGGCACTTGCACCCGGGCCGCCGTCATGGGCCGACGCCGAGGCTGAGGTCCTTGAGCTCCTTGGACATGTGCAGCTGGAACGCGCCGGGCTCTCGACGCTGCTGATGGACCTGATCGAGAGCTATACCGAAGAGCGCGTCCGGGTGGTCAGAGGGCTTCAGCCGTCTGCTGTCCGTGGGGCCTCTTTCCGGCGCAGGAGGCGTCCGTGATCTCGCCCAGCAAGGGGCAGTGGTCAAAGTGGGCCGCGCCCTCCAGCATCTGCCGTACCCGCTGGTCCAGCGCGGCATCGCGCTGCCCAGAGCCGCGCGGAGCGCCCCGACGCTGCCGCTTCAGAAGGCCCTGACTCTCGTACCGGAGCAGACCGAGCGGATCATGGCTCAGGGCCCGCAGCTGGATGCCGTCGGCTGTGACATGTGCAAGCGGTTCCCGTTTAGGTAGCGGCTGAGCGCTACCGCTGTCCCTGATCACGCGGAAATGCTCGAACGGTGCTCATGATCACGTGGAAGTGCTCGCCCTTCCGCGGAACCTACGCTCATGACCAGCGGGTCTCACCGGTCTTGAGCAAGTTTGTACAGCTCCGCGAACAGTCCGGCTGCATCCAGGAGCGATTCGAAGGTCCCCGACTCCACGATCCGGCCGCCGTCGAGGACGATGATGCGGTCCGCGATGCGCGCGTTCTCCAGGTTGTGGGTCACGAATACGGCGGCCTTGCCCGCGGCGAGCTGCTTGAACCGGCGGATCACCAGGTGCTCGGCGCGCGGGTCCATCGCGGACGTGGGTTCGTCGAGCATCAACATGGCAGCATCGCGGTAGAACGCTCGGGCGACCGCGATCCTCTGCCACTGCCCGCCCGAGAGGTCGGTACCGCCTCAGTTCGAGCTCGCGACCAGGGTGTCCAGCCCGTACGGGGCCTTGTCGATGACGCTGTCCGCGCCCGCAGCGCGGGCGGCCTGAAGCAGCGGGCCGTCGTTGGCGGCGCGGGGCTGGCCGAGGTGGATGTTGGCGCGCAGGTCCATGGGCCAGCGCGTGTAGTCCTGCGGCACGAGCCCGACCTTCGACCACACGCTCGTCGGGTCGGCCTCGGCGAGGTCGGTGCCGTCCCAGGCCACCGTGCCGGAGCTGGGCAGGTACAGGCCCGTCAGCAGGCGGGAGAGAGTGGTCTTGCCCGAGCCGTTCTCGCCGACCAGGGCGATCAGCTCGCCTTGGCGCAGGGTGAGGCTGACTCCGTCGACCGCCGGGACGTCGGCGCCCGGGTAGGTGTACGTGACGTCCTTCGCCTCGACCTCGGCAGGCGCCCCGGCCGGGATCGCCTTGGTCCCGCGCTCGGCGCGCAGGGCCTTCGCCCGGCGCAGGAAGCTCTGCCAGTCCTCCAGGTAGAGGCTGGTGCGGAACGTGCGGGCTGCAGCCCTCACCAGCGAGGTCAGCGCCCCGGTAGAGGTCCGTATGGCCACAACGGCGGTCGCCGCGACGGCGAGGTCCATCCGCCCGGTCGCGGCGAGCCACCCGAGCGCGGCCCACGTGGCGGCGAGCATCAGCCCGCTGACGGCGGAGCCGGCCAGGGTCACCCGCAGCACCCTCGGGGCCGCCACCCGGTGGGTGGCCTTGATCCGGTCGGTGATCTCCCGGTACCAGGTCGTCATGAAGCCCGCCATCGTGGCGGCGCGGACCTCGGCGGCGGTGCGGCGGTCGGTGGAGTAGTACCGCAGCAGGTAGCGCAGGTGGTTGTCCGAAATGTTCTGGAAGTCCGCGCGATGCTGGATGCGCGCGGTGGTCACCGCGGCGGCCCCCTTGGGCACCACGGCCAGCAGGAGCAGCGGAAGAAGAAGCGGGTGCAGCACCGTCAGCACCGAGGCGGCGGCGACAAGCTGGGCGAGTGCGGAGACCATGGCTTGCGCGTCGCCGATCAGGTCCTCGGTGGCCTCCGCCCCCTTGCCGGCGGCCTGAAGGCGGTCGGTGAACCCGGGCCGGTCGTACGCCTCCAGCTCCACCTGCGGGGCGGCGGTGAGGATCTGGAGGTCGGCCTCGGTGGCGACCTGCGGGGCCAGGCGGGTGGCGGCATAGACGGCGAGCGCGTCGGCCCCGGCCCGTACGGCGGTCGCCAGAGCGGCGACGATGAGCGTGGGGGTCGCGGCCGTCACGCGCTCGGCGACGTCCCCGCCGTTGAAGAGGTGGTTCATCGCGCCGGGCAGCGCGGCCAGGGCGACAGCCGCGGAGGCGGCGACAACGAGCTGACACACGCCGAGCCAGAGCACGGCCGGCCGGTCGGCGGCCCAGCCGAGTCGTACGGCGGCGGCGAGCGTGTGCGGGAGGCGGGCGGCCATCCGCCACCAGGTGGCGGTGGCGATGTCCTCGGCGTGCGGGTCGGGGCGGTAGCCGACCTGCTGGGGCGGGGCGGTGGGGGTTTTCGGGGCGGGTGAGGAGTCGGTCACCCGCCCCATCCTTGCGGGGCTGTGGGGGCGTACGGGGCCGATTGCGCCGAAGTCGCCCGCCTGGTGGAGATGCCGTCTACAGGGCCCGCAGACCCAGTTCGATGGCGCTGATCAGGAACAGGCCCATGCGGTACGGCGCCGCGCCTCCTGGCGAGAGGGAAGCCCGTTCGACGGTCTCCCCGAGTACCTCGGCGTCGAGATAGCCCTGCTCGATGAGGTGGAGCTCCTTGCCCCAGCCGCGCAGGAGCCCAGTCGCGTACTCGTGTACGGCGCGGTCCATCAGGTGTCCGAAGTTCTCCCGCAGCGGCGGGTTCACCACCGTCTCGGGCAGGCCGCGGGCGGCGGTGCAGCAGGTGCTTGTCCGCCTTCCACTGAACCGGCAGGCGCTGGCCGAAGCGGACCATGTCCGGGTCGGTGAACGGGGCGACGGCCCACAGCCCGCGCCGCGCGAGGAGCGGGGTGGCGACCTCCAGGGCGATCAGCGCGGTCTCCGGCGCCACGGTGGCCGGGGAGATCCCCGTGTTCACCTCGCCCAGCAGGTCCCGCACCCTCTCGCCGCACCAGGCCGGCGCGGTCCGCGTCCGTACGGGCCCGCCCTCGGGGCGTCGTACGCGGGCGACTTCGTCGCCGCCGAACCCGGCCAGCACCGTGTGGATGCCCCGGGCACGCAGGGCCTGGGCGAGCGCGTCGGCCGCCTCCAGGTGCGGCTCGTCCAGCGGGCTGATCGCCTCCGCCCGGGAGCGACGCAGGCCGCCCGGGGACAGTGCCGGGTGGTCGGCGGCCCGTACCGTCACGTCGAAGGCGAACCCGGTCTGCCCGATCACCGCACGCCGCCGGGCCTCCTGCTGCGGGCCGGCCTCGCCGCCGATGAGCATGGCGCACGGGGTGATCGCCCCCGGGTGGGCGAGGGCGAGGGAGATGGCGAGGTTGGTGGAGTCCATGCCGCCGGACAGCTGGGCGGCCGTCTGCCCCGCCGCCACCGGCCGTTTGGTGAACACGTGGCTGGTCAGGGCCTCGAACGCCTCCACCAGAGCGCGTTCGCCTGTGCCTTCGGCGAGGTCGGAGGGCTGGGCGTGCTCGGCCGCGGCTGGGTACACAAGGTGGAGGCCGTCGGCGTCGGCGTACGCGGTGGAGCGTTCCGACAGTCGCTTGACGGTGGTGAACAGCGTGTCATGGCCGTAGCGGGGGAAGCCGGTCAGCAGCCGCATCACCTCCCTCTCCTCCATCTGGGCCGGGCCGAGTTGGGCGGAGAGGTCCATCAGCTGTTACGACCCGGCCAGTCGGCCGCCGTCGTACGCCAGGTACAGCGGGCACACCCCCCCGAGCCCCGTCTGAAGCCGGAGTCCGCGCGGGCCCGTCTCGATCCAGATGCTCTGGAGCGGGAAGTCCTGACACTCCTTCAGCGCGCGGCCGTACATGGCGGCGTCGACCCGGGCGGGCGAGAGCGAGCGCAGGAGGGAGGGGCGGTCGGCGGCCTTCTCCCGTACGACGAGCAGCGTGCAGGTGCCGTCGGTGACCGCCCGCGCCTCCAATGCCGGGTGGTCCAGCGGGCGGATGCGGTCGCCGTCGCGGCCCCATCCCTGTTCCTCGCCTCGCCATTCCCACGGTCCCGAACAGGCGGTCCGCAGGTTCACCGAGCACGTCAGCATCCCTCTTCTCCTTTCTCGGCGGGTGAACAGGCGACGGGGCCCGCGCGGCTCTCAGCCAGGCGCGGGCCCCGGTGACGCTGGTGGTGCTTCACGGGCGGTGCCGAGGGATCAGTCCTCGAACCGGCCCTGGTCCGAGATGTCCGCGGCCTTCTCCTCGAAGCGGGCGGTGTCACTCGGCGGGGCGGTGCTCTCCGGCCCGGCGAACACTGATTCCCACGGACGCGTCTGGTCCTTCATCGCGAACCCCTCTCACTCGGCCAAATCCCGGTGGGCGGTGTGTCACCGGGCTTGTTCAATCAGTGAACCGGGCAAGGCAGTTGGCGGGTACCGTGTCGAGCGCGCGGAGCCGTGTATCGGGTATACGAGGGGCAGGCCCCATGACCCACCGCACTGCGAACCACCTGCTCAAAGCACTGATCGAGGAGTCCGGGCTGCCGTACGACGGGGTGGCCCGCGCCGTGAAGGCCGTGGCGTTAGAAAGCGGCCAGCACCTGGGGACGAACAAGTCGGCCGTCCACCACTGGACTCTCGGCGCGATCCCGGCCGGGCCGACCATCGGTTAGCTGGCCGAGGCGCTCGCCCGGCGCCTGGGCCGCCGGATCACCCGTGAAGACCTCGGACTTGGTTCCCCGCCCGAGGGTGAAGATGAAAGCATCGGGCTGACGCTGGAGTTCGATCCGGTCGAGACGCTCACCGCCCTCGGGGAGGCCGATGTGAACCGCCGCCGCTTCCTGGCCGCCTCCGCCTACTCCATGGCCGCAGCGACCCTGCCGCTTCAGAGCGTCCAGGAAGCCGCCGCCCGTACGCGCTCGGTCGCCTCCGGCGCGATCGCCGGGCACGCCGACGTCGCCGCCGTACGCGACATGGTCAAGCTCTTCATGGACATGGACGAGCGCCACGGCGGACAGCACGGGCGCTCCGCCTTCGTCCAATACCTCGTCACCGACATCGCCCAGCTATGCCGGGGCCGCTTCGCGGGCGAGGAGGTGCGGGCCGAGGCGCTCTCGGTCGCCTCGGCCGGCGCCCACCTCGCGGGCTGGAAGGCGTACGACAGCGGGGAACAGGGCCTCGCGCAGCGGTACTACCTCCAGTCCCTCGCGCTCGCGCGGGCCTCGGGGGTCCCAGGGCAGGACGGGTTCGTGATGCGCACGATGTCGCAGCAGGGCATGAAGCTGCACCGGCCCGAGCACTGCCTGGCGCTGGCCGAGACCGGCTGGGACCGGGCCAAGGACCGGGTCGACCAGCAGGTTGAGGCGCTGTTCGCCGTCACCCACGCGCACGCGCTCGCCAAGACCGGACAAGCCCCGCGCGCTCTCGCCGATGTCGATCGTGCCCATGCCGCTCTCGCCGCCGGGGTGCGTGCCGGGGACGAGGTGCCGTTCTGGGCGCTGGTGTGGGGCCCGCCAGCGGCCACCGTCCACTCCCGTACGGCGAAGGTGTTCGAGACCCTCGGGGACCGGCCGAACGCCGCCCGCAGTTACGCGACCGCGGCGGCGAGCCGGCCGGGGACGACGTATGCACGGATCATCGCCCTCGACCTGGTCGCCCAGGCCGAGCAGCAGGCCAAGCAGGGCAGCATCGAGCAGGCGTGCACCACCTGGGACCGGGCCATCGACACCATGGCCGGGGTGAAATCCGCCCGCACCCTCAAGGCCGTCCGCACGCTGCGCGCAGACCTCCGTCCGTACCGGGCCCGCGGCGTACGGGTCGCGGCCGAGCTCGACGAACGCGCACGAATCTTCCTCACCCACCAGCGCTGACCGGCGGCCAGTCGGTCAACTTATGCAGCCTGACGACAAACAACCCGCCTCGACGAACGGAACCAGCAGTGACTGATACCTGGAACGACGAACCGCTGGCAGACGCCACGAGCGTGAACGAGGACATCCACTACCGGATCCACGACGCCGACAGCGGAGCGCTACTGGGATTCGGCACGGGCCGTGATGGTGCGCTGGGAGCAGTGGTGGCCCACTGCCGGCGGGTGGAAGACACCCATCCGGGCCGCCATCTGGTCATCCGCGCCTACGACGGTCCGGCGGGTCCGGCCTTCGACCGCCCGGCAGGACCGTAACGCGTTCATGCCCGCCGCCGGAGTGCGGCCACCGCGGGCCCCCGCACCCGACGGCCCACTGCCCTGCCCCGTCACGGCCGGCGACGGGGAGGGACGGTTGCTCAGGTGGTCATGCGGCGGTGGTATTCCTCGACCTGCTTCGCCAAGTCGTCTTCGGGGATGCCGGTGAAGGCGCTCATCTGGGCGTAAGACAGGCCGGCCCTCAGTCCGACCAGCGCGAACTCCCACAGGGCCTGGTTGATCCGGGCCGCGGCGTTGCCGAGGGAGACCATGCCGAGCTCGACGCCATCGGCGGCCGGCAGCGTCCCTTCGATCTTCAGCTCCGCCAGGTCGCGCACCGCACTGGTGATCAGGTAGGTGACGAAGCTCGGCATGTCGGAGGGGACATTGCCCGCCCAGGCCCACTCGTGCGGTTCCGGGGAGGTGCCGGCAGCGGGCTGGGAGCGGCGGCCGGTGATGTACCCCCACACCCACCGGTAGGACAGCGGCAGTCTGCCGGTGCGAAGGCTCAGCTCCTCATACAGTTCGAAGGCCGAGCGACGTTCGGCGGGCGCCTTGGCCTGGTCTTCGGCCAGCAGCGTATCCAGAAGCTGGCGGGCCTCGCCCAGCTGCTCCTCGTCGGCCGGGAGGGAATGCGGCAGGGGCAGCACGGTCGAGATCGCCTCCATGACCGTCTGGCGGGGCACGCCGTGCCGGGCGGCCAGGGAGCTGGGCAGCCTGTCGCCCGCGCGGTGGTCGCGGCGGATCGCTTCAAAGAGTTCTGTCCCTGGCTCGGCCATCGTCTACTCCCTTGTGTCAGCAGGTGGTTGGGTTCATGCACGTCTCATGCTGCCCGGCCGGGCGATGGTCTGCCGCCGGCGCTGCCGCGCGCGGCGGCTGGCCGCCTGGAACGCGAGGTGGGCGCGGCAGGGTGCCGCTTCGTGCCCGGCGCTTGGTGCTCGTGCAGGCCGCAGGCGTGGGCTGCTTCGGTCACAGCCGCGTGGTCGAAGGACCTGAGGTGGGGCGTGGAAGTGGTGTCCGCGCGCCCCTCCAGCTGCCCGAAGTGGCGGGCTGCCTCGAGCAAGTCCACTGCCCAGGACGGTGTCCGCATCTCCCGGCCACGGCCCGTTCGGGCCGTGGGGCCGGTCTGGGCGGCGAAGACCCGCACCGCCAGCGCCGCGGCGTGGACGGGATGGGCGATGCGCGCATGGAGCCGGTGCGCGAGGAGCACGGTCGGCTCATCGGGCTCGGGCGGGAAGCGGCCGGCGGCGGGCAGCGGGAGCACCGCGCGGCCCAGGCGGTGGGCCGCTGCCTCGATCACGCCGCGGCCGGGCGTACGGCGGGTGGGGAGCAGGAAGCACGGCTCGCCCTCGTCGGGCGGGAACTGCCCGTTTGCCTCCCACCACGCGAACCGGTCGGCGGCCGGTGGTGGAGCCGGTGCAGGAGCGGCCACGGCGCGGCGGGCCGCGGCCAGGGTGTGCAGCGCTTCGTGCGGGAGCACGGCCAGCGCGGCGGCCAGGACGGGCGGGAGGGGGCCATGGCACAGCAGAGTCAGCCGTATTTTGGTGAGCTCGGCCAGGGCGAAAAGGTACTCGAAGTGCCGGGAGCTGATGCGATGGGCCCGGGTGACGATGACGTGACCGATACGCAAGGCCAGGATCCAGGCGGCGACCGCGCGCCAGGTGGTCTCGGTGTTGCCACTCCAGTAGGTGCTGTCCTCGCTGCCGGCCGGCGGGAGATGTTTGCCCAGGCTGCGCAGCAGGTCGTGGGCCAGGGAGGCAGGAGCGCTCGCCACCGGGGTGGGGTGGATGGTGATGCGGCCGGTCGCGGGGGTGTGGGCGGCCAGCGCGGCGGCCATGAAGGCGTAGTCGTCGTCTGGGTCGTGCACCACGGTGAGCGGGGGCAGGCCGGGGCGGGTGTGGCCGGGTGACCATGTGGGCTTCCACGCTCCGGTGGTGGTCTCGGACACGGCGGCCGTACGCGGAGGCAGCATCATCGCACTCCGGGTGGTGGCGGCGTGGCAGCGGCGGGCACTGACGCGGAGCCGCCGGCGGGATCTGCGTCGGCCGCGGCGGCGGGGCGGTGGCCCAGGGCTGGGTGGCTGGCGGGGCCGGCGGCGTCCATGAGGGGGTGGGCGGCCATGCCGAGGGCGAACAGCACGTCGGGGTGGGGGGCGGGCTGTTCGCCGGAGGGAGCAAGCAGGCGCCGGTTGGCCAGGCGGGGGGTCTGCTCGGCGGGCAGGTCGGGGGTGAGGCCGCGGGCGGTGTGGTGCAGCAGACGGGTGAGGGCGGCGGCCTCGCCGGGGGCGAGGGAGGCTGCGGTGTGGCCGGTGTTGTGCAGGTTCTGCCGCTGCTTGGGGTCAAGCAGGTCGGGCGCGCAGGTCAGGTGGATGGTGGTGTCGGTGTGGACGAGCCGGTGGGGGCTGCTGGGCTGCTCGAGGTGTGCGGCCAGGGCGGTGGCGGCGCGCTTGAGACGGTGCGGGGTCCATTCCAGGGCGGAGGCCAGGTCGTCGGGGTGGATGCGGTCGGCTTCGAGCAGGGCGGCGTGCAGCACTGTGGCGTGGTCGGCCGCCTCCGGGGCGGGACGGCGGTTCGGTGCGGGCTGGCGCAGGAGGGATTCCGCGGAGGTGTTCAGGGCGCGGGCGAGGATGAACAGGGCCGCGGCGGGGAGGGTGCGCGGGGTGAGGTGGCTGTCCCAGTCGGCGGTGGGGATGCCGGTCAGCGCGGTCAGGTCCTCGTCGGTGAGTCGACACTCCGCGGCGCGTGTCCGCCAGAACTTCAGGTCGAACGCGACCGCGGACGTGTCGCCGGGCAGCGGGAGTTGGTCGGTCACGGGCGTAACTCCCCAAGGCGCGGCAGGACGTCGGAGGCGGGCGGGGTGGTGGTGTGCAGGTGCCAGCAGTGGGCGGCGGTATGCCAGTCATCCCCTGAATGGGGGTGGGCCAGGGCTGGGATCGGGAGGCCGGCGTCGGCGATGAGGGCCTCGAAGCGTGGCGTGGTGCCGAAGCAGTTCGCGAACAAGCCGTGGCCCGCGGCGGTGCGCGGGGTGCGGCGGCGGAATTCCACGGCCGCGCGCAGCAGGGGGCGGGCACGGGGCGGGACGGCGTACATGTGCCGGGGGCCGGGAGGTTCGCCGATGTGGATCCGCGAGTCGCGGTCGATGGCCACGGTGGTACCGGCCTCGCCGACGCTCGCGATCTGGGTCATCGACAGCAGCGACGTGTCGGTGCCGGTAAACAGCAGGGCCGCGATGGCGGCGGCGCGCAGCGGGTTGGGCAGGCGCACGGTGATCGTGTGCACGACGCGCGGGGTGATCGGCACGGTGGTGATGCCCGGCCCCGCGCGGCTGGTGAGATCGTCCGGCACGTTGAGCAGCACCGAGCGGGACAGGAAGCCGGCCTGCGCGCCGCGCACGCGCGCCACCGTGTGCTGCGGGCTGGGACTTGAGACGGCCAAGCTGGCCAGGAACAGCCGCACAGCCTCGGTCTCTTGCAGATTCCAGGGGGTGGGCGCGGCCGGGTCGGCGGCGGGTTCGATGCCGCCGACGGCGGATGCCTGGGGTGACAGGGTGCGGGCCAGCCAGGTGCGGGCGGCGGCGTAACCGGCGCGGTACTGGGCGTCGGTGTGGGCGAAGTCGGTGGCGTTCTGACGGTGCCAGCAGTCCGCGCGGAACGAGGCCACCCCGCTACGGGGCACCGTCGGCAGCGGGTAGGCGTGATCGCGCGGCGGCGGGCCGATGCGCCGGCCGGTGGCGGCCGGGCTGATCGCGCCCAGGACGGCGGCCGTGCCGCGTACGGTCACCACATCGGTCACCCCAGCTGCTGTGAGCTGTTCACGCAGGCGCTGCTCATCGGCCTGCTCCGGGGTGTGGGCCAGGAGGGTCAGGCGGATGCCGGTGTCCGCGCGCCAGGCGGCCAGGCGGCGCAGCCGCTCGGTGGTGAGGCGGTGGGCGCGCAGCACGATCGCCTCGTGCACGTCGGTGGCCAGGGTCCAGCAGGTCACCGCCCGCCAGGCCGGGTCGGTGGACATCCGCTCGGCCTCCGGGCGGGCGAAGGTGTCGCGGCCCATGGCGCGCAGCACATCCAGCGCGAGGTAGGCCGGGCTGGTGGTATGCGGGGTGGGATCGACGGTGATCCGCCCGCGGGCGGGATCGGCCCACTGGTAGGCGGCCCGGTGCACTGCCTGATCGTCGTCGCCGTCCAGCAGCAGCCTCACCGCCCCCGCCCCCGGGGCCGCCGACGACGGTGGTGCGGCCGGCGGTGGCGTAGAGGCAGGGACGGGAGAAAGCGTGGCTGCGGTCATGGGCGCCGCCCACCGTCGACCCGGTCGGCCACGGCCTCGAGCATGCCCCAATCGGGCTTGCTCGCTCCGGTGGCGGCCAGAGCCCGCTGAGTGTGAACGGTCAGCACGGCCCAGCGGCGCAGAGCGCCGTCGGCGATACGGGCATCCAGCGCCTTGAGGTCGTCGGGCGCGACGCTCTGCCACACAGGGTGCAAGGCAGCAACCGCCTTCGGGACCTGGTCGCGGGTGAGCGGCCAGATGTAGGGCCAGCCGGCGGTGCGGGTGGCGAGCATCCGCTGGGCACGCAGCCGCCGCTCGCCGTGCGTCTCGGCGATGAGCACCACACACAGCCCGCCCGGAGTGTCGTCGTGCAGGAAACGCAGGTACTCGAAGCTGGACGCCGACAGCCGGTGGGCGTCCTCCACCACGACGATGTGCGGCTTGAGGGCGAGGGCGCGCCGGATCCAGGCGTCGGCGGCCCCCGGGTCGGCGGGCGGTTCGCCCCGGAGCTTCAGTGCCTTATGGAGGCAGGCGCGCAGGTCCGCCGGCGTGGGCTGGGCCCGGAGATACAGCGGCAACAGCAACAACTCACCGAGACGGCGGGCGGCGGTGTGGACGGCAAAGGTCTTGCCGACCCCGGCATCGCCCAGCACGCACACAAAGCGGCCCTGGGCGTAGGCGTCGGCGAGCGCATCACCGACGGCGAGCATGCCCGGGGTGAGCAGGGTGCGTAGCCCCGCGGTCTGGTGATGGTGCAGGGGTGGGGCGGCGTCGTCCAGGACGGCGAAGGGCTCGGCTGCGCCGGCCGCGTCCCAGACGGCCGACGACGGGAGCGAAGTGGTCAGCACCGCTTCAGGGCCCAGTCCACGACGCGGTCGTCGACCTTGTCGGCCTTGAAGTGCTCCATGCCCTTGATCACGTGCTTGGTGACCTTCGCCCACTCACGGAAGGAACCGAGCGCGTACTGGGTGTCGATGCGCTTCAGCAGCGCCTCCTGCGCGCCCTTCCACACCGGGTGGGAGTCGGGCACGGTCTTGAGGACCTCGTCCTCGGTCATCGCCAGGATCTCCAGGCGGATGTAGATCCGCGAGGCCAGCGCCGGGTCGCTCTGCAGCGTCTCGTACGCCTCCCGGCCGCCGACGAACAAGATGGCGGGCTTGGGGTCGCAGTTGTCCCACAGCTTGCGCAGGAACTCGAAGTTCTCCCGCCGGTACTGCTGGGCCTCGTCACACACGATCACATACGGGCGCCGGGGGAGGGTCTCGCGCAGCAGCTTGTCGAACGCGGTCGGCGTACCAGGCATCTTGCAGCTGAGGTTCATCTGATGAAACAGCTCCTCGCGCAGATCCTTCGGCCCCGGGCGGGAACGGGCGAAATCCAGCGGGAGGATCAGATCCGGATTCATCTCCTGGATCGTGGCCCGGGTACCGAAGCTCTTGCCGAGCCCCGCATCGCCGTAGACCACCGACATCGCCCGCGACTCGACGGTGTCGACAACAGTGTCCTTGATCTGCAGCAGCGTGTCGGTGGCGACCAGCGACGAGTCCTCGAGGCCGAGGAAGAACTGCGGGCGCAGATCCGGACGGCGCGGCGCCGCCGACTCGGGCGGTGGCTTCGGCGCGGCAGTAGTGGCGGTGGTGGTCATGCGTCCTCCGAAGACGGGTGGGCGGGGGCGGTGGCCTGGCCGGGGCGTACCCAGCCGGCCGGGATGGGGGTCAAGGGCTGGTACGGCTCTTCGCGCCGGCGAGGCGCGGCAGGCGCTCGCTGGCTGGTGCCCGCGAGTTCGGCGAGTGCCTCTTCTTTGGTCATGCGGGTTGCCTGGACGGGCAGTTGGGGTTCGGTAGCCGGCACAAAGCGGTCGCGTTTGCGCTCACCGGAGCGCTGCAGGGCCCGGCGCAGGTCAGCGCTGTGCTCCTGGCGGTCGGCAAGGACCTTGGCGCGCAGTTCCTCGGTGGCCTCGTCGCTGAGGAACGCCCGGCCCAGGTAGCGCTCCCCGCGGAAGGTGTACAGGTCGATCTCGTGGCTGTGGTGCGGCATCCACCGCACCCGCACCTCAACCCCGATCCGGCCGACACCGTTCTCCGGCATGTAGCAGCGGCCAGCGAACTCCACCCCGTGACTGGTCATCTTCCGGGGCCTGTGGTCGCTCTCCAGCATGAACGCACGCAGCTCGGCCGGGGTGGGCTCGGGACGGATCTCGGTGGGGTCGGCCAGCCACGCCTCAAGCGGCGTCACCCCGGTACGTTTCACCACATGCTTGGTGTTGTGCTCGGTGACCCACTCCCCCAGGCGCTCCACGAACGCCTCGAAGGTCAACGGCGGGTCACTCTCGCCGACGCGGCGGCGGTGATCAAGCAGGGGCGCCTTGGTGTAGCGGGGCAGGTCGGCGAAGAAGCGGGTCATGCTGGTGCGGTTCAGCCGCTCGATACCGCCTTTGTGGCGGGCACTGCGCACTCGGTGCACCGGCACCCCCAGCAGGCCGAAGGCCCGCCGGACGGTCTTGGACAGGAAGTCGGCGCCGCCGTCGACCCGTACCAGATGTGGCAGTCCCCCGGCCGGCCCATAAGGATCCTCCCGCAGGACCGACGCCCGCACCGCCGCCAGGACCGAGCCGCGGTGCGCGGAGCCGGCAGTGACCGCCCAGCCCATCACGTAGCTGGTACCGCGGTCCTCGAACCAGGTCACCCACACCTTCGACAGCTTCTTGTCGGGCATCATCACGACGAGCGGAGCCTGCTTGTGGTCCCCTTCCCACACCTGGTTCCGGGCCACCGCCGGCCGCTGGAAGGCGGGGTCGAAACCGCGGGCGGCCGGAATGCCCTCCCGAAGGCCCGCCATGAACCCGGGATCGAGGTCACGGGCGATGGCGTCGTGCAGCGTGGTCAGACCGATCGGCTTCTCCCCCGCCTCCTCGGCCACGCGCACCAAGTGCTCGTGAGCGCGCTTGACGTTGCCCTGGTAGTCGGCGAGGACATCGATGATCTCGTCCGTGATCCGAAACCGCCGGCGCTCGGGCTTCTCCGTGGAACCGGTCTCCTCGGCCTGCGCCAACCAGCGCCACACCTGCCGCACGCTCACATCCAGCGACTCGGCGACCAGCCGCACATGCGCGGTCGTCAACTCCCCCGCCCCGCGCAACTGCAGCAGCCGGGCCACCGCAGCGGGACGTAGTTCGTCCCGATGACGGCCCAAGCCCTCCTTGGAGACGTCGTCCAGCGTCGTCACCGGTACCGGCACCCCTGGGGCGGGTGGGCGGATAACGGCACGGTGATCACGTAGAGCCTCCAACAATGGGTGGACACAGAGCAGTTCAGCCTGACGCACGTGTGTGACGGGTGCGTCTGCTGCGAGGCTATGAGCTGCGCGTGGGCTTCCAGCTCAGCCGCTCACTCGGGCGGGTGACAGCAGAACGTTCCCGCCAGTTCGATGGACGCACGTGCTAACGACCCTCGGGCATCGCCGCGGGAATCCGCACCCAGCCAGGCTCCGCGACACCGCCACCGCCCGACGCGCTCCCCCGCAGCACCTTGAACCGTTCCGGATTCGGTAGAGACTCTAGATTGTGGCTGTGACCTGCAGATTTGGCTGCCGCTGGTAATAGACGGCTTCGTATTCGGCTGGCGGGACGTGGCCTATCTCACCGTGGAGTCGGCGGTGGTTGTACCAGTCGGCCCACTCCGCCGTGGCCAACTCGACGTCGCTGAGGGCCTTCCAGGGCCGCTGAGGCTTGATGAGTTCGGTCTTGTACAGGCCGATCGTCGATTCCATCAGGGCGTTGTCGAGGGCGTCGCCGACGGTGCCGATGGATGCCGCGATCTGTTCGGAGGCCGGGTGGGCGGCGAGGCGGAAGCTGGTGTACTGCGATCCGGCGTCGGAGTGATGGATCAACTGCCGTGCGACGACAGGGGTGTTCGCTCTGTCACGTTGCCAGAGGCCCATTTCGAGTGCGGACAGCACCAGCGGGGTCTGCTTGTTCGTCGAGGCGGACCAGCCGACGATCCGGCGGGAGAAGGTGTCGACGACGAAGGCGACGTAGATGGTGCCGGACCAGGTGGCCACGTAGGTGAAGTCTGCGACCCAGACCCGGTTGGGGGCTGTGGCCACGAACTGCCGGCCCAGCCGGTCCGGGGCCCGCTCTGCTTCCTTGTCCGCCCTGGTGGTGACGACCTTCTTCCCGCGCACCGCTCCCGTGATGCCTTCGGCCTTCATCAGGCGCTCGACGGTGCACCGGGCCACCTGATGTCCTTGCCGTTTCAGTTCGGCCCAGATCTTGCGGGCTCCGTAGACGCTGTAGTTGTCCCGGTAGATCTTGGTGATGAGCGGTGCCAGTTCCGCGTCCCGCAGTGAGCGGGCCGACGGCAGACGCTTCTTGTGCGCGTAATAGGTGGACGGGTGGATGCTGCAGTTGTGCTCGGTGAGCGTCCTGCAGATCGGCTCGACTCCGCCGAAGCGGTCCCGGTGCTCGTCGATGAACGCTACGAGCGTGTGTGTGGCCGGTCGAGCTCGGCCGCGAAGAAACTCGCCGCAGCCTTCAAGATCTCGTTCGCCCGCTTCAACTCGGCGACCTCTTTCCTGAGGGCCTTGAGCTGGGCGGATTCCTCGGTCGTGGTCCCGGTCCGGGCGCCGGCGTCGACCTCGGCCTGACGCACCCAGTTCCGCAGGGACTCCGGCCCGATGTCGAGCTTCGCTCCGATCGAGCGGATAGCTGCGGACTCGGTCTTGTACTGATCACGAGTCTCCAGGACCAGACGCACGGCCCGCTCCTTGAGCTCCTTGGGGTATTGCTTCGCCATAACGGACTCGATCCTTCCAAAAGATCGAGCCTCGATCAAACCCGGAACGGTTCACCTGCCAAGAACCGCCGGACACTGCCGGCAGCGTTGGTCTTCGCTGGACCACCCCACCCGTTACCGTTTCCGTGGCTCCGCAATGAGGCCCCGGCCTTCGGGCGTCAAGTCAGTGTGTTCCGAGTCAGGTCCTCGCGGCTGGTGGATTGGGAGGATCAACGCGCGTGCCGCCCAGGAGAGCGAAGTGGCTGTTTCCTTTAACGCTCCGCTCGGCACAGAAGGAAAACCATAGGCGTGTGTCGCTGAGCTCAGAAATGCTTTCGTTCAGTCGTGCTTCCGGTTCGTGGGGCTGGTCGACGTGTCGCTTTGGAAGGCTTCGATCTTCGCCCAGAGTGCGTTGCCCAGGTCTCGGACTACGGGGGTGTACTCGATCCCGCATTCCCGGGCGGCTTCCCGGGTTCGGGCTTCCTTCTCCGCCTGAGTGAGCGTCGTGGGATCCCTGTCGAGGATGTCGTCGATGAGCAGGCTGCTGATCACGAACGGCTCAGCCGCCGGGTCCTGCTTCTGTGCCGCTTCCTGGAGGAGCTGACGCTTGAGCTGTCCGTCGCGTGCCTGTCTCGCGGCGGCCTGCCGGACGTACGTTGCGATGGGAACGTCGAGCTCGGCTGCGTGCTCGCTGATCACGGCATACTCTTCCGGCGAGAAGGCCACCAGGACTTCGATATCCGAGGACTTTGGGTCGGTCATGGCACCCATGATGGCCTTCGGCTCTGACAATTCCGCCAAGTCCAGCCCCTGTCGATCGCGGCTGCGTGTCCCATGAAGGGCAGCAGGCCCAGTGAGCCCACGACTCCACGAAGACCAGGAAGACAAAGGAGATACGAAGAACGTGACACCGGCCGATACGGCCTCAGGTCACTGCATGTTCGGGGTACTGTCACCATGATCGATCGATCCAACCGCCCCTGAACAGCGCCAACACGCCTACAGGTCAGTGACATACGAAGCCGAACATCCCAGTGACATCACGGCCGAACCTCACACAAGCTCACTGCGGACCAGCGGTCGGCCCTGGCTGAGTTGGGCGTCGACTGGGCGGGGGCGGCGTCGGCGCCGACCGCCCAGGCCGTCCCGGCCCAGCCGACGAAGGGCGGCTTCGCACGGACCGCGCCGCCGAAGCCGCCGGTGCAGCACCACCATGACGAGTGCG
The DNA here is from genome assembly GCF_042268605.1 of Streptomyces sp. NPDC056296. Classification (NCBI taxonomy): domain Bacteria; kingdom Bacillati; phylum Actinomycetota; class Actinomycetes; order Kitasatosporales; family Streptomycetaceae; genus Streptomyces; species Streptomyces sp. NPDC056296. The sequence continues at coordinate 1,728 of NZ_JBHJRX010000091.1, read as the reverse complement.
ACAAGACGCTGTACGGCGGCGGCACCTGTGCCTGCGACCTCATCGAGCAGTACGGACCGCCCTCCGAACGGGACGACTACTGAGAAAGCCTCTGCCTGCTCCCTCCCACCGCGCCAGCCCCCGGGTCCTCTCTTCAAAAGGCCTGGGGCCTCGTGCTGTCGGCACGGGCGGGCGGACGTCGTCTAGGTCGGCCGGGCCGGTGCGGGACCCACTCGTGGGGCGTCTCCTCCCGAGCACGGAGTTATGAGATGAAATTGTCAAATGTTGACGTCCAGAACGCCAAAGATCGCAATCTGAACACGCAATGGTTCCGAGCATCAGATGCGGGCCTGCCTGCGGCTTTTGGGGAACAAAGGTTTCCTACCGGGGTCATCAGTGTTCACATGTTTTCCGACTAGCCGAGCTGAGCGGGCGTCCGGCCGGGCGTGCGCTCCCGTAACCGACACCCGAACCGCCCGCGCTGGGGCGCATAGTTGGGCCCGTGAACACCGAACTGACCGTGCTCAAGCGGGACAAGGCCGTGAGCCAGGACGACACGATACGGATGCTGCTGGACGAGTCCAAGCGCTCCAGCCGTGCCGTCCCCATCCGGCGTGCGTTCGTCCAGGACGCCCGCCCCGGCCCCCGCCTGGTCACGCAGCCCGGCCCCCTCCGTCACCTGCTGCGCAGCCCCGAGCGGCTGGAGCTCTTCCTCCTGGTCCACTGCGTCGCCGCACGGGGTCCACTCCCGCGCGGTCGCGTCGACGGCGACTGGGGCGTGACTCGCCGGTCCGAGACATGGGGCCGCGCCGCAGGGATCTCGTTCGCCACCGACGGCACGGCGAGCGCCGCGGTCTCCCGGCACCTGGCCAAGCTGAAGAAGCTGAAACTGATCAGCACGGCGCCGGACGGCCGGATGACCCGCATCACCAAGCTGCTCGAAGACGGCTCCGGGGACCCGTACACGCTGCCGTCAGGCAACTGGGAGGGCTCCCGCAAGGACATCTATTTCAAGGTGCCCTTCGCGTACTGGGAGCAGGACTACTACAAGTCGCTGACGATGCCGGAGAAGGCGATGCTGTTCATCTTCATGAGCCAGCGCAGCCGGTCCTTCGTCCTGTACAAGGACAAGCAGTTCGCCTCCTGGTACGGGATCTCCCCGGCAACCGTCGGGCGCGGCATCACGGAGCTGAAGGCGAAGGGGCTGCTGTACGAGTTCCTCACTGAGCAGTATCTGGACGGCTCCTCCATCTTCGGCCAGAGCACGGGTGTGCGCTGGGCGCTCGCCGCGCCGTTCGACCTGAACGTCAACAAGACGGACCGGGAGGCGGCGGCCGCCGCCTGGACTCCGGCGGGGGCCGCCAGCACCGCGCTGCGGATCGCCTCCGGTGTCCCCGTGCTCTCGGGGACGATGGCCCGGCAATGAACACCGCCGGGACGCTACGTCCCGGCCCCATGACTCCCGGTCCGGCGCAAACACGGGTCGGGCGCGGCGCAGGCCGCCGCCCCGCAAACGGGCGACGGCCCCCTGTTGGAGCAGGGAGCCGCCCAGTGAAGAAACCGACAGTCACTCCCCAAGGAGGCACCATCAGCATGTTCAACGAGCCTAAGGGCACCGACCGACCGACGTCGACCTGGCACCACCAGGGCAACGATGTGAACGATCACGTAATTCCCCGGGCCCGGCGTCACGTAATTCCCCAGGTCCTGACCTCGTCCATGTCTACTTGATCGAGGGCTTGCCTGTCT
>NZ_JBHJRX010000090.1:0-24694 GCF_042268605.1 Streptomyces sp. NPDC056296 | reverse complement strand
TAGATGTCGCAATCCACACCGAACCCAGAAGGCCCTCACCTGTTCAAGCACCCAGCACGCGTGTCACCAACGTCCCGGGACAGCACACCTAGGTCCTCGTACGTCTGCATGGCAAAGACCCTGCCGCACGGCAGAATGCGGAAGCGGGCCGGGGAACTGCTCCCGGCCCGCTTCACGAGCGTGTGCCGCCTACCAGGTCACCGCGTCCAGCGCGTCGGCCATGCCCCAGCCGTAGAAGCCGTTGCGGTTCTTCGAGCCCTCGCACACCGCGTCGACCTTGCCGTCGCCGTCGATGTCGTACGGCTTGGTGCACGGCGTGGCGTCGGCCTGGGCGTACAGCAGGGCCTTGACCATGGCCGGGGAGGCGTACGGGTGCGTCGACTTGATCAGGGCGGCGACGCCCGCGACGTGCGGCGACGCCATCGACGTACCGGCCATGTAGCCCCACTTGCCGCCGGGCAGCGTGCCCAGGATCAGTCCGCTGGTGGCGGGTGGCTCCGGCGTCTGGTAGGCCGTCGAGTCGCCGCCGGGTGCGGCGATGTCGATGACACCGAGACCGTGGTTGGAGAAGGACGACTTGAGGTCCTTCGCGCCGGTCGACGCGACCGTGACGACACCCGGCAGCTGGGTCGGCATGTCCAGGCACTCGGACGGGTCGATCACCCGGTCCGAGGGCGTGGAGTCGTTCGGGGAGACCGGGTCGGTGATCTCGTCGGCCGCGAGGTCGTAGTTCTCGTTGCCGGCCGCGGCGACGTTGACCGCGCCCTTCCGCTCCGCGTACCGCGAGGCCCGGGTGACCGCTTCCAGGAGCGCCTTCTGGTCCGGGTCGTCCTTGCAGTTGAAGTACCAGGGGTCAGTGTAATAACTGTTGTTGGTCACCTCGACGTCGTGTTCGGCCGCCCACATGAAGCCGCAGACCACGGCCTCGGTGTAGAAGAAGCCGTCCGGGTTGGACACCTTGATGCCGGCGACCTTCACCCCGGGCGCCACACCGGTCATGCCGACGCCGTTCTTGGCGGCGGCTATCTCCCCGGCCACGTGCGTGCCGTGCGGGCTCTCCGCCGCGCTCGGCCGCCAGGCGCCGTCGGCGGTGTCCGGCTTGCCCGAGACGCAGTTGACGGAGGCGTCCCGGTCGAAGTTCGGGGCGATGTCCGGGTGGGTGTCGTCCACGCCGGTGTCGATGACCGCGACCGTCACCTTGCTGCTGCCCAGCGACCTCTCGTGCGCCTTGTCCGCCTTGATGGCGGGCAGGTCCCACTGGAGGGGCTGCAACGGGTCCTGCCCCTCGGCGGCCTCGGCGGCGGCGATCTCCTTGCCGCTGAGCACCTTCGGCGCGCCCGTGTCCGTCGTGGCGGCCGAGGGCAGCGGCGCGGTGCGGGTGGCACCGGCCGACTGCACGCCGCGCGCCTTGCGGACGGTCTTGGCGAAGTCCGCGTTGGCGGAGTGGACGACGATCACGCCGATCCGGTCGTACGACGTCACGATCGTGCCGCCGGCCTTGGCTATCGCCCGCTTCACGTGCGCCGAGGGGCCGTGCCCGGGGCGGACGTTGACGACGTAGCTGAGCGAGGACGCCGAGTCGGCCGAGACGGAGGACGCGGCCTGAGCGGCCCCCGAGGCCTCGGCGGCCTCCGCGGCGGAGGCCGGGACGCCCGGCAGGAGGGCGAGGGACGCTGCCACGGCCAGGCCGGCCGGGATCGCGAGGGCACGACGGTGACGCGGGTGGGGCGCTGTCATGTGCGATGTCTCCAGTTGGTTCGCGGAAGAGGGAGTGGAAACCCCGGACGGGGGAGGTGCGTGCCGGTCACTTCACCGCGCGCAGCGCGTTGACGATGCCGAAGCCGTAGAAGCCGTTGATCCGCTTGCCGCCCTCGCAGGTGGCGTCCTGCGCGCCGTCGCCGTCCTGGTCGTAGGAGGCCGGGCAGCCCGGGTTGTCCGCCTGGGCCTTCAGCAGCGCCTGGAGCATCGCCGGGGACGCGTGCCGGTACTCCGACTTCAGCAGCGCGGCGACGCCCGCGGCGTGCGGCGAGGCCATCGAGGTGCCCTGGAGCCAGGCGTACTCGTTGTTCGGCATGGTCGACAGGATGCGGCCGTTCTTCGACGGCGTGTCCGGGATTTGGTAGCGCGCGTCGCCGCCCGGCGCCGCGATGTCCACGACACCCTTGCCGTACGAGGAGTAGTAGGACTTCTCCTTGTCGACGCCTGTCGCGCTGACCGTGACGATGCCCGGCAGCTGGGTCGGCACGTCGAAGCACTCGTGCGGGTCGATGGTCCGCGTGACCGGCGTGGAGTCGTCGGGGCTGGAGTCGTCGACGATCGCGTCGGAGTCCAGGTCGTGGTTGGAGTTGCCGGCGGAGGCGAGGTGCAGGGTGCCCTTGCGCTGGGCGTAGAGCTGGGCCCGGTTGACCGCGTCGACGATCGCGCGCTGGTCCGGGTCGTCCATGCAGTTGTACAGCCAGGGGTCCACGTAGTAGCTGTTGTTTGTGATCTCCACGCCGTGGTCGGCGGCGAACATGAACGCGCAGACGACGTTCTCGGGGTAGAAGAGCCCGTTGTCCGGGTCGCTCACCTTGATGCTGGAGACCTTCACGCCCGGCGCGACACCGGCGACGCCGATGCCGTTGCGGGCGGCGGCTATCTCACCGGCCACGTGGGTGCCGTGGTAGTCGTCGGCGGTGTACGGCCGCCAGGCGCCCTCGCTGGTGTCCGCCTTGCCGCCGACGCAGTTGGCGGACTGCGAGGCGGAGAAGTTCGGGGCGAGGTCGGGGTGGGTGTCGTCGACGCCGGTGTCGATCACGGCGACGGTGACCCGGGAGCTGCCCGGGTTGATCTTCGCGGCCTTGTCGGCGCCTATCGCGCGCAGGTCCCACTGGTCCGCTTCCAGCGGCTCGCCGGCACCTGCGGCCTTCGACGCCTTCGCGGTCCGCGCTGCCTGCTCGGCGGTGAGCAGCTCGGCGGCGCCCTGGTCCGTCGTCCCGGCGGCGGTCAGCGGCGCGGTACGGGTCGCGCCCGCCGACCGCACTCCGCGCGCCTCGCGTATCTGCTCGCCGAATTCCGGGTTCGACGAGTGGACGACGATCACGCCGATCTTCTGGTACGTGGTGACGACACTGCCGCCGGCCTCGGCTATCGCCCGCTTCACCGACGCGATCGTGCGGTGGTCCGTCCTCGTGTTGACGACGTAGGCCAGGCTGGGCGCGTCCGCCGCCCGGTCGGCCCGCGCCGCTTCCGCGGCGGCTTCCGCGCCCGGGGCGGCCGAGGCGGCCGCCGGCAGGAAGCCGAGCGACGCGGTCATCGACAGTACGACGGGTACGGCGAGGGCGAGCCGCCGTCTGGAACGCGTGGACCGCGACGAACGTGGCGACGAACGCGGCGCAAACAGATGATCCATGGGGTCTCCACATCATCCGGAAACGAAACCGGCCCGAGACACAGGTGGTGCTCGGGCAGGTACATGACGGAGTGGTGCAGGGCGAAGCTATCCCCAGGAGCCGCTGGCCAGCAATGACCCGCCACGGGTGACTTCGGAAAGTTCCCCGGGCGTTGAACCGGGCCCCGCGGGGCGCCGTGTCGTTGGACAGGAAGCCCGAGCACGACCAGCTTCCCGCGAGAACACCGAGGTCCAAGCCGTCATGTCCGTCGTACGAGGAGACTCCGTGGCCACCGACGCACCACCCCCCTCGAAAGAGGAACGCCCACTTCCCTCCGCCGAGGAGTTCTCCGAAGTGCAGCAGAGCGCTGAGTTCGCCGAACTGCGCCGCTCCTTCCGCTCCTTCGCGTTCCCGCTGACGATCGCCTTCGTGGCCTGGTACCTGCTGTACGTGCTGCTGTCGAACTACGCCGGCGGCTTCATGGGCACCAAGCTGTTCGGCAACATCAACGTCGCCTTCGTCTTCGGCATCGCCCAGTTCGTCACCACGTTCCTCATCGCCTGGTGGTACTCGCGGTATGCCGCCGCGAAGCTCGACCCCAAGGCTGAGGCCATCAAGTCCCGGATGGAGGGCGGCGCATGAGCCCCGCACAGACCGTTCTCGCCGCCGAGCTGGCCGCGAACGAGGCCAGCGAGCACCGCCCGCTGATCATCACGCTGTTCGCGGTCTTCGTCCTCGCGACGCTCGGTATCACCGTCTGGGCGGGCCGCCAGACCAAGGACGCCGCCGACTTCTACGCGGGCGGCCGCCAGTTCAGCGCCTTCCAGAACGGACTCGCCGTCTCGGGCGACTACATGTCGGCCGCGTCCTTCCTCGGCATCGCCGGCGCCATCGCCCTCTTCGGCTACGACGGCTTCCTCTACTCCATCGGCTTCCTGGTCGCCTGGCTGGTCGCCCTGCTCCTGGTGGCCGAGCCGCTGAGGAACTCCGGCCGCTACACGATGGGCGACGTCCTCGCGTACCGCATGCGCCAGCGCCCCGTGCGCACGGCCGCCGGTACCTCCACCATCGTCGTGTCGATCTTCTACCTGCTGGCCCAGATGGCGGGCGCGGGCATCCTCGTCTCCCTGCTGCTCGGCATCACCTCCGACGCGGGCAAGATCCTGATCGTCGCCCTCGTCGGCCTGCTGATGATCGTGTACGTCTCCATCGGCGGCATGAAGGGCACCACCTGGGTCCAGATGGTCAAGGCCGTGCTGCTGATCGGCGGCACCATCCTGATCACCTTCCTGGTGCTGCTGAAGTTCAACTTCAACATCTCCGACCTGCTCGGCACGGCCGCCGAGAACAGCGGAAAGGGCGCTGCCTTCCTGGAGCCCGGCCTCCAGTACGGCGGCAGCGGCACCACCAAGCTCGACTTCATCTCCCTGGGCATCGCCCTGGTGCTCGGCACGGCCGGCCTGCCGCACATCCTGATCCGCTTCTACACGGTCCCCAACGCCAAGGCCGCCCGTAAGTCCGTGAACTGGGCGATCGGCATCATCGGCGCCTTCTACCTGATGACCATCGCGCTCGGCTTCGGCGCCGCGGCGCTCGTCGGGCAGAAGGAGATCATCGCGTCCAACCCGTCCGGCAACACGGCCGCGCCCCTGCTCGCCCTGCACGTGGGCGGCGTCGACTCGGCCTGGGGCGCGATCCTGCTCGCCACGATCTCGGCGGTGGCCTTCGCGACCATCCTCGCCGTGGTCGCCGGCCTCACCCTGGCCTCGTCCTCGTCCTTCGCGCACGACATCTACGCCAACGTCATCCGCAAGGGCAAGGCCACCGAGAAGGAGGAGATGCGGGCGGCCCGCTGGGCGACCGTCTTCATCGGCATCGTCTCCATCGCGCTCGGCGCCCTCGCCCGCGACCTGAACGTGGCCGGCCTGGTCGCCCTGGCCTTCGCGGTCGCCGCGTCCGCCAACCTGCCGACCATCCTCTACAGCCTCTTCTGGAAGCGGTTCACCACCCAGGGCGCCCTGTGGTCGATCTACGGCGGCCTGATCGTCGCCGTCGGCCTGGTGCTGTTCTCGCCCGTGGTCTCCGGCGACCCGAAGGCGATGTTCCCGGACGTCGACTTCGCCTGGTTCCCGCTGAAGAACCCGGGCATCATCTCCATCCCGTTCGGCTTCCTCATGGGCTGGCTCGGCACGATCCTGTCGAAGGAGGAGCCCAACGTGGCGAAGTATGCGGAGCTGGAGGTCCGGTCCCTGACCGGCACCGGAGCGCACTGAGTCACCCGCCCGACCAGCACCGACGCGGCCGCTCGTAGATCCCTACGACGCGGCCGCGTCGTACGTCGTGGGATCGGGCCGCTGTCGATGTCGGACCGGTCACGTAGGCTCGCAGGTGTCGGAGGAGAGAAGTGCTCCACCGATCCGCGTCGAGGGAGGGGGCCCACGTGCTCATCGACACCTACGGCCGAGTGGCCACCGACCTGAGGGTCTCGCTCACCGACCGCTGCAACCTGCGCTGCACCTACTGCATGCCCGAAGAGGGCCTCCAGTGGCTGGCCAAGCCCGACCTGCTCACGGACGACGAGATCGTCCGCCTCATCGACATCGCCGTCACCTCCCTCGGTATCGAGGAGGTCCGCTTCACCGGCGGCGAGCCCCTGCTGCGTCCCGGCCTCGTCGGCATCGTCGAGCGCGTCGCCGCCCTGGAGCCGCGCCCCCAGATGTCGCTGACGACCAACGGCATCGGCCTCAGGCGCACGGCACCGGCCCTGAAGGCCGCGGGCCTCGACCGGGTCAACGTCTCCCTGGACACGCTCCGCCCGGACGTCTTCAAGACCCTCACCCGCCGGGACCGCCACAAGGACGTCCTGGAGGGCCTGGAGGCCGCCCGCGAGGCCGGCCTGACCCCGGTGAAGGTCAACTCCGTCCTGATGCCGGGACTCAACGCCGACGAGGCCCCCGACCTGCTGGCCTGGGCCGTCGAGCACGACTACGAGCTGCGTTTCATCGAGCAGATGCCGCTCGACGCCCAGCACGGCTGGAAGCGCGAGGGCATGGTCACCGCCGGTGACATCCTGGCCTCCCTGCGCAGCCGCTTCGAGCTGACCGCCGAGGGCTCCGACGAGCGCGGCTCGGCCCCCGCCGAGCGCTGGCTCGTGGACGGCGGCCCGCACCGCGTCGGCGTCATCGCCTCCGTCACCCGCCCGTTCTGTTCGGCCTGCGACCGCACCCGCCTGACCGCCGACGGTCAGGTGCGCACCTGCCTGTTCGCCACGGAGGAGACCGACCTGCGCGCCGCCCTGCGCTCCGACGCACCCGACGAGGAGATCGCCCGGATCTGGCGGCTGGCCATGTGGGGCAAGAAGGCCGGCGCCGGCCTCGACGACCCGACCTTCGTCCAGCCCGACCGGCCGATGTCGGCGATCGGCGGCTAGCGGAGGCTAGTGGAGCGGCTGGGAGCCTCCGTCGGACTCCCAGTCCGCCAGCGGGACCACGTCCTTCAGGAAATTCCGAACGCCGAGGAACTGGGACAGGTGCTCCCGGTGCTCCTCGCACGCGATCCACGTCTTGCGGCGCTCCGGCGTGTGGACCTTCGGGTTGTTCCACGCCAGCACCCACACGGCGGCGGTGCGGCAGCCCTTGGCGGAGCAGATCGGGGTGGTCTCGTCACTCACAGTCGTCTCACAGGTCCACAAACAAGGCGACGCCGAGCAGCCACGGGGGGAGCTGCCCGGCGTCGGTCTGTCGCTCCGACGGGGGATGCGGAGCGCGTACGAAGTATGTCACGGGTCCCCCATCGCCCGGCACCGGAACAACATGATTGATCTGAGGATTTCTCAGGCCTGGCGCGGAATCGACGCCCGCCCCCGGCGGACACTCGCGGTCACGGTCTGCCGCGGGGCTCGCCCGCCGCGCCCGGCGCCGGGTCGGACACCACATCTTCCGGGCCGGGTTCCGCGGACCCGTCGGCGGACCCGTCGTCGGCCCGCGGCGGCATGATCATCGGCGGGGTCGGCACGGTGACGAACGTCGACGGCAACGATGGCGCGTTCTCGCGCCCGGCGTTGGCGATCACGACCGAGACGTACGGCAGGACCGCGCCGAGGACCAGGGCCACGATCGCGACGTGCCGTTCCACGTTCCACAGGCAGGCCGCGAGGACCACCGACACCGTGCGCACCGACATCGAGATGATGTACCGGCGCTGCCGCCCGCGCACATCCTCCTGGAGACCCGTCCGGGCCCCGGTGATCCGGAACACCTCGGCACTGCCGTCGGCACTCTGCTTCCGCATCTGGTTCCACCATCCGCCCGCATCGGACTCTCCCCGCCCGCTCCCGTCCGCGGCCGCTCGGGGACTCCGGTCCCGGACAATTCTCCACGTTACGCCGCACCTGCGCCGCCTACGAGACCGGGGCACCCCCGACCCGCGCGCACGGCGTGCGCCGCACCGCGTAGCCGGGTACCTCGTTCGGCCGTATCCGGCATGCGCCGTACGCGGTACGGCCGAACACTGGCGGTAATGCTCGCGTAGAGCCGTATGAGGAGGCAGTCATGGGCTGGTTGTGGGCGATCATCGTCGGATTCGTGCTCGGTCTGATCGCCAAGGCGATCATTCCCGGGAAGCAGCACAGCCCCCTGTGGCTGACCACCATCTTCGGCATGCTCGGCGCCATCGCGGGCAACGCGATCGCGCGTGGCGTCGGGGTCGAGTCGACCTCCGGCATCGACTGGTGGCGGCACCTGTTCCAGCTGGTGGCCGCGATCATCATCGTCGCCGTCGGTGACGCGATCTACATGTCGGTGCGCGGCAAGAAGAAGATGCGCGAGCGAGCCTGACCGCCCGCACCGACGCCGTACGGCGAAGGGGCGGCCTCCGGCGAGCCGCAACGCACCGGAAACCCCCCTCGCACGCGCGCTCAGGCGCCGGTGACCTCCACCGCGGCCAGGTTCTTCTTGCCGCGGCGCAGCACCAGCCAGCGCCCGTGCAGCAGGTCCTCCTTGGCGGGGACGGCGTCCTCGCCGGTGACCTTGGCGTTGTTCACGTAGGCGCCGCCCTCCTTGACCGTGCGGCGGGCGGCGGACTTGCTGGCGACGAGGCCGACCTCGGCGAACAGGTCCACGACCGGGCCCAGCTCGGCGACCTTGGCGTGCGGCAGCTCGGAGAGGGCCGCGGCCAGCGTCCGGTCGTCCAGCTCCGTCAGGTCGCCCTGGCCGAAGAGGGCCTTGGACGCGGCGATCACGGCGGCCGTCTGGTCGGCGCCGTGCACCAGCGTCGTCAGCTCCTCGGCCAGCGCGCGTTGCGCCGCCCGGGCCTGCGGACGCTCCTCGGTCTGCCGCTCCAGCTCCTCCAGCTCCTCACGGGAGCGGAAGGACAGGATGCGCATGTACTTCGAGATGTCCCGGTCGTCCACGTTCAGCCAGAACTGGTAGAACGCGTACGGCGTGGTCATCTCCGGGTCGAGCCAGACGGCGCCGCCCTCGGTCTTGCCGAACTTGGTGCCGTCCGCCTTGGTCATCAGCGGCGTCGCGTAGGCGTGCGCGGTGGCGTCCGGCTCCAGGCGGTGCAGCAGGTCCAGGCCGGCCGTGAGGTTGCCCCACTGGTCGCTGCCGCCCTGCTGCATCGTGCAGCCGTACCTCCGGTAGAGCTGGAGGAAGTCCATGGCCTGCAGCAGCTGGTAGCTGAACTCCGTGTAGCTGATGCCCTCGGAGGACTCCAGCCGCCGCGCGACGGAGTCCTTGGTCAGCATCTTGTTGACCCGGAAGTGCTTGCCGATGTCCCGCAGGAACTCGATCGCGGAGAGCCCCTCGGTCCAGTCGAGGTTGTTGACCATGACGGCCGCGTTCGCGCCCTCGAAGGACAGGAACGGCTCGATCTGGCCGCGCAGCCGCGCCACCCAGCCCGCGACGGTCTCCGGCGAGTTCAGCGTGCGCTCGGCGGTCGGGCGCGGGTCACCGATCTGGCCCGTCGCGCCGCCGACCAGCGCCAGCGGCCGGTGACCGGCCTGCTGGAGCCGGCGCACGGTGAGCACCTGCACCAGGTGCCCCACGTGCAGGGACGGCGCGGTCGGGTCGAAACCGCAATAGAACGTGACGGGACCGTCCGCGAGCGCCTTGCGCAAAGCATCCTCATCGGTGGACTGGGCGAACAGCCCGCGCCACTTCAGCTCGTCGACGATGTCCGTCACGGTTCTCGTGTCTCCTACGTGTTCATGCGTGTTCATGCGTGTTCATGATCTTCGGGCAGTCGGGTGACAGCCGACTACGAGGTTATACGCCCTGACTGACAGAGCTCATGTTGAAATCGGGGACGCGCAGCGCCGGCATCGCCGCCCTGGTGAACCAGTCGCCCCATTCCCTGGGCAGCGTCTTCTCCGTGCGCCCCGCCTCCGTGGCCCGGCCCAGCAGACTCACCGGCGACTCGTTGAACCGGAAGTTGTTCACCTCGCCGACGACCTCGCCGTTCTCGACGAGGTAGACGCCGTCCCGGGTCAGCCCGGTCAGCAGCAGTGTCGCCGGGTCGACCTCGCGGATGTACCAGAGACAGGTGAGCAGCAGGCCGCGCGAGGTGCCGGCGACCATCTGGTCCAGGGACCGGTCGGGGTCGCCGCCGTCCAGGATCAGGTTGCCGGCCGCCGGGGCCACCGGCAGCCCGGTCAGCCCGGCGCTGTGCCGGGTGGTCGTCAGCCGGTTCAGCTCGCCCGCGCGGATCCAGTCGGTGGGCCCGACCGGCAGCCCGTTGTCGAACACCGACTGGTCGCCGCCCGAGGAGTGCGCGACCACGAAGGGCGCGCTCTGAAGACCCGGCTCGTGCGGATCGCTGCGCAGGGTCAGTGGCAGCTCGCCGAGCCGCTCGCCGACGCGCGTGCCGCCGCCCGGCCTGGAGAACACCGTGCGCCCCTCGGCCGCGTCCCGTCCCGAGGCCGACCACAGCTGGTAGATCAGCAGGTCCGCGACCGCGGTCGGCGGCAGCAGCGTCTCGTACCGGCCCGCGGGCAGCTCCACCCGCCGCTCGGCCCAGCCGAGCCGTACGGCCAGCTCGGCGTCGAGCGCCGCCGGGTCGACGTCCTTGAAGTCCCGCGTGGCGCGCCCCGCCCACGCCGACCGGGTGCGGTCCGGCGACTTGGCGTTCAGCTCCAGCGTTCCGTTGGGCTGGTCGTGCCGCAGCCGCAGCCCCGTGGACGTACCGACGTACGTCGACGTCAGCTCGTGGTTGGCGAAGCCGTACAGCTCCCGGCCACCCGCACGCGCGCGGGCGAACGCCTCCCCGAGGGCCGGGGCGAAGTCGGCGAACACGGCCGACGACGTCTCGGCGGGCGCGTCGGTGAAGTCGGGCGAGGCGGGCACGCCGGTGACCAGCGGCTGCGCGTCCTCGGCCGGTCCGGCGCCGCGTGCGGCGGCCTCAGCGGCGCGTACCAGGGGCTCCAGCTCGTCCACGGTCACGGCCGAGCGCGACACGACCCCCGAGGCCGTGCCCTCCCGGCCGTCGACGGTGGCGACGACGGTGAGCGTGCGCCCGCGCGTGACGCCGTTGGTGGTGAGCGCGTTGCCCGCCCAGCGCAGGTTGGCGGTGGACTCCTCGTCGGCGATGACGACACATCCGTCGGCCCGGGACAGCTCCAGCGCCCGCTCGACGATCTCGTGCGGCCTGTTCGTACCCGCGCTCATCGACCCGCCTCCTGGGTGGTGTTCAGAATGTTGACTCCCTTGAAGAGGGCGGACGGGCAGCCGTGCGAGACGGACGCGATCTGTCCCGGCTGCGCCTTGCCACAGTTGAAGGCGCCGCCCAGGACATAGGTCTGCGGCCCGCCGACGGCCGCCATGGACCCCCAGAAGTCGGTGGTCGTCGCCTGGTAGGCCACGTCCCGCAGCTGACCGGCGAGCCGCCCGTTCTCGATCCGGAAGAACCGTTGACCGGTGAACTGGAAGTTGTAGCGCTGCATGTCGATGGACCAGGACCGGTCCCCGACGACGTAGATCCCGCGCTCCACGCCCCCGATCAGGTCCTCCGTGGACAGCCCGCCGGGATCCGGCCGCAGCGAGACGTTGGCCATGCGCTGGACGGGCACATGGGCGGGGGAGTCGGCGTAGGCACACCCGTTGGACCGCTCGAACCCGGTGAGCCGCGCGATGCGCCGGTCGAGCTGGTAGCCGACCAGCGTGCCGTCCTTCACCAGGTCCCAGGACTGGCCCGCGACGCCCTCGTCGTCGTAACCGATGGTCGCCAGCCCGTGCTCGGCGGTGCGGTCGCCGGTGACGTTCATCAGCTCCGAGCCGTAGCGCAACGTGCCGAGCTGGTCGAAGGTGGCGAAGGAGGTGCCGGCGTAGGCGGCCTCGTAGCCGAGGGCGCGGTCCAGCTCGGTGGCGTGCCCGATGGACTCGTGGATGGTCAGCCACAGGTTCGACGGGTCGACGACCAGGTCGTACAGGCCCGCCTCGACGCTCGGCGCCCGCATCTTCTCGGCCAGCAGCTCCGGGATCCCGGCCAGCTCGGCGTCCCAGTCCCAGCCGGTGCCGGTCAGGTACTCCCAGCCGCGTCCGGCGGGCGGCGCGAGGGTGCGCATGGAGTCGAACTCGCCGCTGGAGTCGTCCACCGACACGGCGGTGAGCACCGGATGCAGCCGCACCCGCTGCTGTGTGGTCACGGTCCCGGCGGTGTCGGCGTAGAACTTGTTCTCGTGCACGGTGAGCAGTGAGGCGTCGACGTGGTCGACCCCGTCGGCCGCCAGCAGCCGCGCGCTCCAGTCGGCCAGCAGTGCCGACTTCTCGGCATCGGGCACGGTGAAGGGGTCGATCGCGTACGACGAGACCCAGGTCCGGTCGGTGTGCACGGGCTCGTCGGCCAGCTCCACGCGCTCCTCGGACCCCGCCGCCTTGATCACCTGCGCGGACAGCTTCGCCATCGCCACCGCCTGGGAGGCGACCTTGGCGGCGGCGTCCATCGTCAGGTCCACGCCCGACGCGAAGCCCCACGTACCGCCGTGCACCACCCGCACCGCGTACCCGAGGTCGGTGGTGTCGGAGGACCCGGCGGGCTTGGCGTCCCGCAGCCGCCAGGAGGCGTCGCGCACCCGCTCCAGCCGGAAGTCGGCGTGCTCGGCACCGAGAGCACGCGCGCGTGCGAGGGCGGCGTCGGCGAGGGCTCGTAGGGGGAGTGCAAGGAATGACTGATCGACCTCGTGGGCCACGAACGGCCTCCCTGAGTCATGGTGAGCGAGTCGTGTTCGTCCCGCAGTGAATCACGGGGCGCCGGCACCGGACCCGGCCAATGGATTCGCGCCAGACAGGACATCCCGTGGGACAGCAGTGTCGGCAGTGGCCAGTAAGGTGAAGGACTGGAGCCCACGGGGGGAATGGGCCCTCCTCCCGTCTCGTTTTTCGCTGCCCGCCATCCGGTGCGGCCGCAGCACAAGTCGAGCACAAGGGAGATCGACGAGAGCATGGACGTGTTCGGTACGCACCGGCAGCTCATCAAGGACTACGACAACTTCACGACCTCCTTGGTGTGGGTGCGCGATCCGGCCATCAGGAACCACCTCGACCTAGAACGAGAGAACAAGACCCGCTGGCCCGATCCCTGGATCTCTCTCAATCCCAACTTTCGCGGCGGCGGAACGGTCGACGCACTCGCCGACGACAATGTGTTGCACCGTGGGTGCAAGACCTACTTTCGCGACAAGCGGGACAAGGACGACCCGGGCAGCCGTACGCTCACCCTTCACCATCACCAGCGCGAGGCGATCGAGGCGGCAAGGTCCCGTGACTCGTACGTCCTGACGACGGGCACAGGGTCGGGCAAGAGTCTCTCCTACCTCATTCCCATCGTCGACTCGGTACTGCGCGAGCCCAATCCCGACGGCATCTCCGCCATTGTCGTCTATCCGATGAATGCGCTCGCCAACAGTCAGAAGAACGAGCTGGAGCGCTACCTCCGCTGGGGGGTTCCCACCGAGCACCATGATGCGGTCACCTTCGACCAGTACACAGGGCAGCAACGCAAGGACCAGAAGAAGTCCGTGCTGAGGCGTAAGCCGGACATTCTGCTCACCAATTACATGATGCTGGAGTACCTGCTCACCAGGCCGGAGGAGCGGCGGCAGCTGATCGCCGCAGCCAAGGGGCTGCGCTTCCTCGTACTGGACGAACTTCACACCTACCGGGGGCGTCAGGGCGCCGATGTCGCCCTCCTCGTCCGCAGGCTTCGTGACGCCTGCGAGTCGCCCCGCCTTCAGTGCGTGGGCACTTCAGCGACCATGGCCACTGCCGAGACCTTCGCCGAGACCCAACAGACGGTGTCCGAAGTCGCCAGCCGCCTGTTCGGGACTCCGGTGCGCCCCGACAGAGTGATCGGAGAGAGCCTGCAGCGCGCGACCGACCCCGGTCGGCCGCTGCCCGAAGCCGAGCGGCGGATGGCGCTTGCCGGGGCCGTCCGACGTGCTGCGGCCGACCCCGCAGAGCTGCCCGATACCTACCGTCCACTGAGCCGGGATCCACTCGCCGTCTGGATCGAGGACACCTTCGGACTCGACAAGGAGACGGGCAGCGGGCGTATCAGGCGGCGCCGCCCCAGCACCATCCCCGAGGCGGCGGTCGAACTCCACAGGGCTTGCGGGGAGGATCGGGCCGCCTGTGTCCGTGCGATCGAGGCCATGCTGGAGACCGGGGCAAGGATCAAGGACTCGGTGACCGACCGACCGCTGTTCGCCTTCCGGCTGCACCAGTTCCTGTCCAAGGGCGACACCGTCTACACGAGTCTCGAACCATCGGACGTTCGCCACCTGACCAGCCAGTACCAGGTCAGAGTGCCCGGCCACCCGGACTGGCCGCTGGTCCCGCTCGCTTTCTGCCGTGAGTGCGGCCACGACTTCCCGGTCGTCACGGTCGAGGGAAGCCCCCGGACCGGGCGGTACGTCGCCCGCCAGGATCCTGACGGCCCCGCCGAGCCCGGCGACGGTTACTTGTACGTGGACCAGGACCGGCCCTGGCCCGACGCCCGGGAAGACGTTCTGGACCGGCTTCCCGCCAGTTGGGTGGAGACCGACGACAAGGGACAGCGCGTCGTCGTCCAGCGACGCTCCGGTGATCTGCCCCAGGAGGTGTGGATCGGGCCCGACGGCGTGACTACAGAGCCGGGCTCGGGGCTGCGCGCGTGGTGGATCGCCGCCCCGTTCCGCTTCTGCCCGCGGTGCCGGGTCGGTTACGAGCAGCTGCGCGTCCGGGACTTCGCCAAGTTGGCCACGTTCTCCGCCGAGGGCCGCAGCTCTGCCGTGTCCCTGGTGAGCGCCAGTGTCGTACGTTCGCTGCGTAGTCAGCCCGAACTGAAGCCGCGCGCCCGCAAGTTGCTGACTTTTGTGGACAACCGTCAGGACGCCAGCTTGCAGGCCGGACACTTCAATGACTTCGCGCAGGTCACTCAGGTCAGGGGCGCGCTGTACCGCGCGCTGCGTGATGCGGGCCCGGCAGGTCTGCGGCACGATGTCCTGCCCAAGGCCGTCACGGACGCACTGGCTCTGCCGCTGACGGCTTTCGCGCAGAAGCCTGAAGTGAAGTACCGGCAGCTCGAGGACACTCTTTCCGCGATGCGATCGGCACTGGCGTACCGGATCTACGCCGACCTGGAGCGGGGCTGGCGGCTTACGATGCCCAACCTCTCCCAGACCGGTCTGCTCCGTTTCGACTACACCTCCCTCGTGGAGATCGCCGCCGACGAGGAGGAGTGGCGAAGCACCCACTGGGCTCTGGAGGGCGACACCCCGGCCCACCGGGAGGAGATCGCCCGCACGCTCCTCGACGAACTCCGCCGCGCTCTGGCTGTCGACGAGAAGCGTCTCACCAAGCTGGGGCACGACCAGCTCGTCGCAGTCAGTGAGAAACATCTGGCCGGCATCTGGGCCGTCCCGGAGAACGATCCGCGCACCCCTTCCCGGGTCGCGTTCGCGGGCCCCGGCCCCAAGGGCGCCCCGTCCGCCGACGCGGTCTACTTCGGCGCCCGGGGCGGCTATGGACGCTACCTCCGCAGGCCTGGAGCCTTCGCGGACCTGCCACAGCTGGCGGGCAAGGAGATGTCCGTCGCCGACGCGGACGCGGTCATCCACGCTCTACTGGAAGTGCTGACCAGGACCGGACTGCTCACGGTCGTGGACGAGGGGCCGGACGGGCGTCCTGCCCGCCAGCTGTGCGTCTCCTCTCTGATCTGGCTGCCGGGCGACGGAGAGAACGCGGAGCCGGACCCGGTGCGCAAGACCCTGGACCCGGAGGCCACCGGGCGCGTCAACCCGTTCTTTCGCGACCTCTACCGTGAGACAGCCGCGGAACTCGGAGGCCTGGAAGCCCGAGAGCACACGGCCCAGGTCGATTCCACGCTGCGGCAGGTGCGTGAGGAAGCCTTCAAGGAAGGCCATTTGCCGCTGCTCTACTGCTCGCCCACCATGGAGCTGGGCGTCGACATCGCAGAGTTGAATGCCGTGGCGATGCGCAACGTTCCGCCCACGCCCGCCAACTACGCGCAGCGCTCCGGCCGGGCGGGCCGTTCCGGCAGACCCGCCTTGGTCACCACGTACTGCTCCACGGGCAGCGCCCACGATCAGTACTATTTCCGCCGTTCCGGGCTCATGGTCTCCGGCAGTGTCGCGCCACCGCGGATCGACCTCACCAACGAGGACCTGTTGCGCTCCCACGTCGAGGCCGTCTGGCTGGCCGAGACGGAGGAACCCCTGGGTTCGTCGATGACGGACATCATCGACATCAATGCCGGCGGGAAGCCGGGGGAGCCGCTGCCGCTGCCTCTTCACCCGAAGCTGTCCACGGCTCTCGACAGCGAGACGGCCCGGCAGCGCGCCATCGCCCGCTGCACTGAGCTGCTCGCTCCCCTCTCGGACGACCTCGCCACCACTTCCTGGTGGTACGACGGTTGGATCACCGACCGAGTGAGGGACGCCCTGCGACGCTTCGACGAGGCCTGTGACCGATGGCGTCGGCTCTACCGCAGGGCGTTCGAAGAACGGGCCGAGCAGCACCGCCTCGCCGACGACACGTCCGGTACGTTCCGCGACCGGCGCCGTGCCCAGGCCCGCCGCGCTCAGGCCGAGAACCAGCTCAAGCTGCTGCGCAACGAGACCTCCGACAACAACGATGACTCGTTCTCCGATTTCTACACCTACCGGTATTTCGCCTCCGAGGGCTTCCTGCCCGGCTATTCGTTCCCTCGGCTGCCCCTGGCCGCGTATGTTCCCGGGGAGCGCGGCGAAAGCAGGTACGGGCAGAAGCGCGGGGCCTACATCCAGCGCCCCCGGTTCATCGCCATCGGCGAGTTCGGACCCGGTGCCCTGATCTACCACGAGGGCCGCCGCTACACGGTGTCGAACGTCCAGGTGCCTATCAGTGACACTCCGGGGCAGATCGCCACCATCGACGCCAAGGTGTGCCGGGCGTGCGGCTACTGGCACGAACGCAGTGAGGGCCGCGACACCTGCGCCCATTGCCAGGCCCCACTCGTCGAGATTCTCAACCGTCTGATGCAGCTCACCACGGTGTATGCCGAGCCCCGTCGCCGTATCTCCTCGGACGAGGAAGAGCGGCTCAGGGAAGGGTTCGAGCTACGCACGTCCTACCGCTTTCACCACGGCAGCCTGACGGCCGACATCAGGCGGCCCGTACCTGATGGGACGGAACGGACGATCGCCGAGCTGACGTACGGTGATGCCGCTGTCCATGTGATCAACCTGGGGCGCCGCAAGCGCAAGATCCGAAGCGACGTCGGATTCTGGCTCGAGCCCGGCTCCGGCCGCTGGTTGAGCGAGGGGAGGGCTGCGGCCAACCGCCCCGAGACCACCGCGGAGCAGGAGGCCCTCGCCGCGTTCGACAGCGCCCGCAGCACGTTCAAGGTCGTCCCCTATGTCCAGGACAGCAAGAACATCGCCGTACTGAGACTGGCGGCCGCCGTCGATCGCCACACCGCCGTGACCCTGCGTTACGCTCTGGAGCGCGGTATCGAGGCGTACTACCAGCTGGAGGACGCCGAACTCGGCAGTGAGGACCTCCCCGACCCCGACGGGCGGGCGCGCATGCTGTTCGTCGAGGGAGCGGAAGGCGGCGCGGGTGTCCTGAGGCTGCTGCACGACGACGAGGACGCCCTGGCCGCCGTGGCCGAACAAGCCCTGGAGATCATCCACGTCAAACCGGACGGCACGGACCTCGGTCAGGCGAAGGGAGCCCGCGAGCGCTGTGAGTTCGGTTGCTACGACTGCCTGCTCACCTACCACAACCAGCGCTTCCACCCCGACATCCGGCGGCTGGCCGCGGTCGACCTGCTCCGTGACCTTGCCGCGAGCCGTGCCGTTCAGCATCAGCCACAGGCGGTCAATCCAGTCCTGCACGCTGCTGATCTGGCCGCCCGCAGCCCCCACACGGGCGGCGGCGACTTCGTGCGGTGGCTGGGAGCGAACGGCTACCGGCTCCCCGACGGCACCCGCGAAGAGGTGTCCTCGGCACGTGCGGTGCCGGACTTCGTTTACCGTTTGTCGGATGCGGACGTCGCGGTTTTCCTGGATCTTCCCGGTCACGGCAACCCTGACACGACCCGCGACACACGGGCCAGGACGAGGCTGGAGAACCGCAGCTGGCTCGTGATCGAAATCGGCAGCGACAGCGACAAGGAGTGGCACAGTACGGTGCGCGCACACCCGAACGTCTTCGGCCCGGGACGGGGCACCCGATGAGCCCCCGGCACGCTCCCGGCTCCCTGGTGTCGGCCCGGGGCCGCGACTGGGTGGTGCTCCCGGGCACCACGGACGATTTCGTGGTCGCTCGTCCGCTCGACGGGGACAGTGAGCTCGACACCCTGCTCTTTCCCACGGAGACGGCCGACCCCGGCTTCGCGGCGCCCAGTCTGCCCCCACTGCCGGACCCGGACGAGGCCGTTGCCGGGGAGCTCTTCCCCGGCGGCGAGGACATCGGAGACTTCGCGTCCGCGTCCCTGCTGCGCACAGCGCTGCGGATCACCGCGACGTCCAGCGCCGGCCCCTTCCGCTGCCTGTCCGGGATCGCCGTGCAGCCCCGCCAGTATCAACTGGTACCACTCATGGTGGCCCTGCGCATGGACACCGTGCGGCTTCTGATCGGCGACGACGTCGGCATCGGCAAGACCGTCGAAGCCGCCCTGATCGCCCGGGAACTCCTGGAACAGGGGTCGGCCGTCAAACTCTCCGTGCTGTGCTCCCCGGCACTGGCCGAGCAGTGGCAGCGCGAACTCCACGACAAGTTCGGTCTCGACGCGGAACTCGTCCTGCCCTCGACCGCCGCCCGACTCGAACGGGGCATCCTCGACCCCGACCAGACGATTTTCGACCGCTACCCGTACACGATCGTCTCCACCGACTTCATCAAGCAGCGCGACCGCCGCGACGCATTCCTGCGTACCTGCCCCGATCTGCTCATCGTCGACGAGGCCCACACCTGCATCGGCGCGGGGGCCGGCCGTCAGCAGCGCTACGAACTGCTGAAGGGTCTCGCGGAAGACCCCGAGCGCCACCTGCTGCTGGTCACGGCCACCCCGCACAGCGGCGACAGCGACGCTTTCTCCAAGCTCACCGGACTGCTCGACCCGAAGCTCGCCGCCCTCGACCCGACCATCCCCGCCCACCGGGACCGCCTCGCCCGTCACCTGGTACAGCGCAGACGCCGCGACATCAAGTCCTTCCTCGGCGAGGACACTCCCTTCCCCGGCGACCGGCTGCTCCGCGAAGTTCCCTACCGGCTGGACCCGGCCTACGCGGAATTCGTGACCGATGTCATCGGCTACGCCCGGGAGCAGGTCCGGCACACGGACGGTGAGCTGCGCAACCGCATGAGCTGGTGGTCGGTCCTCGCCCTGCTGCGCTGCGTGCTGTCCTCCCCGGACGCCGCCGAGGCCACCCTCACCACACGGGCGGCGGTCAGCGCGGCCCGCACCCCCCAGGAGGCCGACCGGCTCGGCCGCGAGTCCGTGCTGGAAACCACCGATGAGGAGGCCGTCGAAGGTTTGGATGCCGTACCCGGCGCGGTCCTCACACCACAGGACGGCCTCGCCGCGGCAGAGGCGGCAGAAGCGGCAGAAGTGGCAGAACGGGATACTGCGGACGCATCGGAAGAACCGGCGGCCGACAGCGCCGCCACACCGGCCGCCCCCGCCCCCGACCCCGACGGCACGGTGGACCGGCCGGTCGTAGTGGGCAGGGCCACCGGCCATCGCCCCCAGGACCCCCACCTCAAGGCGTTCGCGAAGCGCGCCGCAGCCCTCGCGGGCCCCGAGCATGACGCCAAGCTGCGCCTGCTCGTCGACGAGGTCACCGCACTCATCGACGAGGGGTACGACCCCATCGTGTTCTGCCGCTACATTCCCACCGCCCGCTACGTGCGCAGGCACCTAGCGAAGGAACTCGAGCGTCGGGTGCACGTCGAGGCGGTCACCGGCGACCTTCCGCCGGAGGCTCGCGAGAAGCGCGTCGCCGAATTGTCCGCTCGCCCCGGCCGTCAGGTGCTGGTCGCCACCGACTGCCTCTCCGAAGGCGTCAACCTCCAAGAGCGGTTCAGTGCCGTACTCCACTACGACCTCTCCTGGAACCCCACGCGCCACGAGCAGCGTGAGGGCCGCGTCGACCGGTTCGGACAGCGCAGCGACAATGTGAAGGTCGTCACCCTGTACGAGACGGACACCGGCATCGACGGAATCGTCCTCGAAGTACTGATCCGCAAGCACCGGGATATCGCCCGGCAGACCGGTGTGGCCCTCCCCGTACCGGACGCGGGCGAAGGCGTCCTGCACGCGCTCACCCGCAGCCTCCTGCTGCGCGGCCGGCCCGAAGCGGTGGCTCCCGACCAGCTGGCTCTGGACTTCGGCACCGACGAGGAACTCGGCCGCGCGCGCGACGAACTGCATCGTGAATGGGAGAGCGCCGCAGAGCGCGAATCCAAGGTCCCCACCAAGTTCGCTCACTCCGCCCTCCGGCCGCAGGATGTCGAGAACGAGCTCCGAGCCCTGCGGCAAGTCCTCGGCGATCCGCGTGACACCGCAGTCTTCACCCGGGAGTCGCTGGCCGCCCTGCGTGCCCCCATCCGCACGGGCCCCCGCGGCGCCGGGTTTACCGTCCAGGCCGACCCGCTCCCCCCAGGGCTGCGCCACGCCCTTGGCATCTACGACGCCGACGACCAGGTCGCGGCTGCCGCCAGGAGCGGACGCGCCAGCGCCCGCACGGTGACCAAAGGACGATTCCGCACCACTGGTGGCCCCCGTGAGCTCGTCTTCCGTGAGGACCTGCCCGTACCCAAGGGCGAACAGGCGCTGGTTCGTACCGACCCGGCGGTCCGAGCCGTCGCCCGGTACGTGCTGGACTCCGCGCTCGACCCGGCCATCCGCGATCAGGACCGCCCCGCCCGCCGCCTCGGTGTCATCCGTACCAAGGTCGTCGACATCTACACGGTGCTGCTGCTCGCTCGCTATCGCTTCAAGCTCAGCCTGCCTCTGAAGAACTCCTCTCGTCCCAAGGAACTCGTGGCCGAGGACGCCCGCGTCCTCGCCTGGCGCCCGGACGACGAGGGCGGATTCGAATGGCTGGACGATGCCGAGACGGCCGCTCTGCTGGCCGCCACCCCGGATGGCAACGTCATGCCGGAGCTACGGCACCGCACCATGCGGCGTGCCCTCGGCGAACTCGAACTCCCCGAGGTACGCGACCACTTGCGTCAGCACGGCCAGGAACTGGCCGATCAGCTCGCCGCCGCCCATCTGCGCGTCCGTGAGGCCGCGGGTGAGCGCGGCCGTGCCTTGGGCGCCGCGGCGGCCCGCCGGATCACCGTGACGCTCGCGGGCCCCGCGGACCGCCTCGGCGTCTACGTCTTCGTGCCTGCCGGAGGAGCCCGGTGACCACCTTCACCACAGACGTGTCGGCCCCGGTCGCCACCTCCTCCGCCGTACGTGTCGAGGGCCGGCTCCTCACCGCGGACCTGCTCGGCAGACTCGCCGCCGGGGACCGTGAACTGCCCGGCTGCGCCCCCGCCGACTACGGCCTCTACCGAGGCGAACGCATCGGTGATGCCGCCGGCCGGGCCTGGGCCGCGCTCACCGGCGCCTACCGGGTTTTCCGTGACGACTTGGCCAGGCTCCCTGAGACGAGCACGGCCACCACTCTGACCCGCAGGGCCTGGCTGCTACGCCTGTTCACCGAGCTCGGCTACGGAAGGCTCAGCGGCGCGGGCGTGACCGTCCAGGTTCCCGGCCGGGACGAGACCTGCCGCGCCAGCCACGGCTGGCAGGACCATCTGCCAGTACACCTCCTGGCCTGGGGCACGCCCCTGGACCGCAAGGTCGGCGACCGGCGCGCCCCTCAGTCCATGCTCCAGGAGCTGCTCAACGTCTCCGGCAAGCACGTGTGGGGCCTGCTCTCCAACGGTCAGGTGCTGCGCGTCCTGCGCGACTCCACCGCCCTGGTCGGTTCGGCCTACGTCGAGTTCGACCTTGAAGCGATCTTCGACGGCCAGCAGTACGCCGACTTCGTGTTGCTCTACTCTCTGCTGCATGCGTCCCGGTTCGAGCTGGTCGCCAAGCCGGAGAAGAAGCGCCGGGGCCGCGGCGGGCAGAGTCCACAGGACGCCGAGGCCGAGCACTCCGGTGAGACGGAGCAGCCGGAAGGCGATGCCGGCTGGTCCGCACAAACGGAACTCGGGGACGAGGACGCGGCGCCCGACGCCAACGCCCCCGCCCTCACAGCCGTCGACTGCCGCATCGAATGGCTGCGCACCTACGCCATCGAGACCGGCCTGCGTGCCCGGGACAAACTCCGCGACCAGGTTGCCGAAGCCATCGGCGTCCTCGGCACCGGCTTCCTGGCCGCCAACCCCGGCCTGCACCGAGCCGTCTCCGGGGGCGGCCGGAGCGGCGTTGAGGCCCTTGAGGAGCTCCACCACGAACTGCTCCGCCTCGCCTATCAGCTGGTGTTCCTGTTCGTCGCCGAGGACCGGGGCATCCTGCTCGACCGGACGGACTCGTCCGAGACCCAGGACGCCCGCGACCGTTTCGCCCGCTACTTTTCCACCCGCCGCCTACGCCGTATCGCATTCCGGCGGCCCGGCGACCGCAACACCGACCTCTGGCGTGCCCTGGCCATGGTCCTCGACGCCCTGGGCACCGACGGCGGCGAGCCCCGGCTGGCCCTCCCCGAGCTCGGCGGACTGTACTTCCGGGCGAAGGACGACACGGCCGCCGCCACCCTGCTGGGCCGGACCGAACCACTGCGCGCCGCGGAACTCGCCAACGAGCACCTGCTGGAGGCCGTACGGCTGCTGGCCCGCGTACGTGACGAGGCCGGGCGCTGGCAGCGCGTCGACTACCGGCACCTGGGTGCCGACGAACTCGGCAGCGTCTACGAGAGTCTGCTCGAACTCCGTCCGCGCCGCGATCCCGTCACCGGCCGCTTCCGGCTCCAGACCCTCGCGGGCAACAAGCGCAAGACCACCGGCGCCTACTACACCCCGACTGTCCTCATCGAGAAGCTCCTCGACCAGGCCCTCGACCCGGTCATCAAGCGGTACGCGGCGAGCGGTAACCCCCGCGACCTACTGAAGATCAACACGGTGGACCCGGCCTGCGGCTCGGGGCACGTCCTGGTCGCCGCGGCCCGCCGCATCGCACTCCGGTACGCCGAGCTGGACACGGGCGAGCCTGAACCGGCGCCGGAGAAGGTGCGCGCGGCGATGGCCGACGTCGTACGCCACTGCGTCCACGGCGTGGACATCAACCCCATGGCCGTCGAACTCGCCAAGGTCTCTCTCTGGCTGGAGTCCCTGGAGCCCGGCCAGCCCCTGGCTTACCTGGACGACCGCATCAAGGTCGGAAACGCACTCCTGGGCACGACGCCGAAGCTGATCGCGGAGGGGGTGCCGGATGGTGCGTTCAAGAAGCTGGCCGGTGACAACACCAGGATCCTCACTGCCCTAAAGGCCGCCAACAAGAAGGAGCGTTCGGGCGGCAGAGGCACCCAGACGGCCATCGGCGCGGCTCTGTCACGAACGGGAACAGCGGAACTCCGCCTGGAGGCCGAGGCGCTCGCCAAGCTCCCTGACCGCACACTCGCGGACGTACGAGACCACGCACGCCGCTACGAGGAGTACGTCACCAAATCACGGCACTTGCGTCGCCTGAAGCGTGTAGCGGACGCCTGGTGCGCGGCGTTCCTGTGGCCGAAGAGCGAAGCGGCCCCGCCGGCCGTCACCAGCTCGGTCCTTGAGCAACTGGTGAACGATGGCGATCTGGGGGAGGCGGTCGCCGTCACGGCGGAAGAAGAGGACGACGAAGACAGACTCACCGGTGAGCAACAGCTCGACCGGATCGTCAGCCGCAACCGCTTCTTCCACTGGCACCTGGAGTTCCCGCGCGTCTTCCGAGTCGAGGACGACGAGGCCGAAGACCACAACCCCGACACGGGCTGGCAGGGCGGCTTCGACTGCGTGCTCGGCAACCCGCCCTGGGAGCGGGTCAAGATCCAGGAGAAGGAGTGGTTCGCGGCCCGGGGCGAGGACGAGATCGCGGACGCGGCGAACGCCAGCGAACGGAAGCAGCGCATCGCCGGGCTGCGGGAGAGCGCGGAGCGGGGAGAACGGGAGCTGTTCGACGCCTTTCAGGTGGCGTTGCGCGAAGCGGCCGGTACGACACTGATGCTCCGGAACTCGGGGATATTTCCCCTCACGGGGCACGGGGACGTCAACACCTATGCCGTCTTCGCGGAGAAGGCGCGGTTGCTGCTGGCGCCGGAGGGGATGTCGGGGCTGGTGTTGCCTACGGGGATCGCCACTGACAAGACGACGTCCAGGTTTTTCGCGAATCTGGTGGATCGGCAGCAGCTGGTGACCGTGCTGGATCTGGAGAACGAGGAGAGGCTGTTTCCAGACGTTCACAACCAGTACCGCTTTTGTCTGTTCACGGTTTCCGGTACTGCCCTGTCCTGCGGGCCGACTCGTCTCGCTTTCCGAGCTCGACGACCCGACCAGCTCGACGAGCGTGAGTTCACTCTGGATGGCCCCGGGTTCCGGGCCATCAATCCCAACAGCTGTACGTCGCCGGTGTGCGAGAGCCCGGAGCATCTGAGGGTGCTGCGGGGGATTCATGAGCGGGTGCCGGTGTTGTGGCGGAGGGCGTGGGGTGAGGAGAATCCTTGGAAGTTGCAGTTCAAGACAATGTTCCATATGTCTGGCGACTCGGACCTGGGGCCTTGACCCCTGATGTTGGACACACGAGACACTGGATCCTGAGGATCTGAGGACGGACATCTCGTGGTCATGAAGAACTATCCGCCGGAG